>JAITIS010000021.1 GCA_031279305.1 Candidatus Margulisiibacteriota bacterium | reverse complement strand
CGACGCCTTATGGACATTTTGGCGTGACTTTTCTTTCCTACGGTGTGACCGACATACCGGAGACAGACTTTGATTATTCTACGGAAAAATATGTAAGAACAGACTCTTATGAATTTGGCGAGCGTATACTGGGTGTGGCCTATGCTATGCCATTGTCGTGGAACTGGGAATTTTTTAAGAACATAGATTTGGGGCTGACCGGCAAAATTGCCCAATCCACGCTGGCCGGTACTACGCTGACCGGTTTTGGCCTAGACGCCGGCGTTCGTTTCGATATTGCCTTCCCTAGGTTACCTTATATTGGCGAGATAGGGGATATTGCTTTTGGTGTTGCTTTGCAAAATATTTTACCGCCTACTTTTCAAGAGGCCGCTGATCCAGACGACGATGCCGACCCAGCTTCCGCTTCTTCATATCAACGCAATATACGTATCGGCGCGGCCAAGCCTTTCACATTCCTAAGCCAGCATTTTATCGCCGCCGGCGATCTGGATAACAACGGCTGGCATTTTGGTCTGGAATACATCGCGGATAAATCTTTGCGTTTTCGCGCCGGACTCGATGATTTTAATCTCACTATGGGTCTGGGCTATCGTATGTTTAATTTCGGCGGTTTTGACGGCAATCCTTACACGCTCTCGCTGGATTATGCTTTTCGGACTTTTCCGGAGCCGCTGGGCAATACTCATTACGTTTCTTTGACAATACTAGGCATTTCTAAAACCCAGACTCCGCAGATCATCGGCGAATCGGCCAGAGTGACCGCCAGCTCTATCGCTTTGAGCGGCACGGCACAGGCGGACGCCGAGGTGACGATCTATGTTAATCAACGTCTGCGCAAGACGGTGAGAGCGGACGCCAACGGTATCTGGAACGCGGACAGCGTTTTATTGGATAACGGCCAGAATGATGTATACGCCGTGGCGCAGTATGAGCAGTATGTGGAAAGCGACGCTTCCGCAGTGCTGGTGATTTACACCGACCAGATAAAGCCGGAAGTCACCACAGAGATTACCAGCGATGGCGCCGTGTTATTTATCCGCGCGCGTCTGAACAAACAGGTTAGCGCTGTGGCGACCAGACTGCCCAATGATACCAATATAGTTTTGCGCCGTTCTTCCCTGCCCAATGAATGGACTGGCTCGTGGACGATCACGCCAGAATACGCCAATGCTTACATCAACCTGCGGACTATAGCTGTCGATGAATTTGGCAACCGCTCGGAGATCGTAGAAGATGTACATTCGACCAGATTTGTGAACTCGCCGCGCGACCGAACGGTCACCGCGGAAAAGATAGTCTATGTGCGCGGCACGGCTAAAAAAGGCGCGGCGCTGATTTCCGCCGGCGGAGCGTCGGTTACTCCAGATGCGGAAACCGGACGCTATATTCTGCCAGTCGAAATGACGCAGGAGGGTAAAAATGTGCTGGATATTATGATGGTCAGCGCGGAAGGCGCGTCGGTCACCACCTCGTTGCGCGTCTTAAAAGTCCGCGAGGCGGATGATCTGCAGGGCTATTCTGCGCTGAAAAATCAGGTCACCGCTCTGCTTACGCTGGGTGTGCTGGATAATGATAGAGCTGACCAGACCAAATTCCGTCCGGCGGATTATCTAACCCGCGCGGAATTCGCCAGAGCTCTGGCCGTTATCAAAGCCCTGCCGCTCAATGCCGCCAGGCCGGCTGGAGCGGTGGATGTGCAGGGCGAGTATGCTCCGTATATTAACGCGGTTTTAGAAGCCGGTTATATGAATGTTTTGCCGGAAGGTTTTGTGCCAAACGCTTTTATCACGCGTAAAGACGCGGTAAGCGCGATAGTGCGGATGGATGAACTGGATACAGGTCGCGCGGATAGCACTAGACAGGTGTTTGCGGATGTGCCGGCTTATATGCCTTATGCCCCGCAGGTGGCTGCCGCGGTTAATGCCGGCATTATTTCGCCGGCAGAAAATTTTTACCCAGATCGCGAACTGACCCGCGCGGAAGCCGCGGCGATGTTAAGCGCTTCGCGCGAAGCTAGGGCTAAAACCAATGAGCTTTATAACTGGAAAACCGGCTACGGCGCGCAATTTGAGGAAAATACGCTGTCTTCTCTAGGTGAGGCGGAACGAGCTATGCTTTCCGATATTTATGTCAACGGACGCTTGATTTCTTTTGAGGACACCGACACGGGTAATCTCAAAGTGCTTGCCCCGCGTGACAGGGATATTGCGGACAGGCAGACCATAGAAATTAAAGGTCTGCTCAAAACCGGGGAACAGGTGACTATTAACGGCATAGCTGTCCCGGTGCAAAAGGGCGCTTTTCTGGCGCAGCTGAAGCTTAATGACGGGCGCAATATAGTGCGGGTTGAAGGCGGCGGCGAGACTAGAGTGTTGCGAGTGCTGTATGTGCAGCCTTATGCCGATAGGCAAAATACGCTGGACAATCTGAAATTTAACATGGTGCGCCGTTATGTCAATTATTCCGACGGCAGTCTAAGCGGCGGACAGACTATTACCCGCGGCGAGGCGTTGCGCATACTTTATGGCATCCGCGGCCAGACCGGCGATATGTCCAGCACGGAAAATATTTCTTTTGCAGAGGCCGTGCGTTTGCTCAATGCTTGGGACAGCAAACCGGCTGATTCTACCGCTGTGTCTGCCGGATTCACCGATCCGGGACGGCCGTTGACCAGAGAGGAATTTATCAATTTACTGGCCAGTACCGACACTTACCGGAATATTCTAAACCGCTACGCCAATTTCGAGGGCTATGAACAGGAAAATGTGCCGCGACCTGCGGCCGTGGAAGACCGTTCGGATGTGCTCCTGCAGGCGGAAAATCTGGGTCAAGACCCGGATAAAAAAAAAATAACTAATCCCGCCGATGACTTTAATTCTTTCTTAAACAGATATGATCGCCAGCGTCTGAGCAATGCCGGAACTATCGCGCGCACCGGCGATTCTATCGCGGCGGACGGTCGCACCGAGCTGATAGTAATTTATCCGCAGAATAATTTCCGGGTCAATGATGCGCTTTTGACCGTGCGCGGTTTTAGCGGCGGCGAAGCGGAAGCGCGGGTCAATGGCCGCCGGGTACGCGCCGCGGCGGACAGCTCTTTTGAGCTGTCCTTAAATCTGGAGCCGGGACGCAACACTATACTGGTGGAAAACACCCGCAATTCTATTCGCTTAACCGGCCTGCGTCTGCTTACCTACAGCGATATTCAAAATATTCAGGAGCGCGGCGCGATTGAGTATCTGGCGACAGCTGGATATTTCAAGGAAGGCGCGGAATTTTTTCCGGATAAAGAAATTACCCGTGAGGAAGCGGCCGCGCTCTTTGTGCGGATGTTAAATATCACGCCCCAGCAAATTTTTCAGGATGTGTTCCGCGATGTGCAGGCTAACCGCTGGTCTGCTCCCTCGATCAAACTGCTGGTCGACCGCGGCGTGATCAAAGATCAAAATACTTTTCGGCCGGACGAGGCGATCACCCAGCAGGAAGCTTATGACTGGTTTCGCGCTTTGAGCCGTGCGGAGCTGCAAATCGAACCGCGCAGTCGTCTAACCCGCCGCAATATCGTGCGCTGGCTCTTTGCTGACGAGCGGGTGCGCGCGGAGATCGACGCCTTAAACCGTTAAAGAAAGGAGCGGTGATGGAAGTTAATTTGAACAAATCGGTGCTGGAAAAATCCGTGCCGACCGCCCTGAAGCCGGAAACTTCCGCTGTGACGGCAGAATTTTCGCTTATTTTGGATCAGGAGGTCAGCAAAACGCAGGAAAAAACCGCCGCGGCGGAGACGCAGGCTAAAACTCCGCAGACGAGGGGCCGGATTAAAAAGAACAATATTACTGCTCCGGAGGAAAAAAAATCCGCTAGGATTTTGGATTTTACCCCTCCGGTTTCTGTGGAACCGCGCCCGGCAAAAATTAAGCAAAAAGATGTGTCCCCGGAAAAAACTGTAAAAGATATAAACGAAGACGGGCAGGAGTTAAACGCCGCGCCGAGCGGCTTGATTCAGACCCAGATTCAAACTTTGGCGGAAAAAATAAATTTCCGCGGCGGTTCCGTAGATGAGCTGGAGCGGACAGCGGAAAAACCGGCGCCGCCAAACCGTCCGGTCAGCCAGCCGGATTTTGCGGAAGTATACGCGGCGGTCTTGCAGACCATCCGCGCCCGCCGGGACGGCCAGATTGTCAAACTCAAATTTGCCTTGGAGCCGGCGGAGCTGGGACGTCTAGACCTTTATGTTTTTGCGGATAAAAAAAATCTGCGTATTGCTTTTGCTTCCGGCGCAGAGGCCAAAAAAATCTTAGAATCCGCACGCGGCGAGCTGGAGAGCCTATTAACCGGCTTTGGCTTTTCCTTGAGCGATCTGGATTTTTCCGGTTATTCCGGCGCCAGACATCAGGAGTTGGAGAGCCGGTTTTTAGCCCAGAGCGCGGAAAAAATTGATTACGGCATATTGAAGAATATACCCAAAAAAGATATAATGAACGAGGTTAAATATTTAATAAGGGATGTTCTGGTCAACTATTTGGCTTGAATATTTAGAGGGGGAAAAATGGCGGATACCGTGGGGGCTGTGACAGGCGTTACAAACACCTCGAGTTCTAGCATTACTTCCATAAAAGATCTGGAGAACAATCCAGAGTTTTTTCCGATCTGGGTGTCGGAGATACAACGGCAAAATCTTAAT
>JAITIS010000094.1 GCA_031279305.1 Candidatus Margulisiibacteriota bacterium | reverse complement strand
TATACAGATGATGGAAACCCTGCAGAGGGCGTTACCGCAGATGATATATTGCATAGAACAGCGGCGTTGGCGGAATTTTTGCCGTATGCTCAAAATAATTTATCTGTAAACGCCAATTTAGCCTGGGGATACAAAAGGCTGGCTATATCTTCACCGGAAAAAACAGAGCAATTATATGCATATTTACAAAATTCTATGCAAAGCCGTAAAACGCATATAGCTGGCCTGCTAGAGATATGCACTGAATTAACACACAGAAATGATATAAATGATAAAAGTTTGCGTATGAAGGAAATATTAAAAAAAATAAGGAAGGCCTATAAAGATTTATCTGAGAGTTATACCTACTGGCTTCAGGACGGTAAAAAACAACAAATAAAAGAGATGGCTAATATATTAGAGAAATGTAAAAAACTATTGGCGGATAATATCAATTATTTTCCTAAAGATACTGAGAAAAAATAATAGATGCGCTAATTGCCACGCCTTAATCTACCCGTGCTATAATCCTCTCTCTGTTTTTTAGGAGGCCTTATGCGCGCGCTCGTATCCGTTTCCGACAAAACAGGCCTGGTTGATTTTTGCCGGGGCTTGGCGGGGCTGGGTTTTGAAATAATTTCGACCGGCGGCACGTCCAGGGTTTTGCAGGAGAACGGGATCAAGACCATCGATATTGCCGAGGCAACCGGGTTTCCCGAAATGCTCGACGGCCGGGTCAAAACCCTGCATCCCAAAATTCACGGCGGTCTGCTGGCGTTGCGCGATGATCCAGAGCACGTCGCCACCTGTCAAAAACACGGGATCGATTTTATCGATCTGGTCGTAGTCAATCTGTATCCTTTTGAAAAAACTATCGCCAGACCGGACATTGAGTTAAAAGAAGCCATTGAGAACATCGACATTGGCGGGCCGTCTATGCTGCGCAGCGCGGCCAAAAACTACCGCTCGGTCGGCGTCATCACCGATCCGGCGGATTACACGCCGGCGCTGGCGGAGTTGAAACAGCACAAAGAGCTGTCGCTTGAGACCAAAGAGCGGCTGGCTGTCAAAGTGTTTGAGCGCACATCCGCTTATGACCGGGCGATCGGCGCTTATCTGAACCAAACCCAGCTAAATAAAACGACGGATTTTCTAGGCTCCGCGCAAAAACTGCGCTACGGCGAGAACCCCCACCAGAGCGCGGTGTATATAGGCAAACCGTATACGCAGCTGCACGGCAAAGAATTGTCTTTCAATAATATTATTGACATCGACGCGGCGCAAAATATCGTGGCGGATTTTGCCGAACCGGCCGCGGCGATCGTCAAGCACACCAATCCCTGCGGCGCGGCGATCGGAGCGGCCCCAGAGGAAGCCTATGACCGGGCGCTGGCCGGCGATCCGGTTTCGGCTTTCGGCGGCATAGTCGGGGTGAACCGTCCGGTGTCCGCGGAGTTGGCCGGCAGAGTGGCTAAACTTTTTGTCGAGGTGGTGGCCGCGCCGGATTTTTTGCCGGAAGCTTTGGTTATCTTAAAAGCCAAGAAAAATATCCGTCTCATCAAGACAGATTTTGTGATTACCGGGCCGGATGTGAAGCGCACCAATAACGGTTATCTGGTGCAGGACCGGGATAAAATGACGACGACAGAAAAAGACCTGCAGGTGAAAACTAAAAAATCCCCGCAGAATTTACCGGACTTGCTTTTTGCCTGGAAAATTTGCCGGCACGTGAAATCCAATGCCATAGTGCTGGCCAAAGACGGCGCGGTCATCGGTATCGGCGCGGGGCAGATGTCGCGTATTGACGCTTTTAACTGCGCGGTGAAAAAAGCCGGCGAACACAACGCCGCTAAAATCAAAGGCTGCGTTTTGGCTTCCGATGCCTTTTTCCCGTTTCGGGACACGGTTGACACGGCGGCTGGACTGGGCATCGCGGAGATTATCCAGCCTGGCGGCTCGCTGCGCGACGACGAATCCATCGCGGCCTGCGACGAGCACGGTCTGGTGATGGTTTTCACCGGACGGCGGCATTTCAAGCACTGATGTCTGAGCTGGCCGCCAGAATAAGACAGCTGAAAAAAGAAAAAAACGCGCTTATTCTGGCGCACGTTTACACGCCGCCGGAAGTGCAGGACGCCGCGGATTTTGTCGGCGACAGTCTGGGGCTTAGCCGCAGATCGGCGGATGTCTCTATAACGCAGGACAAAATAATTTTTTGCGGCGTGTATTTTATGGCTGAGACAGCGGCTATACTGGCCCCGCGCAAAAAAGTTTATATCCCTGAGCCTAAAGCCGGCTGTCCGATGGCGGATATGGCCGAGGTGGATGGGGTGCTTAAACTCAAAGCCGCCCATCCTGACGCCGCGGTGGTTACTTATGTAAATTCCACAGCCGCGGTTAAAGCCGTGTCGGATATCTGCGTGACTTCGGCCAACGCGGTCAGGATAGCGCAAAAACTGCCGCAGAAAAAAATAATTTTTGTGCCGGATAAATCGCTGGGCGCCTATGTCGCCGCGCAGGCGCTGGATAAAGAAATTATTCTTTGGCCGGGTTTCTGTCCAACCCATCACCGTATACTGGGCGAATTTCTGGCGCGGGCGCAGTCGGCGCATCCCGAGGCTCTGGTGTTGGCGCACCCGGAGAATAATAAAAATATTCTGGATCGGGCGGATTTCATAGGCTCCACCGGCCAGATGCAAAAATACGCTGCGGAATCTCCAGCGCGAGAATTTATCGTCGCCAGTGAAAACGGACTTATTTACCGCCTGCAAACGGACAATCCCGCCAAAAAATTTTATCCGGTCACTCCGTTAGCCGTCTGTCCCAATATGAAAAAAAACACGCTGGAAAAACTGTTGAACGTTCTGGAAAATGAAGCAAATCTGGTGACACTGGCTGAAAAAACAGCCGTAAAAGCGCGGCTGGCTGTGCAGAAAATGCTGGAATTAGCCTAATTCCCTGTCCCTCTTTTCTTGCTGTTATTGCCGATCCATAGATGGGCTACGTCGGTCTCCAGCAGAGCTTCCATAAAAGACTTTTGGTCTAGGATGCCGCAGACGTCGCGGCCCG
>JAITIS010000088.1 GCA_031279305.1 Candidatus Margulisiibacteriota bacterium | reverse complement strand
GTCGATATAGGCGCTGATGCTGTCTTCTGCTGACAAAGCAGAGGAGCCAAACACTTGATTGTCATTGAAACGAAAATAAACAGTGAATTGCAGATCCTTAATCTGCTTCAGATCGGACAATTTATTGATCTTGCCTTCCTCGGCAAAAGACGGATCAAGCGCATAAGTATTGCCGTCGTCCGCCAGATATTCCACAAAAACGTGATCGCCATACACGGCGTGCTTGCCGGCGACGGCGGACACTCGGCTGTTGGCGGTTTGGTAGTCCATCCCTTCCTGCATCAGCAGGGCGATCATCGCCGAAGCCAGCAAGATAGACAAATCTTCGCAGTCGCCGCCGCGCGCAAATATTGTCTCGGCGGCAAAATTCCAGTCGTCTTTATCTTCGGCGACATAATTAAAATTATCGATGATGTAGTTGTAGAGTTTGGCCAGTTTTTCTTCTGTAGATAGTTTCGGATCATCCAGTCCGGGTATATCCGCCAGCAGTCTGGCGATCGCCGGATCATACGGATCGATGTAAGTATCCACGCTGTTGTAACCGCCGGTCAGGTCAGCGTAGCCGAAAGCGGCGTCCACAATATTTTGTTCGCCGTTGTAGGAAACCAGATAATAAGAATCTGTCCCGCCGCTCACCCGGCCTTCGATGTCGTAATCTTTAAGATTGTAGATGTACGCGGAATCGTCCGCCGGCCGGTCTGTCCTCAATCTGAAATAATCCCGCAGACTGGAATTGTCCGCCGAATTGAGGCCGCAAAGCCCCATTTCTTCGGCCACAGCCAGATACTGGGCGGAGATATTTTCTCTGGACGCGATGCCTGCGGCGGCTATGCGCGCGTACAACGATTGTATATCCTGCAAGTCAAGGCTCACTCTATTCCCCCAATTAACTTTAAGCGTCCAGTTGTCTGGCTATATCCAGCATTTTTTCCAGTCTGGCGTCTATTTCTTCCAGCACATCCTCCAGCTCGTTGTAGCCCTCATAATCCTCTCTGGCAAAAATCCGCTGGCGTTTTTTATCTTCTTCTTTCTGCTTTTTTTCGGACTGGAGCACGCTTATCGCCTGATCGGCGGTTTGAAACGTTGCTAAAAAAGCTCTAGCCAGATCGTCTTTGTTTTGCGCAGTTTGCTCCACGGGCGCGACTTTAGGCGCGTGCTGGATTTGCTGAATGTCCATTTAGCCTCCCCTGATTTACACTACATATATACCCGGCCAAACCGAATATTATACCTACGGAAGTATCGGGATAGCCGCCGGTTAAATTGCATTGAAAATATTTGCTGCGTTGGTATACTTTTGGTATGCAAAAAGGTTTTTCTTTATTAGAGTTAATTATCGCGCTGGCAATCGCCGGCACCACGCTGTTAGGCCTGCAAATATTGCTCCAGAGCCAGCTAAGGAACAGCGAATACAGCTGGCGTTACCGCGAGGCGGTCGATCTGGCCGCTTCCGCGCTGGAATGCCGCGCTTATGACGGCTATAGTCTGCTGCCGTCTAAAAACGGCTATAGCCTGACCGAAACCGTGGCTGACCTGTATCCGCGGCGCAGCGTGACCGTATCCGTGCGCTGGGCTGAAAATAATGCGGTCGAATTGCACCGCGACTATTATCCGGGAAGTTTATGAAAAAAGGTTTTACTTTGCTGGAATTGTTAATCACACTCTCTGCCGGAACGGTCATAGTCGGCGCGCTGTTAAGTTTTTATTTGAGCTGTTTCCGGCTGCAGGAAACAGAAAGACAAAAACAGATCATAAATCAGCAGTTTATGTCCGTCGCTGAAAAAATCGCCGCAGGCAGCGCGCAAACCGGACGGCT
The DNA here is from genome assembly GCA_031279305.1 of Candidatus Margulisiibacteriota bacterium. Classification (GTDB taxonomy): domain Bacteria; phylum Margulisbacteria; class Termititenacia; order Termititenacales; family Termititenacaceae; genus JAISQA01. The sequence continues at coordinate 3,235 of JAITIS010000088.1, read as the reverse complement.
GGATATTGCGGATTTACCTTTTGAGGATATTCAGGTTACACGCGCGCAAAATAACCTGTATAAGGTGACTATATCCGCGCGGTCAAACCGCCAGACCTATATTTACGAAAATTATTTTAGGCAGAGGACGCCGTGAAAAAAGGATTTATTCTGCTGACTACGTTGGTCATTATCAGCGCCGCTTTGTTCGGCCTGCTGGCGCTGGTTTCGCTGAACACCGCCGCGCAAAAACGCGCGCTGATTTACCGGCAAAACCGGCAGGCTATTTTTGATCGAATATCCGCTCAAGCGGCGGCGCGCTACGCCGCATCCCGGCTCTGAGCAGGCTTTAATAGAACACAAAATTTCCATACATCAGGCGCGCTCCGGCGCTCGATACTTACGTATAGTTTAGAACACAAGTGGGTATATATAGGGAGAGCAAAGGCGGTGCGGCGATGAAAGAAAAAGAGATCAAAGAGCTCATTCGCAAAGCGGGAGAAGAAGGCTGTAAGAAAGCGCAGAAAATCAAGACGCTGGAATACAGTATGGACTTCGGCACAGTCACTGCCACGGTGTCGATGAGCTTGAATTAAATATGTTATAATCCCCTTTGAGGGGGACTAATGCCTCAGTTAAACGGCGAAAAAGTTTATCTTGATTCCGTCAAGCCGCGCGATTTAAGCCTTATGCGCGGCTGGTCGATTAAAACTAAAGATTCTTTTTTCTTAAACAAAAGCACTTTGATGGCCTCCACGGATGATCTGGCAATATTGGTCAGCTCGCTCAATCACCAGTTTTATATCGTATATGCCAGAGACAATACGCCGCAGGGCGCGCTGCTTTTCAGCAATATTCACAATCCCCAGCATACCGCCGGAGTCAGCCTGACTATGCAGCCTTCCCGTAATAACACCCGCCTGATGGGCGACGCGCTGGCGACCGGGCTGAACAATCTTTTTAACAAAGGACAGGCTGAAAAAATATACTGCCACTGCCTGCCTTATGAGCAAGAGCTTAAAAAAGTTTTATTAGAATGTATGTTCAAAAAAGAAGGCCAGCTTAGGGAGCATTTATATTTCAATAACAAGTACCACGATCAGGAAATTTTTGGCCTTAGCAAAAAGGATTATTACAAATGAGCGGCAAAATAAATATTTACCTGCGCGCGATGGAAAAAAGAGATATACCCAAAGTCATTAACTGGCTCTCCGCTGAGGATTATTACAAACATAATCTGACTGCCTACCCTTGCAACAACCGCCGTCTACTGCGCAATCAGCTGCTCAAAGAGATAGCCACAAGCAGAATGATTGAAACGCGCACCAGATTGTTTGTCGCCGAAGCCAATAATGAGATACTAACCGGCTTCATCACTTTACAGAATTTCAGCTGGCAAAACCGCAATGCCGCGCTGCAAATTTACATACCGGCGGAATTTCGCACCACGGATTTAGGCGTGGTTATTGCCGCGCAGGCGTACAGCTATGTGTTCAAAGATTTAGGCTTGAATAAAGTTTACACGTATGTCGCCGGCGGCAACGCCGAGCAGTTAGCCCGTTACAAAAATGCTAAGCACGAGCCGGAGGCCGTGCTGTACGATTATCTGCGTTCCGGCGAACAGGCTGAGGATCTGCACATATTTGGCACGTTCAAAAGAGATGTACTGAAAAAACCGCAGTCAGAATAATTTATTTTTCTTGATTATTTTATGAATTTTCCGCGCTTCTCTTATTAAAGAATTCACATCCGCATCCCGGTAATGTTCCGTAAGATACGCCGCGCGATGCCCCATTAAGGTGCGGACTGCTTCATCGGGCAGCACTTCCAGCATACGCGTGTTAAATGTATGTCTTAGCCAATACGGAGTTATTTCTGGACGATTAATGCCGGCGCGTCTCACTCCACAGTGAAAATTTCTGCTTAAAGTATGCACGCTGAGAGGCAGATCATCCTGAGCGGCAAAAATAAATGTCTCCGGCAGGATCTTTGGCCTGCTGTTTTTTAGCAGCATAATTTCCCGCGCCGTGACCGGTGAAACTATCGCGGGCTTTACTGCGCCTGTTTTGGTGCTTTTAATTTTTGCCCGCGTAGCCGCTTCGATGGCTTTGGTTACAGGAAAAAATTTTAATTCAGGATGCCAGTCTTTCCACTGTAAAGCGACTAATTCATTCGGCCTTAACCCAGTGTCTCTCAGGATCAAAAAAGCGCAAATATAGATCTGCCTCCGCCAGATTCTGAGCAATTCGCCGTGGGATCGAGGGAATAATTTATGCATCTCATCCGGGGACAAAGCTCCGCGCTTGTTAATTATTGCACTGGAAAATCTGACGGTGCTTTTTACTGGATTGGTTTTCACTAGCTCTTCCTCGGCAAGATACGTAAATATTTCAGATAAACAAGAGAGAATTTTATTTTTGGTAGAGTAGGCAAGTTCAAGGCCTTTGGCAGACTTGGCAGTTATTAGTTTTTCATTGATTATTTTAACCGAGATTTTCTGCGGACGCAGATCACCCCAAAAAGGAATGATAAAATTTCTAGTTAAATAAGCGTTGTTGTAAATTGTTTTGTTGATAATACTCCGGCCTTTTTGTTTCCGTTTTTGATGCCAGTGTCCACCGATCGCAAATAAATTTTCCGCATAATCTTTTAAGGTTTTCTTAAATAACATAATCGTACCTCCACAACAGTTTTGCGCTGAACATAGTGATTATTAAGATATTTGTGAAGTAAATGTTTGTCAGTCCTCTGCTTTGTCAGCAGAAGACAGCATCAGCGCCTATATCGACCCGCAGCAAGAATGTCTGCAAAAATTGCTGGACAGGTTCGAGCAAGAGACCGTCCTGGACGGCATCTCGCCGGACGAGCTGGCGCTGAAACTTTTCAATTTTCTTAAAACAGAATTTGTTTTCTTGGACTCGCCGGACCTGACTTCCGAAATGGCCAGAGTGACCGAAATGCAGGCCGGCAATTCGCAAGGCTTGTCTTTGCTTTTCACCAATCTGCTGCTGGCTATGTCCTCCAAACTCGGTATGCCGTCCGTGCCGAACGCCCGCGTCCGCGAGGCCGAACGCGACGGCGTAAAACAATTTGTGGTGATTTACGAGGATGAGACCGGCACGGACAGAGTGTTTGATTTCTCGGACAAAATTGTCGACCCGCTGCTGCAAATCTCCCTGCTCAATTCCGTCAAAGATATGCTGTCAATCAATGCCTATATACCGGCCAAAGAGCTGGAGTTAGCGGTAAAATACGG
>JAITIS010000058.1 GCA_031279305.1 Candidatus Margulisiibacteriota bacterium | reverse complement strand
ACGCCTATATCAATATCGTCTGCACCAAGTATCCGCGCGGGATGCACAAAGTGTGCATTTCGCTGGAGCGTCTAACTAGGCTCCGCGCCGCCGGAGCGCAGGAGGAAGAAAAACAGCAGAAACTGGCGGAAAAACGCCGCGCCGAGATAAGATTAAACCCCGGCTTGCAGACCCGCCGCCTGCGCGCCAAACCGCTCAAACTTTTGCGCGATTATCATATACTGGAGCTGGTGGAGAAAGAAAATATCTAATATAATGCTTCGCGGCTCAAAAATGCGGAGTAATTATGCTGATCACGCAGTTAAAAACTAAAATAAAACCTCTAAAAGAAGGCAAGGTGCGCGCGCTTTACGATCTAGGCGATAAACTGCTGCTGGTGGCCACGGATAGAATTTCCGCTTTTGATCAGGTTTTTAACGAGGGCATACCTTATAAAGGACAGGTGCTGACCGGCATATCCAGATACTGGTTTGAGCGGACAGCTGACCGTCTGCCCAATCACCTGCTCTCTGCCGAGCGCGACGATTTTCCGCCGGAGTTTCAGGAATTAGCAGGTCGCGCGATGCTGGTCAAAAAAACTAAAGTTGTGCCGGTCGAGTGCATAGTCCGCGGTTATATAGAAGGATCGGGCTGGAAAGATTACCGGAAAACTGGCGCGATCTGCGGCTGCCGGCTGCCGGAAAATTTAAGGCAGGGCGACAAACTGCCGGAGCCTATTTTTACGCCTTCGACTAAAGCCGAGCAGGGGCACGATGAAAATATCAGTTTAGAGAAAATGTATGACCTAATTGGCCGGGAGCTGGGTGAAAAAATAAAAGAAAAATCTCTGGCTATGTACCGGCTGGCCGCGCCGGAAGCGCTGGATAAAGGCCTTATCATTGCCGACACCAAATTTGAGTTTGGTCTGGATGCGAACGGCAGTCTGCTTTTAATCGATGAAGTCCTGACGCCGGATTCCTCGCGTTTTTGGGATGTGAAACTGTACCAGCCCGGACGCTCCCAGCAGAGTTTTGACAAACAATTTCTGCGCGATTATCTGGAAACCCTTAAATGGAACAAAGAACCGCCAACGCCCGCTTTACCGGCGGATATTGTGCGGAAGACCAGTGAAAAATATTTAGAAGCGCACAGCAGATTGACCGGCCGGAAATTGGCGTGAGTCTTTTTTTGCGGTATAATGCTTGGGTAATCCGGAGGGAGATTTTATGAGTTATAGAGAACGCGGTGTTTTTTGGGAAGGTATATTTGTCGGCGCGGTGTTAGGGGCTGTTTTGGGCGTGCTGTTCGCGCCGCAGTCCGGCGAGAAGACCCGCAAATGGCTCAAGGACATTAAGGACGAAAATCAGGATATTATCGACGATGCGGTAACCAGCGGCGAAAATCTGATAAATTCCGCCAAGCAGTCTATCGAGGATAAGATTAAAAAAATTTCTAAATTAGTTGAAACCAAAGACGAAACGAAAAAGAAATAGGAGATTTTATGGCGCAACTTGCGGTCATACTGCCTTTGGTCAACCAAATTCTCTACACTTTGCTTTTGCTGGTGGCTTTGCTGATTTGCTGGCAGTTATTTCGCATTCTCAAAGACACGGCGGCTATTGCCAGACGCATCGAATTGCTGACCGATATCGGCGGCTGGCTGGGACTTTGGAAAAAATTTAACAAGCGCAAATAGAATTTTCTGCCGCTACCGGGCAAATCTTACTAAGGTAAAAGTCCGCTCGCCGCGGCTGATTTCCAGCGTGTCTTGCGGACGGAATTTGAGCATCCGGTATCCGTCGCAAATGACGACAAAATTGGGCTTTTTGCCGCCGGCCTGTATGATAGTTTTTTGTTTTAAGGAAATTACTCTGGATTTTTCTGGCCGGGGAAACGGACAAACCGGCGTCAGCAGATACTGGGGCGCCAGCGGCTTCAGCGCTGGGCCGCCGGCGGCCAGATTGTAGGCGGTGGATCCGGTAGGCGTGGCGATGATCAGGCCGTCCGCGCGGTAAGCCGCCGTCCGCGCGCCGTATCGAACGACGATATCAAAAAGCCGCGGGTAACCGTTTCTGGTGAGCGCCGCCTCGTTTATGACAAAAACACTGCGCCGGCGCTGGCTGCGAATGACCGTAACATTAAGCATAGCTCTGGTTTCTTTGCAGTGCTGCCCGCGGAAAAATTTTTCCAGCGCGACCAACAATTTTTCCGCTTTTATTTCCGCCAAAAAGCTCAGGCGTCCCAGCGCGACCGGCAGGACAGGCAAGCGGTGTTGGAGCGTGCGGTGTATTGTTTTTAAGACGGTGCCGTCGCCTCCCAGCGCCAGAGCTAGGTCAGCCCGCGCGGCGGATTTATTGATGCGCAGACGGTAGCCGGCCGCGCGCAGGCGCTGGATAAGTTTTTGTGCTCGATGCTTTATGGCTTTTTTACGGTGGTAAAAAACACAGAGTGTTCTCACGGCTTCTCCAGATAAATAAAAAATTCTTTATTCCCGTCCGTGCCGGTGATCGGCGACGCTGTTTCGCCCAGCGTGATAAATCCCGCGGCGGCGGCATAGCCGCGGACTTTTTCCTGCACCCGCGCGTGCACCGCCGGGTCTTTGACGATGCCGCCTTTGCCTACTTCCCCGCGCGCGGCCTCGAACTGCGGCTTTGCCAGCGCGATTGCCTGTGCGCGGCTTTCCAGCACAGTATAAAGCGGCGGCAGAATTTTCTCCAGCGAGATGAAGGATACATCGATCACAGCCAGTTGCAGGGACAACGCGTCGAGTCCGGCCAATTTTCTTAGCTCTGTTTTGCGCATATAACGGAAATTGCATTTTTCGAGGACAATGACGCGCGGATCACTGCGGATTTTCCAGTCCAGCTGATTGTGCCCGGTGTCAAGCGCGATAACGGAGGCCGCGCCGCGCTGCAGTAGGCAGTCCGTGAATCCGCCGGTCGAGGCGCCGATATCAAGACAGTTTAAGCCCTGCGGCGAGACGCCGAAAACATCCAGCGCTCCGGCCATTTTGAGGCCGCCCCTGCTGACATAAGGACAGTCCGCGCCTAATAGCCTGACAGCGCAGTCTTCCTTTACGGCTGCGCCGGGTTTGCGGAGCTTTTGTTCATTGACCAGCACCTGTCCGGCGATGATTAGCGCCTGCGCTTTGGCTCTGGAAACGGCCAAACTCCGGGCGACCAGCTGATCCAGACGGACTTTCATCGGATTTTTTTGCGCATTATCTCCAGCCGGCGCATAATCCGCGCGGCGGTTTTACGGGTGATAAAACGGCTGAACTGGGCGATGAGCCAGTGCTGAAAATAGGGCACCACATAAATTTTTTTCTGGTACATAGCTTTGACCGCGCGCTGGGCGACTAATTCCGGCGGGAGTAGTTTGTACAAAAAGGCCGGAACCCTAGGGCGTCCGTGCTGGAAAAAATTGGTGTCGGTGATGCCCGGACAGAGAGCGGTGACACCGACACCGTATTTTTGCAGTTCGATGTGCATAGCCTCGGACAACGACAGAACAAAGGCCTTGGATGCTCCATACAGCGCGGCGTAAGGCATAGGTTGAAAAGCCGCGGTAGAAGCGACATTGAGTATATAGCCCCGGCGGCGTTTTTTCAGCGCTTTGCCGAATAACTGGCTCAATACGAGCGGGGAGTGCAGGTTTAGCTGGAACAGCCGTTCACTCTCTGCCAAAGACTGCTCCGCCTGCTCCCGCACCGGCAAACCGATGCCGGCGTTATTAACTAGTATGCCTACCGTGTAGGCATTTTGCGCGCAAAATGTATACAATTTCTCAGGCGCCTGCGGGCGGCTTAGATCTATTTTGACGCAGACTATCTCCACTCGGTATTTTGGCGCAAAAATACGTTTTATTTCCTGCATTTTGTTCAGGCTGCGGCTGGCAAGGATCAGATTGTTGCCCCGTCTGGCTAATTCTTCCGCCAGCGCGTAGCCGATGCCGGATGTAGCTCCGGTGATGAGAGCGTATTCTGTCATAGCGGGATTTTAACATAGGTTTATGTTATAATAGACAGATGAAAAAATTTTTACTATTTATTTTGTTGAGCTGCCTTTTCTTGCTCACCGGTTGTAACAACCGTCTGGTGGTCAAAAATGCCGAAGCTAAAGAAGTGATTGCCCATTTCAAGGAGTTTGCGGCTTTGTATGGTTACCGCATCACTTATGCCAATGACCAGACCGGAGCCTACCGCGTGGAGCTGGGACAGGTGTACGTGCCTTATCAGAGTGAGACGACTAGACAGCGCGCGACGATCGCCACATCCAATCTTTATAGCACCCCGCCTCTGACTTCCTATGAGGAAAGCACCTGGCGCACTATCGAAGCCAGAGATCGTTATGTGCTGGTCGCGGTGATGGTGCGAATAGTTCAACGGGGGACGGATGTGCTGCTGCAGGTGGACAACACCGAAAGTACCGGCCCAACCACCAGTCAGGGCACCTTATTGCGCAAATATTTCCGCGAGCTAGGCTACACAGCCGAGTTCGAGTGAATTATGCGTAAACTGCTGATAGTTCTTTTGATTCTATCCGCGGGTGTTCTAGCTGGTGAGATGCGCACCTATCGCCAGATCCGGGACGTGGCGGCCAGACAAAATGGCAAAGTAAAAACTTCCCGCGCCAAAGGCGATCTTTTTGAAGTAACTTACGAAATAGACCGGGAAAAAGGCACGGTGATCCGCCGGCATATTCGCCGGCTGGACAAAGAACAGGGACGCAACAGCCAGAAAAAATACACTATAGTGGAGCGCAAATACGTTTTGCACAGCAAGGCCGGCGGCGGCGGCGGCGCGATCGTGGCGGTGAATGACACGGTCGGCGAGCTGATCCTGCTGGGCGATACTTTTGCTTTTACCTCGCGCACCAGCGCTTTTGCCCAGATGATCACCGGGGTTTACGAGCGGGTCAAATAGCCTAGTATCTTAATTCCTGATTTGCTAGAATAAAAAGCGATGAAATTTCCGGTCAAGGTTGGCCGTGGCGCGGTCAAAATAATTACGATACGTTCATTTGAAGAGGAGCATCTTGTCGCGGACAAAGTGATCTCCGGCAGCATCGTGCTTGTGGACTTCAAGTATATTGACAGCAATATCAAACAGCGCATTTTAGCTTTTCTGGAAGGCACCATTTTCGGCATAGACGGCAAAATGCTGGTTTTGCGCGATGATCTGGTGCTGTTGCTGCCCAACGGCGCGCTGGACGAGCCGGTGGAGAAAAACCCGCTGGAATTTGTCCGGCAGGAATAGTGATTGGAGTTATTATTGAATGCGCAAAATTATTTTTGTATTGTTGTTTATTTCTAGTGTCTTTGCGGCGGAATATCGTTTGCCGCGGCCTCAGCGGGTAAAAATACCGGTTACAGAAGAATTAACCGTGATCGGCACGTATTACCCGGTAAATACGGCCGATCAGACAGCCGTGATCTTAATTCACGCCTTGGGACGTAATCGCGGCGATTGGAATAATCTGGCCAGATATTTACAGAGAGAAGGCATTTCGGCGCTTTCTATTGATCTGCGCGGACACGGCGAATCAATAGCCGCTGACCGGCGCGGCTGGAGGGTGTTCCAAGAGCAGGATTATGCGGTTTTGGATGCGGATCTGGAGGCAGTATTGCGTTATGCTGAGCAGAATTTTAAATTTAAGATCGAACAGACCGGTTTGTTGGGGATTGCTTTAGGAGCCAACCTTGCGTTACATCTGGCAGAGCGTAATCCGCGAATTGCCGGGGTTGTCTTATTATCCCCCGGATTAGATTACAAGGGCGTGCTTTTGCAGAACCAAAATTATCATAAGGCGTTATATGTAATCTGCAGCAGTTTTGAAAAAATTTCTTTGGCGGCTGGTGATTATTTGAAAGGAAAATTTACCGGAAAATTGAAAATGGATGTTTATGATTATTCGGGAACAATCATTTCTTTATTTCGCCAGAGGTTTACGTTGCCGGAAAATATCGCCGGCTGGTTCAAGCAGGTTTTTACGGATATTTAGGCTCTATTTATTTTTATTGCGTTGTGTTTGCCTGCTTAAAATAATATAATTATATATTATGCGCTGGCCAAAATTATTTTGGGGCTTATGCCTTTTTAGTTGGCTGGCCGCTTATCCTATGGGCGGAAATTCCGTACACCCTGCGCCGCCTGTGCCCGTTTCTGGAGATGTATTTGTGCGGATCGACGGCGGCGCTATATACGTCACTCAGAGCAACACCGTGCAGGTAGACACGCTGGTCATCGAGAGTCTTACGACCAATATTGTCAGTCCCGCCATTTTGCAGATCGGCCAGACCGGAATTATTGTGACTATGTCGGCGCGCAATACTTCCGCCGCGCGCAGCATCGCGCTCAATGAAGCCGCTTTGCATTTTTACAAAAGGCAATTTGCCGGTATTCCGGCCGGACAGACGCCGGCGGATTTCAATGTGGACAACGCTTTTACCGTGAACTGGCAAAATCCTATGCCGGCGATCGCCGCGGGGACGACGGCTGATCTGGTTTTTCTGGTGAGCGTTACGAACAATGTAGCGTTTTTCCCCAGAGCTTGGCTGGTCGTCGACGGTTATTTGCGCTACGAAAATAGTTATTACGATAATTATTGGTCGCGTCCAGAAATTTACGGAGCATTGCACCAATACGCGGCACGGGAAACAGCGCTGTGGGACGCTTCCGGTCAGCCGGAAGTGGATTTGTTGTTGGTCACGCCCAATCCGGCTAGAGCCGGTGTCGTAACTGTGAATGTGCATTTTAACGAGGATATGGATAGCGCCAAACCGCTTAGTGTGGCCTTTAATGTGGGCGCTATTTATTCTGATTATTTTACAGGCAGCTGGACTACGCTGCAGGATTGGACCGGGGTTTTTAATATTTACTGGACCGGCGGCACTCACGACGGGGTTGCTTCTCTAAATATTTCCGGCGGCTACGATCTGGCTGGCAATGTGATGCTTCCTCATCCAGATATATATTCTTTTGTCATTGATACCGTGCCGCCGACTTTAAGCGTCTGGCCGGCCACGCAAACCGCCAATGTGGGCATAAACTTACCGGTGACTCTAGCGGCGGACGCGCCGCTGGCTGTGACGCCGCAGGCCGAGCTGCATATTTCCGGCAATATTATTGCGCCTGTGACAGTGGTCTCCGAGCTTGACCGTGTCACTTGGAACGGTTACGTGCATATTCCAGTAACTGCCCTGCCGGCGGTGGGCACAGTGGCGACTTTTAACCTGCCATCCGGCTATGCCTATGCTGATCTGGCTGGCAACACCAGCAATATTTTGCTCGGACTTTTAACCGTGAATGTTGCCGAAGCCGCGCCGATTATTGTGACAGTCGATTTTGACACTATGCCGGCGCGCGACGGTCTAATCATTTCCGCGGGGCCGTATATTTCCGCGTATGTGCTGGACTACAAACAAATCGGTCTTGACCCGTCCTCTGTGCGCGTGACGGTGGACGGCGCGCTTGTTTACAGCGGCCCGGCGCAGATATACAAGACGGCAGAAATTCCCTACTGGCTGTACCAAATTGACTGGCAGTACCCGGTTTTGCTTGACATCGGCGAGCATATTTTTGAGTTTGGCCTGTCTGATAAATCCGGCATCGCCGCGGCGCCATATATTGTGCGGGTGAGTGTGCGTTCGCGCGGCACGGACCTAGTGCGTCCGCCGGTGCCGGCGCCTAATCCTTTCAGCCCCAATGAGGACGGCAAGGATGATACAACCACGCTGGTTTATCAGCTGACCAATTCCACAGATATAAATCTCTATATATATGACATCAACGGCAATGTGGTCTGGCGCAAATTTATTCCCCGCGGACAGGAAGGCGCGCACGCCGGACTCAACAAAGTGGTCTGGGACGGCAGAGCTTCTTTTAATAACAATCAAATTCTGCCCAATGGCGTGTACATCTGCCATCTGCTGATCGAGAAGGGCGGCGAGAAAAAATCACTGGGCCGCGCCAAGATTTTAATTTTGAATTAGAGGACAAAATGTGCCGAAAATTATAACAGCTGTAATTATTTTGACGGTTTTGGCTCTGGCCAAACTGGAATCTCCAGATATTTCCGCCGTGCCGGCCAGCGCGCGCAGTGTGGGCTTGGGCGGAGTGACGTCGGTCATTGTGGACGATCCCTCCGCCGCGGTGCATAATCCCGCCGGCCTCGCGCCGCTTAAACAGTTGAAGTTTTTTTCGATGGCGGCGAACACTCTGCAAGACGTGAATTATTTGAACTACGGTCTGGCTTTCCCGCTATTTGAGCATTCCGTGTTAGGAATTTCCTATCTGTCCCGCAGTGTGCCGCAGATACCGCTGACCGACGCCAGCTACGCGCTCGATCCGGATTACGGCTCCCTGCGCTTCACTTCATATCAGGAAAGCGCGGTGATTCTGACCTATGCCAATGAGCGCTCTCTCTGGCGGCGCCCGCTGTACTGGGGCGTAAGCGGCAAATTTTTGCAAAAAGGCATTGTTAATTACGCTCAAGGCAGCGGCAGCGCATTTAATCTGGACATAGGGCTGTACGCTGAACCCTTCCGCGATCTGGGGCTGGGCTTAAAAATCCAAAATTTACTGCAAGGCGCAGAAAACCGCGCGGCGCAGGGCGCTTTGCTCTGGGGCACCGGCGAGGCGGAAAATATCGCGCAGTATGTTACGCTGGGACTGGTCAACCGTACGCTGCAGCGTAATTTGACTCTGGCTCTGGATTTTAAGAAAAATATTTCACAGAGTTTTTATCCGGCTACTGCTCATTTTGGCGCGGAATGGCATCCGCTGGACGCCCTGTTTTTCCGTGCCGGCGCCGGTCAGTACCTGTTAGCCCCAGATGAGGAAGATGGAGGCAATAGCGCGCTGGGCGCTTATTATTCAGCCGGTCTGGGGCTCAATCTTTTTGGTTTCCGGCTGGACTATGCCTATTGTCCGGATAGAGAGGTGGCCGATCTGACCACACATTATTTTTCCCTCTCCTACGTGGGCGCGGAACCGGCCAGCGAGCGGAAACCCGCCCCGGTAACAGTGGAAATTCCCCCTGAAATAAAATATCAAACTATTTTGGAGCTTAAATTTCCGACAGCCAATCTTACTACCACTGATGCCAGACTGCTAGTGAGCGGCACGCTGAAGCACGGTTCTGTTTATGTGCTGGGCGGCGAGGAACACACAGCTGCCGGGCAAAAAATTTCCAGAGAAGTGGAGCTGTCCGTCGGCTTGAATGATCTTTTGCTAGGCACCCCAGAACAGCCGGAAGTCTATAAGCTCAAGATACTACGGCTGGTAAAATATGACGATATTGCCGGGGAAAAAGCACAGGACAGCATCGTTGCTGTTTCCACGTTGGGTTATATGTCCGGTGATTACCCCCAAAAATTTAATCCTAAACGCGCTGTGTCGCGCCAAGAAATGGCCGCGGTGGTCGTGCGGATCAACAAATATTCCGAGCCGGTACTGCGCGGCATTTTGGATGAAGTGGATATTCTGTCCAATCAAGGCATTCTAAAAGGTTTCCCGGACGGCCTGATGCGTCCGGATGAAAAACTAACCAGAGGACAATTGGCGCTGGTTTTGGCCAGACTGCTGGAACTGCCTTTGCGGGAGCCGCGTCCTTACACAATAGTCAGCTATGAACACTGGGCAGATCCGGCTATTCTCGCGCTGGAGCGCACCGGAATGTATAAACAAGCGGAATTCACCCCGCGCGGCGCGCCGGTGACCAAAGCAGAATTGGCCGGCCTGCTTGGCCGTCTGCCGCAGGTAAACTCCCAGCGCGCCGCTTTATATGCTTACGAGGAAACGCCGGCGGAAATAATTCACTCCTCTTATCAGCAGACCCCGCTTCTTCCTGCTCTGACCGCAGAACAAGCGCGGTCAAGCGACCGGCTGCTTTTTGAGGAGATTTTGCGTTCACCGTGACAGACCGAAAATATTCAGTCTATATGCTATGTTGTGCGGACGGCACTTATTATACCGGCATCGCTTTGCATACCGCCAAAAGAATTTCCGCGCATAACGCCGGGCAGGGCGCCAAATACACCCGCGGGCGCCGGCCGGTCAGGCTGGTTTATCAGGAAACCGGTTACAGCCGGGGCGGCGCATTACGGCGGGAGAACGAGCTTAAAAATTTATCCAGAGCGGAAAAAATTAAACTAGCGTCTATTTTTTCTTAAAAGGATTGCGAAAAAATTTTTTGGCCGATCTCGGCGCAGTTTTCCGGTAATAATCTCCAGTGTCGCTGGAGTCATACGAATACAGCGGCTTGCCTGTAGTTTGGTTTTCGCGCCGCAGCGGAGTTTCGTGTTTCTCCAGCCGGCGGAAGCCGTAAGATTTACGTCCTGATTTGTAAGCAGAGCCATTCTTTCTAGTCCGCTCCGTTCTGCCCGGATTTCCAGCTGTTCTGTCAAAACTTAGATTCGCAGACTGCCCGGCCACAGGGATGCTTTTCTTGAGCAGCCGCTCGATGTCTTTAATTATTTTACCCTGCTCAGGCGTGGCAATAGAAACAGCTTTGCCTGTGCTGCCAGCCCTGCCGGTGCGGCCGATGCGGTGAATATAGTTGTCCGCTTCATCCGGCAGGTCATAGTTGATGACCAGCTGGATATCTTTGACGTCGATGCCGCGCGCCGCTATATCCGTGGCGATGAGTATGCGGTAACGTCCAGATTTGAAACCCTCGATGGCGGTGCGGCGCTGTCCCTGGCTGCGGTCAGAATGTATTTCCGCGACCGCGAACTCTTTATGCAGATTACGCGCCAGCTGGGCGGCCATTCTTTTGGTGCGCACGAAAACCAGCACCGGGCCGGAGCTTTCGGCCAGCAGTTTTTTTAGCAGGTTTTTTTTCTGCTCACGACTGGCCAGATACAGCTCCTGCTCGACCAGCTCGGCGACTGTGCCGGCGGGGGCCACCTCGGCGGTCTCCGGCGTGTTCATATATTTGCGGGTCAGCCGGCGTATTTCCGGCGGCATAGTTGCGGAAAAAAGCATAGTCTGTCTTTCCGTCGGCACAGTCTCTAAAATTTTTCTGATCTGCGGCTCGAAACCCATATCTAACATTCTATCCGCCTCGTCCAGCACCAGATATTTGACATTATGCAGGCGTATGGTGCCCTGCTGCAGGTGATCGATCAGCCGTCCCGGCGTGGCGATAACCACGCGCGGACTGCGCCGCAAATTTTGCAGCTGGATATTCATTGAAGCGCCGCCGATTAGGAGACAGGTATGCATCCGAAAAGGACGGCAGATGATCGCCATAGTCTGGGCCACCTGTTCGGCCAGCTCGCGGGTGGGCACCAATATCAGCGCGTTGCCCTGTGTCGCCGGCAGAGCATTGACTATCGGCAGGCCGAAGGCCAGCGTCTTGCCGGTGCCGGTCTGGGCTATGCCCAGCACATCCCGTCCTTGCAGCGCCGTGGGTATAGCCCGCGCCTGTATAGGCGTGGGGATCAGCCATTTATTAGCATCCAGCACGTTCAATAAAATAGGATTTAGTTTCAGGTCGCCGAATGTTGAAACGATTGTTTTTTCTGTAATAACCACGATCGTTAGAGAGTATAGGCGGTTTAACGTGTTTTGTACACCCTACAATTTTTCTAAACGCGCTTGTCCATCCGCATACAGGGCATAGCCGGCCCAGCCGTCGCGCGCCCGTCCCGGCGAGCCGGGATTGATGTATAGTCTGCCGTTTTGTTCCCGCGCTCCGGCGCAATGCGTGTGGCCGCTGATGATAATATCGTGATCACCTGCCGGTATAGTGTCGTCGCCGTGACATAGCAAAACTTTTTTGTTTGCAAAAATGAACGACAGTTGGTATTTCTGCCCCGGAAAAAATTCGGGAATATCGCAGTTGCCGTACACAAAATATTTTTGATTTTTTAAGGCTTGATATTCTTGCCGGATCAACTCCGGCTGATAATCTGGATTATGCGGGCAAGGATAGCGGTTGCCAAACAAATCTCCGGCAACAGCCAGCGTGTCGTCCGGCTGCAGACGGCCCAGCAGTTTTTGCCAGACTGAATACAGCCCGTGAATATCAGCGATGATGAACAATCTAGCCATAGTTTATTTTACAATTTTTCCTTTAATACCTATAATAGCGAAACAATATGGGAATGACTATTACCGAAAAAATTTTAGCGCGCGCCGCCGGTAAAAAAACAGTGACTCCCGGCGAGGTTGTTTTTGCCGGCGTCGATATTGCGCTGGCGCACGATGTGACTTCTGATCTGGCGATTGATATTGTGGAAAAAGATTTCGGCGGCCAAGTCTGGGATCCCGCTAAAATTATTATCTTGCCCGATCACGGCGTGCCCAATAAAGATATTCAGGTTGCTATGCTGGTTAAAAAACTGCTGGATTTTGCCGCCGCCCAAAAAATAAAAAATATCTTCAGCGTGGAAACCGGCGACTACGGCGTGTGCCATACTATGCTGCCGTACCGCGGTTTTGTGCGTCCAGGGCAGGTGATCGTCGGCGCGGATTCGCACACTTGCCAGCACGGCAGTCTGGGCGCGTTTTCCACCGGCATCGGCTCGACTGAGCTGGGCAATGTGTTCGCCACCGGCCGCCTCTGGTTCCGGGTGCCGGAAACTATAAAAATAGAAGTCAACGGCCGCTTGCCGGACGGCGTGCTGGCCAAAGATCTAGTCCTGCGCGTCATCGGCGATCTGGGTGTAGACGGCGCTTTATATATGGCGATGGAATGGAGCGGCAAGGCTATCGACGCTTTATCGATAGATGAGCGGATGACCCTGACCAATATGGCCATCGAATGCGGCGCCAAATCCGGCATCATCGCGCCGGATCAAAAAACTCTGAATTTTGTGCGGGCGCGGACGCCGGAAAAATTTGAGCCGCTGTATTCCGACCCGGATGCTGAGTATGCGCGGGCGCTAACTTATCAGGCGGAGGATTTAGCTCCGGTCGTGGCCAAGCCTTTTTCGCCGGCCAATGTCGTGCCGGCCAGAGACTGCCGGGATGTGCGGGTGGATCAGGTATATATCGGCTCCTGCACCGGCGGCAAATATGAGGATTTTGCGGCGGCAGCGCGGATTTTATATGGCAAAAAAAAGTCTCCCGGCATTCGTCTGCTCATCGTTCCGGCCACGACAGAAATACAGAGACAAATTATCAAAGACGGCCTCTACGATATATTTATGGACGCTGGCGGCGTGCTGGTCTCCGCCGGCTGTAACGCCTGTCTGGGTTATCACGGCGGCGTGCTGGCAGCCGGAGAAACAGCTGTTTCCACAACTAACCGTAATTTCCGCGGGCGGATGGGGCACGTGGACTCCAGAGTATATCTGGCTTCGCCGATCACCGCGGCTAAAACGGCAATTGCCGGTTATATTACCGATTAAAGGAACGAAATATGGCAGGTGTTATTAAGGGCAGGGCATTTGTGGTCGGTGATAATATAGACACCGATCAAATAATTCCAGCGCGCTATTTGACTACTATGGAGCCGTCCACGCTGGCACGAAACGCGATGCGCGACCTAGAACCAAAATACGGCGCTTTTTTGGACGCGCAGAATAAATGCCCTTACCAGATCATTGTGGCGCGAGATAATTTTGGCTGCGGCTCTTCGCGCGAGCACGCTCCTATCGCTCTGGCCGCGGCGGGCATCCGGGCAGTCATCGCTAATTCTTTTGCGCGTATTTATTACCGCAACTCTATTAACGGCGGCCGGAGCATTTATCCGCTGGAGACCGCCGCGGATCTTTCGCCAGTCAAAACCGGCGACGAACTAGAAATTGATTTAGATAAATTGACAGTAAAAATCTCCGGCGGCCAGACTTTCGCGCTCAAAGATTTCGGTCCGGTCAAAGAGATCATCGACTGCGGCGGCTTGACAGCTTACAATAAAAAACACGGCTAAACTTTTGACATAGTTGCAGATTTACAAATAACAAAAAATAATGATGGTAATGTAGTGAGTATTAATGGCGCGCCTATCAAAGTGCAAGGCTATGTTTAAGATGATTGATTGTACAGACAGTAACAATAATTCTCTGCCAAATCAAATATTATCTTTTGCTGATGCCGGAAACTTTTTGGGTAGCACACTTCTATAAATTCTTTTAGTTTAACAAACAAAACTTCCCTTAAATTTTAGGGGAGTTTTGTTATAGTTAAATTAGCTTATACACACCAATCGTAAGCATAGGTACATATTATTATGACGCGCCGCTTGCCGAGGACTTGCCTGTGTAATCTGTTATTGTTCTCAACGTATATAGTCCGCTCTGATCGATAATAGCCAGCGTGTTATGCTTTTTTGTAAATATTGCGCTAGGCAAGGCATTAGTGAACGAAAGACACTTTACGAAAAAATTTATCTGCTAAAAACTCGCGCTGATTTTAGCGAGCAGGTCTGTAGTCTCATACGCCGGAATTTCGCTTTTGACTTTTTCCGCCGTGAGGCTGCTCTGCAGGTGGGAGTTCCAGTAGTATTCCAGACCGAGATTATGCTTGTGGCGCAGAGATTTTTCACCCTGCGCGCTTTCGGTTTTTTTGTAATCATAGCGCAGACGGAATTCCGTATACCGGCAGGCCAGCCCGATGCCGGGCGTGTATTCATAAGTGACATTATTGGCGCTGGCTAGCAGGTCTGTGCTTTTCAATAAATCGCAGCTTAAGTAAGCCGTCCAGCGCTCATTCAACTGATACTGTAGGCTGGAGTTATAAATTTCCCTCTCCAGCAGCACATTGAAAGACGGCAGGTTGAGATAATTCATCTGTTCTGTGCTCTGCGCGTAACCGCCGTTTAGCTGAAGTTTTTTGCCCGGACGGTAATAAATATTTAATCCTTGCTCCAGTTCATAGCCGGAGCCTTCGCTGTAAACCAGACTAGCCGTGACCAGTTCATCCAGAAAATCATCCTCCCGGTCTTTATGCCGGTATTTCAATTCCAGATCCAGCGTTTCCAGCGGCAGCAAGCGCAAGATGTACATATTTTCCTGATTTTTAGCTTCGGTCTTGAGAATATTTTCCGGCAGTCTGGCCGTGTCTCTGGTCTGCGCGTGATTGGCCGTGTAGGTGTATTTCAGCGAACTCCAGCTAAACGGCGCCAGATCTGCCGCGGCGTTTTGCCCCGCGAAAAAAGCATAAGGCAGGTTTGTCTCCGCGATACTGATATTCGGCGCGTAGCGCAGCGTCAGCCGCAGAAAATTAAGAGGCTGGCAGCGCAGCAGAAAATTGCCGCGCTGTTTCTGCACGCGGTGATTGGCAGATGACAGTTCCTCGACGAGTGTCTCGATAGAATAATTACCGTTGCTGTTTAGCCAGCCGGCCGGAGACAGAGAATAATTTGTGTCTAAAAGCTCGCTGTTGCCCGCGGTCTTATCCAGTATTTCCTGATAGGCCATTCCGAAGCGCACCCGACTACCGGGATAAATGTTTAATCTGGCGTAAGTTTCTTCCCGCTCGGCGTTTAGGGAGATGATTTCTTCCGCATTCCGCAGTTCTTTCTGGCTGTATTTCTTGCCCAGTATAAAATCAGACTGGCTTAACTGCTGGGTCTGCAGATAGGCGCCGTAAGTTTCCACATATTCATAGGGCAGGGATTCCAGATTATTTTCAATATTTTCTTGGCTGCCGGTTAAGCCCAGCCGGAAATGTTTGCTTAGGCTTTTGGCCAGCTCCAGATTGTCGCCACTGTATTGGTGAACGGTATTTTGCGTGCCGCTTAATATTTCTTTTTGCGTGTGTTTGCTCCAGTACTGCAGTTCCGGCCAAAAATTTTCTTTGACAAATATTTTGTAATAATTTTCTTTTTCGCGGGATGCGCCGGCGGCGTTCAAGTCTTTGCGGTAAGTGTCTACGCGCAGGGTGTAGCCCGGCTGGTAAAATTCCGCAAAATTTTTATTTTCCTGCATACCCGGCGGCACGGGATTGCCGATCGCCCGGTATCCTTCCGCGGAATGTATTTCCCGCAGGGACAGCTTAAGATTTTTCTGATTGTCGTATTCCAGCGCCAGCGCTTCCGCCTCGCCGCCATCGCGGGAAACAGCGCTTTCCCGCAGAGTTTTTTCCGCCAGCGCTTTTTCGATATTCAGAGTGGTTCCGGCCTTGCGGTACAGCAGCTGCGCGGTATATTGTTTTTTCTCCTGCGGCGGCGCGCTGCCGGTGACTATCTCTTCCGCGAGGTCTTTGGCCTGCGCGGCGTCTACTCTGACCCGCCAGTGGCCGAATTCCTGCGCGGCGCGGAGATACGTGAATTGATTTTTATAAGGAGTGGCTTCACTTTGGTACAACAGGCGCACCAGCTGATGTTTGGCGATTATACTCTGCCGGAAAATTATTTTTCCGCCGCGGTGATCAAAATAATAATCTTTGTCGCGCTGCAAAGGCTGGCCGTCCAAAAAAATTTGTTCGCTGCCCGGCACGGCCGGCGGATAAAGCGCGTTATACGGCCCCTGAGAATCGTTGCCGTAAAAATACTCTTCCTGATCCGCGCCCAACTCTTTGCCGATGATGGCGTTTAGCTCAGTCTGTCCCGGGAAATAACTAAAACGAAATCCATTTAGATTTTTATTGTGGAGGCCAAGATAGCTGTCCCGTACAGTCTCGTTAAAATCGCCCATATAGGCCGACCAGCGGTCAGTCCAGAGTTTGACCATTATGTCTTCTTTTTTATCTACGGTTTCCTGCGTCGTTGTCAAAACTCTGGCGGATATGTTGACGGAGTTTTCCACTCCCTCCGCTTCCAGATAGAGCGTCTCCTCGCGCCGCTGTTCTTCCGGAAAATCTATCTCGCCTGTCGCGTTGCGCTGGACGAAGACGATAGTTTTGTTGCCTTTGAACTGCAGGCTGTTTGGGGTGGGTATGCCGCTTGCCGGGCCGGATAACCCGGCCTGAGCCGTGCTGCTGGTCGACGACGCCATGCTTAAAAGCTCCGGTTTTTTTAGAACTAGACGGACGGAGCGCTCGATGATTTCTCCGTTATTTTGAAAATTTATTTTTATTTCTTCACTGTCCGCCGCGGTAAGCTCCGCAGTGTATAAAACGCCATTGAGCCGCATTGGCCGCGATTGGCCGATATAGATCAGCTCCGCCTCTTCTGGCGGAAACGGTGTTCTGGCGCTGACCAGGATTTTTTGCCCGGGCGCCGGATCAGGCGGGGAGACATTGATGACAATATCTGTGCTCCGGCTGATGTACAGCCGGCGCTCGATACTGATGATTTTTTTTCCGTTTTGGTAGCGCCAATTGCTGGAAGGTATATCCGCGCAGACTTGCTCGGCTTCGAGATATGTTTCCGG
>JAITIS010000011.1 GCA_031279305.1 Candidatus Margulisiibacteriota bacterium | reverse complement strand
GCTATACGGAAAACGTCGTGCGCGGCGACACCAGCGGCAAGGTGTTGAAAAAAGCCCAGATGGAAGACTCCGGTTTGGAGATCGATGTGCCCAGTTTCTGCAACATTGGCGACAAGATCAAAATAGATACTCGCACGCACGAGTACGTCGAGCGCGTAAAGTAACCCCGGCTTGTCATAAAATAACGCGCTTGATATACTTCTAGCCTGTTTTTTGCGGGCTTAGTTAACGGCGGCCGCATATGCGGCCTTGTTGGTCTCTCTTAACTTCGGGCTTTCAGCCCTCGTTAAGTTCGACACAGCTGGTAGAGCGCGTTTGGTTATGTGATTGATATATTTTTGTTCGTGCGGGCTTAGCTCAGTTGGTAGAGCGCGACCTTGCCAAGTTCGAGGTCGTCGGTTCGAGCCCGATAGCCCGCTCCAAAATAAAAACATCCTTTAGGTTAAATTATTTTTCACTAGAAAAAGTATAGTAATTCTCGGGCGAGAACCGAGGTTCGCGTCGAACTTCACAAGCGTTAGCGACGTGAAGTGAGACCCACGAGGCCGAGAGGCCGACGTGTACCCGATAGCCCGCTCCAGATAGAATAGACTGCTACAAATTTGCCAAACTTGCGATATATTTCCGACTATGTTCAGGGCGCTCAAAATAATCTCCGTTCCCGCGGAAAATCCGCAGTGGATCGTCAACCGGACGTGGCAGGATTATCAATTGGTCTGGCGGAGTCTGGCCTGCCAAAAAGATATGTGCGCAGATTTGTTTTGGTATACTCCGCGCAAACTGCGCGGACTAGCTGTTCTGGATATCGGAGCAGGACAGGGCTATGCCGCAGCTGATCTGAAAATCGCCGGTGTGTATAGATATGACAATCTCGCGCTGACTGTTTCCGGCAATTCATTCATCGACAGGGAGTATCCCGGCGACATTGATAATTTTTGTTTTGCCGGTCTGTCGGTTTATGACCTCATCATCAGCTGTTACGGCGGTCTGTATTACAGCCAGCGGGTGATGCATAATATTCTGGAGCTTCTGCCGCATCTCAAATCCGGCGGGCATTTCATAGCCACTACCGGCTGGCTTAGCGAGCACTCGCTGGAGATAGTTCTCGCCTATCTGGACGAGCGCGGCTACCGCACGGCGTACGCCCGTGGACTGCTGTACATTCAGAGTCCGCTGAATGCCAGACCGTTCGATCCGGATGAACTGGCCGGCTACTACACCAGACAGTCCGGCTGGCTGCTCAGTGTCTATCCGGATCTGCTCGCGGTTAGAATACACGCGGACGATCTGCTGACCTCGTTAATCGAAAGAGAAACCATCGGCAGTCATATTTATAACCGGCTCATCAGCTGGGCTTCCGGCAATGTCCGGCGGGGACTGCTGTTCGACTTTTCGCGGATACTTTACGATTATTTTCAAATAACCGGCAACACAGATTTTCAAAAGCAAGATCGGCTGGAAAAATATTTTCTGGATAGATTTCTTGCCGGCCGCTATCCAGCGCTGATAAATCTTATCGCGGAACTTCAGATCGAGCTGGCCGGACTGCAGGAGGGCTGGCAGGACATCCGCTGGGTCAGATACCGCGTGCCGTAACAAAGCATCTTGATGTATAATCTTCCTATGCGCAAAATATTCTGGGCCGCGCTTTTAATTTTTTTGATCTACGGCTGCGGTGTAGCCACCAAAGACACCAGCTCTGCCACCGCCGCTCAGGAGCAGTCTCTCTGGGTTTTTTCGGATAAAGGCTTGAGCGAGGGGCGCATTTCCAGCTGGACGCGCAGTGTCGGACAATCCAAACAGACTTTTCAGGGAGCGCCGCAGGACGCTTTGAGAAACGGGCAGGGTTTATTTCTGGCCACCAGTGCCGGTTTGTATGTTTCCACGGACAACGCCTACACCTACGCCTTGTTAATCACCGGCAATGTCACTAGTCTCGCCACAGATCAGAGCGGAATCTGGGCCGCCACGGACAGAGGCTGTTTTGCCTCCACGGCCAATCTGGAGTTCGAGGCGATCACCTCGCCGAACAGCTACCAAAAAATTGTTTGTGCGGCCGAACGCCTTTATATTTTGGGTGGCGGCGTCTTGCAGGCCAGCACCGCCAACGGCTGGGCTGTCGCGGCTTACGTGTCTGGCGATGTCCGGGATTTTGGCTTCGTGGAAAATAATCTCTTTCTGCTGACGGACGCCGGACTGACTACCGGCAGCGCGTTCATCGAAGCGCCCATATCCGCTCCGTACAAACTGCATATTTTCGGTAGGCAGCTCTGGCTGGCCGGCGATAAAGCGCTGGCCAAATCCACGGACAGCGGCGCGACTTGGGCGGTGTACGACACCAATGTAAATTACAACGCGGAAAAAGTCCGCGACATCCTGAGCGGCGGACTGAATATTTATGTCGCCGCGGAAAACGGCCTCTGGTACAGTCTCAACGGCGGCGAAAGCTGGAAAGTTCTGCGCAAACAAAATGGACTACTAAGCAACAATACGGTTAAAACTTTATTGCGGTGAAACCGGCGGATTTTTTAGAGCCGCCAGCCGCGCTTTCCTCTGCCGGCGTTTTTGCCGCCAGTCATCCCAAGAATAATAAACTACCGGCATAATGATCAGCGTCAATAACGTCGAAATCATCAGGCCAAAAAAGATCACCGAAGCCATCGGCCTAAACATCATCGCGCCAGGATCGGCAAAATCAATGCGCTGTTTCTTGAAATTGACACCGATGCCAAAAAGCAGCGGCAGCAAGCCCAGCGCGGTCGTAAAAGCTGTCAACAGCACCGGACGCAGACGGACTTTACAGGCTTCAACAATAGTCCGCTTGCGCTCAGCGTCGCTGCTCTCGCCGCGGTCATCCGCGCGCTGTTTAATCTGGACAAAATCCAGCAGTACTATGCCGTTGTTGACCACGATGCCGGCCAGCGAGATCATGCCGATCATCGCCATCAGACCAAAAGCCTGATTGGTTATTTTCAGTCCAAAAACCATTCCAATCAGCGAAAGCGCAACGGTGAACATAATGATCACCGGCACATAGAAACAGTTAAACTGCGCCACCAGCACGATCAGCACTAACAGCAGCGCGATGCGCAAAGCTGTCCACAAAAAGCTGAAGTTCTGCATCATTTCCTCATTTTCGCCGGTATAGCTGACCACATAACCCTGCGGTATTTGCAGTCCGGCTATTTCTTTCTGGATTTTCTGCAAAGCCACAAAAGGCAGCACTCCCGATTCTGTGGCCGCGGTCACCTTCAAAACCCGGCTGTAATTCTCCCGGCGCACGGAATTCAAGCCGGAAGCCAGTTTAATATCCGCCAGTTTAGTTAGCGGCACGTGATCGCCGCTGCTAGACAGCAGGGTCAAATTACGCAGGGTCTGGGTTGAAAACTTTTCTGTTTCATCCAGTTTTACGACTATATCGTATTCATCATCGCCTTCGCGGTATTTGGCGGCAGTCGCGCCGTAAAAAGCTGTTCGCACTTCCATAGCCGCCTGCGCCGGCGAAAATCCGTACAGGGAGGCTTTAGACCGGTCAATGAGCACGTGTATTTCCGGCCGACCGGTCGAAAGATTATCCTTAATATTCACCACGCCGGGCGTGCGGTGCATTATAGCTTTGATCTCATCGCTCAATCCGTCCAGAACAGCAAAATCATCGCCGGCCACCACTATGGAGATCGGATCGCCGGCCGGCGGACCAAAATCTCCGGCGCTCACAATGATCTCTGCGCCGGGAAACTCAGAAACCTGCGCGCGGATATTGTCTATGATTTTCAACGGCGCTGCGGACAGCAGACGTCGCTCCTTAAACTTAACTGAAATTTTAGCCACGGTCGCATCATCATTGCCCCTGCCGCCCATACCAGCGCCGTCATTGCCAACGCTGGCCGCGAAGCGGTCTATATCTTTTAAGTTTTTTTCCTCCAGCAGCACAGTCTCGATTTTACGCACCAGTTCATCGGTAGTCTCCAGTCTGGAGCCGGTCGGCATTTTAATATCTATGGCAAATTCTTCCGGGTCGGTTTCTGGGAACATTTCTTTGGGCATACCGGCCAAAAGAATTATGCTGAGCACAAAAACGGCCGCTGTAAGGCCGATAACTTTGCGGCGATTGCGCATAGACCAAAACAGCCAGCGCTCATAATAACCGTTCTTAAACTTTTCCAGCCACACGTCTACCAAATGCGGAATGCTTAGCTTGCTAGCGTCCGCGTGGGCTTCCTCCGCGTGGCTACGCAGAAAAACTTGGCTTAATACCGGATTAAAAATAATCGCGGCGGCAAAAGAAGACAGCAGGCCTATCGATACAGTGATCGGCAGACAATGAATAAAATTACCGATCATTCCCGACCAGAAAGCCAGCGGCAGATAAGCGCAGACTGTCGTCAGCGTGGAAGTCAGCACCGGCACCAGCACTTCGGAGGCGCCTTCGACCGCCGCAGTCCAGCGGTCCCTGCCTTCATTGAGCAGGCGGTAAATATTTTCTACCACCACGATGGCGTTATCGACCAGCATACCCAGCAGGATGATCAAGCTGAATAAAACCACAAAATTAAGCGTGTAACCCAGCCAGTTAATAACAATAAAAGTCATCAGCATCGACAGCGGAATAATCGCGGCGACAATCGCTGAATTGCGGAGGCCCATAAAAAAATACAGCACCAGCACAACCAGAATCATACTTAAGATCAAGGTGTTCTCCATATTGTCCACCTGCGAAGCGGTCTGCTCGGAAAAATCGCTGATAAACTCAATTTTGGTGCCCTGAGGCAGCGCAGATTCAGCTTGTTTTATGATTTTCTTGACAGCGCCGGCCACGCCGATGATATTCGCGCCGGAGCGCTTTTGTACGGTCATAGTCACGGAATCTTTTTGATCAGTGCGGGACAGAGAGGTCTGTTTTTTATTGGTATCGCGCACATCAGCCACATCTTTGAGCAGAATAATCCTGCCGTTATAGGTGCCCAGCACGACGTTGCGGATATCCTCCACCGAATTAAATTCATTAGGTATGCGCAGCAAGTAGGAGCGCGAACCGATGTCTAACAGTCCGCCGGGTATATTGACATTGGCCGCTTTGACCGCCTGCGAAAATTGATCGTAAGAGAAATTATAAGCCTTAAGCCGCGCCGGATTAACCACCACCTGTATTTCGCGCGTATAGCCGCCGATGACCGTCACGCTGGACACGCCGGCCACGCTTTCAAACTCATCTTTTAGATCGTCGGCGATTTTTTTCAATCTATTCAGGCCGTAATCCCCGGACAGCGAAATAGTCATAATCGGAATATCATCAAAGCTGATCTCCGTGACTTCCGGCTCCTCCACATCCGCCGGCAGCTCGCTGCGCGCCTGCGCCACTTTGTCGCGGACTTTCTGCAAAGCGGATTCAATGTTTTCTTCCGGGTTAAATTCAATAAAAATCGCCGAATAAGATTCCGCAGAGGTAGAGTTAAGCCGCTTGATGCCGCTGACACTTTTGATCTTATTCTCCAGAGGCCGCGTCACCAGACTCTCCATATCCTCCGGGGCCACGCCCTGATAGATAGTCAAAACCAGCATATACGGGACCTCTACCTGAGGAAAACTTTCGCGCGGCATATTTACATACGCGCTCCAGCCGCTGAACAGTATGCCGATAAAAGCCAGCGTGACCAGACTTTTATAATGCAGAAAAAACTCTACAAACTTTTTCATAATTATTCCCCGGAGGCGATCTCCACTTCCTCTCCGTCCACCACAAATTCCTGTCCCAGAGAAACGATCCGCTGGCCGTAAGGCAGGGCGGACTGAATATACACTTTATCGTCAAATTCAAAATTAACGGTCACCGGCGCAAAACGCACGATATTGCCGGTAGTGACAGCGTACAGCCCTATGGTTTCGCCGCGCAGCACCAGAGTATCCAACGGCACTACTTTGGCGCGTTCATAATATTCCAGCGTCAGGCCGGCGCGGCCAAACATGCCGGGTTTGATCGCGCCCTGCGCGTTGTCGATCTCAATACGCACCGGATAAGTGCCGCTGCGGTCATCCGCCAGCGAGCCAACTCCGATCACTTTGCCAGGCCAGCTTTGGCCAAGATCATCCACCCGCACCGCGGCCTTTTGGCCGGTTTTGATTTTGGAGACATCTTTATCCGTGACCCCGATACGCATAATTATTTTACTGTAATCCGCCAGCACGATTACCGTGGAGCCTTTGGACGCCGAATCGCCAATATCGTAATTGATAAACGACACCACGCCGGCGCGCGGCGCGGTAAGCGTGCAGTCTTCCAGATTTTTTTTGGCCACCCTGTAAAGCGCCTCCGCCTGTCTGAGCTGCGATTCCGCGGACTCATATTGCTGGGCTGAAATAACATTTTCCGCATAAAGCGCTTTTTGCCGCTCATAAGAAGTTTTAGCCAGCGTGTACGCCGCTTCGGCCTGCTGGCACTGCGCCGCGTTCACCTCGGAATCCAGTCTGGCCAGCTCCTGTCCTCTGCGCACGCTCTGTCCCAGCTCCACGCCGATCGATTCGACAATGCCGCCGGTCTGGGTCTGAATGTTCATTTTATACAGCGGAGTCAAAAGACCCGGATATTCTCTGGTGTTCACAGCCGGACTAGGCGACAGGGTCAGCACAGCCACTTTAGTTAAGCGCCGCGGCGGGTCTGTTTTTTTACCGCCGCAGCCAGCCAGCAGCAGCGCCGCTAAAATCAACACTAAATATTTTTGCATACAAAAACTCCTTTAGAATATTTCCTGCCCTGCCGCATAATTCAATTTGGCGCGGGCATATTCATAATCGTACAAAGCCCTGATCAGATTTGTGCCGGAACTCTGCCGCTGGATCAAAGCGTCATTTAACTGCGTGCTGGTGCCGTTGCCGGACTCAAAATTGATCCGGGCGATACGCAGAGATTCGGCGGCCAGCTGATTTTGTTCGCGCGCGGCCAAGACATTCTGAATCTGCGCGCGTAGATCATCCAGCGCGCTCTGTATCTCGATCAGTATATAACCGCGCTGGATTTTTTCCTGCTCCCGATATTTATCCCTGTTATTGGCTTTTTCGTGAATTTGGAACCAGTTGGCGCCGCCCGCAAAAAAATTCCATTTGGCGCTGAGCGTCCAAGTCTCCGTATCGCCGGCGGTGGTCATCAGCGACGCTGGATCATATTCATTGTGTTGTTTGGAATATATATAATACAGTCCCGGCAGAGAAGCGCCCCAAGCGCTGAGATAATCAGCTTTGTTTAATTCGACAGATTCCCGAAAAGCCAGAAACGAGGGGCGGAGCTTGTAGGCCTGTTCTGCCAGCGCCGCCGCATCGATATTTTTAGTCAAAAAAGTTTCGTCCACCACCACAGCATACTCCGCCGGCAG
>JAITIS010000099.1 GCA_031279305.1 Candidatus Margulisiibacteriota bacterium | reverse complement strand
TGGTCAAAAAAGTAGTTTTAGCTTATTCCGGGGGGTTGGACACCTCGATAATGATCCACTGGCTCAAAGAAAATTACGGCTGCGAGGTCATCGCCTATGCCGCGGATGTGGGGCAGGGTTTGCGCGAGCTGGACGATCTGGAGAGCAGAGCCCGCGCCGCCGGAGCCAGCAAAGTGTACGCGCTGGATCTGCGCCGGGAATTTGTCGAGGAGTACATCTGGCCGGCGCTCAAAGCCGGAGCTGTGTACGAGAGCAAATACCTGCTGGGCACTTCTTTTGCCCGGCCGGTAATAGCCAAACATCAGGTGCTTATTGCGGAAAAAGAGGGCGCGGACGCGGTAGCCCACGGCGCCACCGGCAAAGGCAACGATCAGGTGCGTTTTGAGCTGACTTTTATGGCGCTAAATCCTGCTTTGCAGATCATCGCGCCTTGGAGAGATCCCAAATGGACAATAAATTCCCGCGAGGAAGCCATAGACTATGCGGAGAAACAGCATATTCCGCTCAAAATCACGAAAAAGCGCATATACTCCGAGGATGCCAATCTCTGGCATATTTCGCACGAGGGGGGCGAACTGGAAGATCCGTGGAATGAGGTGCCGGACAGCGTGTTTAGCATTTCCAGCGTTCTGGAAAAAGCTCCGGATAAAGCGGAGTATGTGGAAATAGAATTCCAGCGGGGAGCGCCCATCGCGCTAAACGGACAGAAACTGCCCGCTGTGGATTTGATTTTGAAACTGAATGAGCTGGGAGGCCGGCACGCCATCGGGCAGATCGATATTGTGGAAAACCGCCTGATCGGCATAAAATCCCGCGGAGTGTATGAAACACCGGGCGGGAGCATACTCTATGCCGCGCACGACACGCTGGAACAGCTGGCGCTGGACAAAGAAACCTATCATCTCAAACAGCATCTGGCGCACAAATACGCCGAGCTGGTTTACAACGGCCAGTGGTTTACGTCCGCGCGCGTGGCTCTGGACGCTTTTGTAAACAAGACCCAAGAGAAAATAAACGGCGTTGTGCGCCTGAAATTATACAAAGGCAATATTGTGCCCGCCGGCGTGAAATCGCCCGACTCGCTTTATCTGGAAAATCTGGCCTCTTTCACTAACTCGGAATTGTACGACCAAAAAGACGCCGCGGGCTTTATCCGCTGTTTTGGCCTGCCGCTCAAAGTGGCCAAGCTAAGAAAACCCAAGATTTAATTTTACCGCGGAGCGATAATTTCCCGCAGGGAGGCGGCCAGCTTGTCTAGGTTGAGCGCATAATGGCTGTTTTGCAGCAACTCTTTTATTTTATCCCTTTGCGCCGGACTGAGCTGCTGCTTAAACAGCGCCGCCAGCCGTCCCAGCAGGGCGCTGATTTCGCGGTTGTTCACCAGCAGCGACCCGTTGATGATGGCCGTGTCATTGATGAGGAGCGGGTTTATATTATTTCTGGCCAGCTGCCAGGAGATAGCGCAAACGCTGGCTAGATTGTCCCACTGATAGCCGATATTAAAAGAAAAATCCCTTTCCTCGTCACGGCCGCTTTCTTCGAAATACCGGTCGGACAAAAAATATCTTTTCGTTAAAGATTCCAACAGATTCTCCGCGCTGTGTTCGTTAAAAATAGGAGAATCCGCTGGCAGGGATTTTAACTGGCGGTAATAATCAGCCAAAAGATCATCGACCACCTGAGAATGACCTCTGTCCTGCTCGTAAATCCACCGCGTGTTGATTAGTTTAGTTTGCATAGCGCTAGGTTATCGTAAGTATAACAAATTTGTTGCATTTTGCGGAGTATAAAAACTATCCGGCCTGGGCAATATTTTAAGATATGTCCAAATTTTATTTGAAAATATTTTCCGGCATCGAGCAGGAAATTGTTTTGCGGGCAGTTCAGGTCAAAACGGATAACTATACTCCCGAACTGGCCAGAGATTTCTGGGCCGGGCTTAGCCGGGCATCCGGGCCGCTGGCATTGGCCGGCCACGACAGCACGGATGCGGATGCGGTCGCCTCTATGCTGCTTCTGTGGCGGAAGCTAAACGAACAGGGCAAAGACGCCGCGCTGTATTTCAGTCAAAATGATTTGGCTTTTGTGCAAAATAATTCTATGTTAAATGGCTTGCTAGAGCAGGTAAAAAAAATGGGCGCCAAGGTTTATACCGAAGGACCGGGCGCGGATCAGCTGCCTCAGAAATATACAAATCTAGCGCTTTTGGACACCGCCAATGCCAATACCCGCAATAAATGGCTGGCAGCCCGCGAATTTAAGCATATTTTTGAAATAGATCATCATTTCGGCGGCGAGACTTTGCCGGTGGACGCCTATATTGGCAGCAATCTCTACGCTTCGACGGCGGGGCTGCTGGGACAGATATTTCTGGATAATGATTTGTCTATCGATAAATTTGATGCTCATCTTCTGCTGGTCAGCGTCGCTGGGGACACCGCCGGCGGGCGTACGGCGCTGAGTGAAAACGCCTGGCAGCTACTGGAAAAACTGGAGAGTTATATCAACGAGGAAGCAGACCGGCTGTCCGGCGGGGAACTGCGGGAACTCTTAAAAAACATACTGGAAGGCTATTACAACGGGCTGAAAGATTACACGGCGGAGACGCTGGAGCTGGCGGAACGCCTAATGGAAAACAGACAGACCATATCCTTTAGCCTGCCCGCCGGTATGGCGGCGGAAAGTATAAAAATCATTACGCTGGACGGCGGCGAACAGCCTGACGGCAAATGGCGTTATT
>JAITIS010000040.1 GCA_031279305.1 Candidatus Margulisiibacteriota bacterium | reverse complement strand
ATACTCCGCCGCAGTTTACGCGCGCCGGGAACTGCAAAAAATACAGGGTCTGCGCAAACACTGGTCTTTGTCTGGCGAATTTAGTTTCCGGAGGGAAAGCAGCTCGTCCAGCTCGGAATTTCCAACCAAGCTGACCGCTCCGGACGGCGGGACTGCTAATCTGGCCGGCAATTCCTCCGCGGCGGAGAATAGAAATATCTACGAATTTAATCTGCTCGGTGAATATAAAACTCTGGGAGACAGACTGAGAGCCGGCGCCAAGCTAGGTTTTGGCCTCTGGAGCCTTTCAGAAGAAACCCGGCGCTATGTGGAGCACAAAGATGATCCGGCGGAAGATGCTCTGTATACTAACTCTGATTTACTGCCTGCTTTTACGCTCGATCTGGGCGCGGAATACGATGTGCTGGAAGATTTAAATATTCTGGGCGGCTTGAATCTATACAAACTCACTGCTGCCGGCGGCTTCGGATATTCCCTGCAGCCTCAGTTAAGAGCAGCGCATCCCCAAAAATTATTTGAAACTGAAAGCTGGTACAACAGTGATCCATTTTACAATCATAACCTGTTTTATAATTTATCTGTCAACACAGTGTTCGGACTCTTTGACAATCGCTTAAAACTAGGCTTAGAAAATAGTTTTACGCAGAGTATGGAACAAAAGCGGCAGGAAGAGGCCGTGGTTTACCAAGCGGCCGGCGCGGACGGCAAAGATTACAAGCATACTGACCTGAGAGAAACCACCTACTGGGACGGCTATATGACCTATTCTCCGCTGTTTAGCATTGAGGCGGCTGTCAGCAAATATACCGCCAGACTGGGCATAGGGCCGCTGCTCCGCTGGGAATGGGATAGATTTTTAGACAGGCGCGGCGAGTTTAATCCGGGTCTGGCCCTGCAGGCGGGCTTGGGCGGCGAGAGCTGGAACGCCTATGCCGCCCTAGACCTGTACGGCGATAAGCTAAATCTAGCCTTGGGCGCGCAATATCGTCTGCCAAATAACTGGACTGTGGGGCTGACCGGCGGTTTTTATCATCAAGATGCATACAGCAAAAGCGCTGGCGCTTCGGCACAGAATAATGGCTGGTTATCCGAAACCTCAGTCCGCAGTATAATAGACCCGGTTAATAACTGGAATCTTGGCTTGTCGTTAAAAATTCCTCTGCCCTGGTAATCAGGGGAGAAAGGAGCCGGTTATGTATGAGAAAATAATAGAGGATGGCGGCGCCGTACAGCGCGCTGGCTTCTTCAGGCGGGTTGTGTCCGCCGCGTTTAGCCTGATTTTGGGGCTGGAAGCTCTGGCTTTGCAGACCGGCTGCACCAATATTTACGGTTCGGAGGACACTATCACCGTGGGCGGCATAGAAACAGAGATCCCCAGCGCCCAGCCAGA
This sequence comes from Candidatus Margulisiibacteriota bacterium, assembly GCA_031279305.1. Lineage (GTDB taxonomy): Bacteria > Margulisbacteria > Termititenacia > Termititenacales > Termititenacaceae > JAISQA01. Next base: position 5,646 of record JAITIS010000040.1, on the reverse strand, counting down.
TCTTGGCGTCTACTCCATTCGCGGCGACCAGAATAATTGCGCCATAACTCCCCACGGCGACGGGCAGGGCGTCGATGTGCATATAAACAGCAGTGTAGACGCGAATGGCCAGCGCGACGGCATCGTAATGGTTTTGCCCAAGTCAGATTTTTATAATATTAACGGCAATCCCGCGGAATTGGCTTTGCAGTTTTCCAGTATGTCCGGCATTACCGATGTCCGAAATTTTGTCCTGACGCTGGGCGATGCGGATGTCAGAACTCCGGCGGAGCAGGAAATAGCCTACACCTCCGAGCATCAGGTCAGCATACTTTTGAACGATGTCATCAATACAGCGCGCAACGGCATTATCGTTGATCCCGCCGCCCGGACAGTGCGCGTTGATTTGAGCCAGCGAGATATAGAAATAGATTACATTGCCAGAGACAGCGCCAGCGATTATGTGACAAACTATGCCTTAAATTACGCCGCCGGCACATATACAGCCGATATCCGGGCCCGCGCCGGACAGGAGACCGCTTGGGCCTATACCGGCATCGCGCCTAGACAATCCATCGCTTACGCCGACGGCTCGCGTTTGCGGGTCAATCTCGCCGGTGTGCCCGCCGGACAGACTGTAAAACTGGCGCTGTCCCGCGAGGAAAACGGCGTCGATGTTTCGCTGGAAGCCGATATTACGGATCTGCTCGGTCAAGACGTGCGTATGGATTATCTGGCCGAGCAGGGCTTGCTCCCCGCCAACGGCGCGACAGCCAGAGCTGTCAGCGGCGGCGCGGGCGGCAGTGTGCTGGCCACTCTGCCCGTTTCCACCGCGGAAGTGACTATCGAGGATATGGCGGCGGCGAGTTATAGTTTTAATGTTGATAATAATTATAGCAGTGGCTATGTGGCTTTAGACATTAAAGATACGGGCGTTAATATTGAAGACTTTTTGAGTGATAATCTAGTAAGCTTAAATTATTCAGATGGCTCACTAGTATTCAATAATTCTAAATGTACTTGGACTAAAGTAGGAGATTATTATCGAGTAAAATTTCCTTTTAAGCAAGGAATAATGGGAATGTATCCTGTACAAAATATAAATTTAGAAAGCATTTCTATCGTCAACACTGCCGGCGGCGGAACTTATGAAATAGGCAATATCGGACTGGGCGGCGGCAGTCTGGATTACAGGCTGACCACCCCGCAGCCTGTAAACCGCGCGCGGCCATTTACCAGCATCGGGGTGGTGATCGATAATGATGTGCAGATGAATAACATAGATCTGGGCATAACTCTGGACGGTGCGCCGCTCAGAGCCGGAGACAGCATCGCCTTTAACAACAGAATACAAACCCTGTCTGTTGTGGGCTATGGCGTTAATATCATATATACATTGAGAACGACAGACGGCAGCAGAATAATTAAACAGTAATAGCTTAGTTTGTGCACAAGGGCTGTGGTATAATGAAAACCTGAATATTATGCCCAAAATTCTTTATAAAATTTTACTGCCTTTTTTATTTTTACCGCTTTTTAACGCAGTTTTTGCAGAGCGTTTTATTTTTAATGTTAGTGATGTTTTACCCGGTACAACCGGAAGCGTTAGGATTTTAGATTTTTCTGAGGAAGATAAATTACCTGCTAATTATAGTAGAATAATAAATACTGGGTCTGATTTTCGTTATCAGGTTTACGGTGAAAATCTTGGTGTGGATGGTTATTACAAGATAGTAATATCCATACCAGATAAAGTAATCGCCGCTTATGCTAATAACCAAAAAACATTTATGAGCGCTGTTTCTGTATCAATAACTGACTTGGACGAGGTAACAACACTTAATTTTGATGCTAGCAACACCGTCACCCTCTCCGGCCAGGTAGTCAGCCGTAACAGCCCATCTGCAGGGTTAACCGGTATTGCCGTGCATCTTTTTGAGGCGGATAGCGAGCACTGGGTGACTAAAACCTATACAGACGGAAGCGGCAACTATAAATTTGCCGGCGTGTATAAAGATGTGGATTATTATGTAAAAGCTGAGGATGAGAGCGCTATTTATTTCCCGTTTTACTACACCGCGCTCAATAGCGCGGTTACAGCCGATATGTTTGGCAAAACACCAATAACGCCTGGTAATTCCGGGAGAACGGATATAAATATTTCTTTATATACCCAAAAATCCATAACCGGAAAAGTAACAGATAATAATAATGCCGTTATCCCCGGCGCGGAAGTGGCGGCGTTTTTGGCCGGCAGCGATTATGTGTATGTGAATAAGACTGCCGCCAGTCCTAATGGAGAGTATGCTTTAGACGTTCCCGCTGGATTTGGCTACTGGATCAAAGCCGCCAGCGCGAATTATTTTGACACTTATTACCCGGCGGCTTACAGCGATGAGGAATTTGTCACGGTGAATGCGCCGAGCAGCAATATAAACATTGTTTTGCCTTTGGCCGTGACAATCAGCGGCAGGATAGATAGCGAGGCTATGTCGGACGATACGGTGACAGTGGCCGTTTTTGAGCCCGTTGGAACTGTCCTTAAATATATAACTCAGATTACCAAAAATATTTCTGCATCTGCCCCATATGCAGTGCCTGTTCCCGCTCTTGGTTCTGCCCGTCCTTTTATTGTCAGGGCCAGCAAGGCGGGGCATATAGATAAATATTATGCCAATTCCTACACACCAGCCAGCGCAAATTTATTGAGCATTTCAGCCGATGCGTCCAATATAGATATTGCTCTGCCGAGATCAGGCGCTTTGTCCGGCGCTATTAGCAATGGCGGCTCCGCCACGATAAATATATTTAACAATAGTGATTATAGTTATTTTACGGACATTACCGCTTCACCTAATGGAACCTACAGCATAGCTCTGCCTGCCGGCGTTGATTTTTTGGTGCAAGCCGTCAGCTTGAATAAAATGGCCAGATATTATAATAACAAATACGATCGCGCCAAAGCGGCCGCGGTGAGCGTCAATGCCGGCGCAAGTAAATCTGGCGTGAATATAAACCTGAATGATACCGTGCTTGTCACCGGAGCTGTTTATGTCGACGGCGATACCAATGCTAAATTACCGGGAGTTACCATTTCTGCCTTTGTGAAAAATACAGATTTTGAGTATGTCAATGAGGCGACAACTAACGCTGGCGGGCAATACGAAATAGAGATACCGCAAAACTCCAGCGTCATCCTGCGCGCGGAAACGTCCGGCTATGACACGCAATGGTACTCCAGTCAGGAAGACAGCGCTTCGGCCAGCGCGACAGAGTTAAACAGTGCGTCCGGCAATGTCAATTTTCCTCTGACCGCCGCGGGATCTATCACTGGCAATATCTCCAATTTGTCTGACGCGGTAACGGTGACGATCAGCGCTTTTGTTGCCGGGTCTGCTTATGAATTGGCCGGAGAAACGGTCATCAACGGCGATGGCGTTTATACTCTGTCGGTTAAGCCAAATAAAGATATTGTGCTTAGAGCCGAGGCGCTGGGGCGCCAGACTTTGTGGTACGACCAAAAAGACACCTCGGCCAATGCGGACATTTTGCGGTTGTCTCCCGCCGGAGTGACCACCAATAAAGATTTTGATTTTTCCGGACGTAAAGACCGCCTCCTCACCGGCAATGTGCTGGACAGAACAGGCCAGCCTCTGGCAGGTGTGACGGTGAGCGCGTTTATCAAAGATACAGATTATGCCACGCCGACAGGCACGGCGATAACGCGCACCGGCGATGGCGGGAAATTCACTTTGCAATTCGCGCCCGCCGATGTGTTTTTGCAGGCGGCGACAGACAATGAATTTATTGGTTTTCCTACCGGCACGTGGTACGGCAGCGATTCCGACGAGGGTAAAATTTCTTCCGCGGATGTCGCCGCTTACCTTGCTGATGCCGGTAATTTGACTTTGGTAATGGATAGACACTGGATAGTGCGCGGCAGCGTTTCTCCGGACGCGGCGGTCGAGCTGTACAGCTGGCCGGACACCGGAAAAACTTGGGATTATGTGGCCGGCATAGTTACCGGCGGCGCGTATGAACTGCGCGGCACCAGCGACGTCAAGGTCTTTCTCCGGGTTTCCGCGGATGGCTATGTCGCCTATTTTTATAATGATAAACACAACGTGGACGCTCTGGTTACCGGCAATGACCGGCTGAGCTTGGTCACGATGAGCATACAGACTATTCCGCCTGTAAATCTTGAGCGCGGCGGCGTGATTTCCGGTTGGGTGACGGCTAATTCTGGTATTGTGACGATCAGCGTGCAATATGCGCCCAATGGCGAGTATTTTACCTCCGTGACGCGCGACAGCTCCGGAGAATATGTTGTGGATAAAATTCCTTCCGGCAGCTGGTTGGTTTATGCCGAGCAGTCTGGCTGTGTGTCTGAATATTTTGGCGAAACCAATTCCACGGCGAACGCGCGCAAGATTATTCTGGCCTCCGGCGCGTCCACCCAAAATATTGATATCGAGATTGGCCCGCAGTGGACTATTTCCGGCAATGTCAAAGCTAACGGGGTTGATCTGGCCGGCGCGGAAATTGACGTCTGGAGAAAACTGGACGGCCTCTGGTCTCCCGGCGATTTTATTGGCAAGAAACTTACTGATAGTGACGGAAACTATTTAATCACCGGCGGATACAACGCCATTGATGTGTATGTGCGGGTTTCGGCGGATGGTTATGAACTGCAGTATTATGACGGGCAGGTCTCGGCGGCCAGCGCCAATCCATTGCATATGACGCCCGGCACAAATACAACAAATATCAATTTTTCTCTGCAAAAAGTCTGGAAAATTGCCGGCGCGGTCAAAGAAAACGCCGGCGGATTGAGCGGTGTCCGTGTAGTTTTGTATCAGCATCCTAATACGGAAAATATTATCGCGCAGACAATCTCCGGCGCGGGCGGCTATTACGAAATAGTTTCGATCAATGAGCAAAGCATAAAGGACATAAATCTAGGTTTGTGCTATGCCAAAGACGGTTATGTGACGCAAAATACAGCCGCTTTTTTTACAGTGGTTTTTGGCAGTGTCGAGTACCGTCCTGATGTGCTTTTGGCTTTGATCGCTCCCCCTGTCGAACCCCTGCCGCCGGGCAAAAAAATCGAGGATACGATAATATCCGGCCCCAATCCCGCCAATCCTGACGACGGCCCGATCCATATCGGTTTTATACTGGACGGACATTACCGCGTGCGAGTGAAGGTGTACACGATCGGCGGCGAATTGGTCTATCAGGATGACCGGCGTTTTCCGCCCGGCTACGGCGAGTTTGTCTGGGACGGCGATAATCTCTATCGGCAAAAACTGCCCAACGGCGTCTATCTGGGCTATGTGGAGGTGGACACCGGCGGTAAAAAACTGCGCAAAGTTTTGAAAATAGCCATCTTGAGGTAAGTGATGAAAATAAACAGCCCAAAAATAATCTTTCCGCAGGCAAGCTCACGACCGAGCGCGCGTTTCTTTATGCGCGAGGAAGTGCCCGCAGACGACAAGTCAAGGGTGCGGCACTCCGTCTGCTCGCGGTGGAAAATTATTTTCGGGCTGTTGTTTTTACTCTGCGCCGGAGCTTATGCCACCACCGCCGCGGCTTTTTTAGACAATGGCATCGGCGCGCGTTCGGAAGGTCTGGCCAGAGCTTATGCGGCTGTGGCGGCGGATCTGG
>JAITIS010000134.1 GCA_031279305.1 Candidatus Margulisiibacteriota bacterium | reverse complement strand
CCGGCGAAATGCACACGGTGCGCGAGTTTACGGAAAAAGCCTTTGCGGAGCTGGATATAGAAATAGTCTGGTCTGGCCAGGGCGCGGACGAAACCGGACGGGATAAAAAGACCGGACGGACGCTGATCAAGATCGATCCGCGCTACTTCCGCCCCGCCGAAGTGGAACAGCTGCTCGGCAATCCGGCCAAAGCTAAAAAACAGTTGGGCTGGGAGCCAAAAGTGAAATTCGCGGAGCTAGTCAAAATAATGGTCAAAGCCGACTGGGAGAAAGCGCAGAAACGTGCTCAAAAAAACAAGTAAAATATTCGTCGCCGGCCACAAGGGAATGGTCGGCTCGGCCCTAGTTCGCCGCCTGCGTCAGGCCGGACACGCTAACATACTCACCGCTGACCGCCAAGCGCTTGATTTACTCGATCAGAAAGTCGTGGCGGATTTTCTGGGCAGGGAGAAACCGGAATATGCGGTGGACGCGGCGGCCAAAGTCGGCGGCATCAAGGCCAATGACGAGCTGTCCGCGGATTTCATATACGAAAATCTGACTATTCAGAACAATATTATTCACAGCGCCTATATATCCGGCGTAAAAAAATTGCTATTTTTAGGCTCGTCCTGCATCTATCCGCGCGATTGCCCCCAGCCCATTAAAGAAGAGTATCTCTTGACCGGACCTCTGGAAAAAACTAATGAGGCTTACGCGCTGGCCAAAATCGCGGGGATTATGCTGTGCCGGATGTACCGCAAGCAGCACGGCTGTGATTTTATTTCGGCAATGCCGACCAATCTCTACGGCCCGAACGACAACTATCACCCGGAACACTCGCACGTCATACCCGGGCTGATACGGCGTTTTCACGAGGCCAAAATCAATAAGGCGCCGGAAGTAGTCTGCTGGGGCAGCGGCAGCCCGCGGAGGGAGTTTTTGCACGTGGCTGATCTGGCCGACGCCTGCTATTATCTGCTGCAAAATTATTCCGGGGCGGAGCAGATCAATGTCGGCTCCGGCGCTGATCTGACCGTCAAAGAACTGGCGGGGATTGTGGCCAAAACCGTTGGTTATGCCGGCGGCATACTCTGGGACACAGCCAGACCGGACGGCGCCCAGCGCAAACTGCTGGATGTCAGCAAATTAACAGCCATGGGCTGGACATATAAGATTGACCTAGAAACAGGCTTGCGGCAGACCTATCAGGATTTTTTAGACAATAAAAATATCCGCGAGTAAATACTCTTAAGATTTAGCATTTTCTGAAGTAATTGATGGTCTCTTTCAAACCATCCTCTAAAGACACTCTGGGCTGCCAGCCCAGTTTTTGTTCTGCCAAAACAATGTCCGGCTGGCGCTGTCTGGGATCATCCTGCGGCAGCGGTTGAAAAATTATTTTTGATCTGCTTTTGGTCAGAGATAAAATTTTTTCCGCCAGCTCCAGTATAGTAAACTCACTAGGATTGCCCACGTTTACCGGTCCGGTAAAATCCCCGGCTGTCCGCATCATTAAAAACAAAGCGTCAATCAGGTCATCCACATAACAGAATGAACGACTCTGAGCGCCGTCGCCGTAAATCGTAATATCTTCGCCACGCAGAGCCTGTATAATAAAATTGCTGACCACCCTGCCGTCATTGGGGTGCATACGCGGTCCATAAGTATTAAAAATCCGCACAATTTTTATTTCTAATTTATGCTGTCTATAATAATCAAAAAATAAGGTTTCCGCACAGCGTTTCCCTTCATCATAACAGGAGCGAAGCCCAATAGGATTAACATTGCCCCAGTAATGTTCTGTCTGTGGATGCACGGAAGGATCGCCATATACTTCACTGGTTGAGGCTTGCAAAATACGGGCTTTCACCCGCTTGGCCAAACCCAGCATATTGATCGCTCCGTGCACGCTGGTTTTGGCAGTCTGCACTGGGTCGTGCTGATAATGCACTGGACTGGCCGGACAAGCTAGATTGTATATCTCGTCCACTTCCACATAATAGGGAAAAGTAACATCGTGACGCACCAGTTCAAAATAAGGACTGCCCGTCAAATGTTCGATATTGTGTTTCTGTCCGGTAAAAAAATTATCCAGGCAGATCACCTCATATTTTTCTTTGATCAATTTATCGCAAAGATGACTGCCTAAAAACCCTGCTCCGCCGGTAACCAACACGCGTGTGTTTAGCGAATATTTCTGCCCAGTCATAGATAATTTAATTATAGACTATCGCCAAAATATTGTATAATCAAAGATATGGAAATCACCAAGTCCGCGCCTATACCGCCCAAAAAAGGCCTGACCAAAGTCCAGCAGAGTTTGAGCACGCTGGGCAGTATGCCGGCGGCGGATAACTGTCCCTGCGTCAACACCTGCAAAGAACTGGGCACCTACAAGCAAGGCGCCTGTTTTCTGGGCAGCGGCGAGACCCAAAAATGCCTGGCCGCGGCCAATATGCTGCTTGCAAAATCTCTGCAAAAATAATTTTATGGACGACGTCAAACGCTTAAATATCCGGCAGGGCAGTTATACTTTCGCTGAAAAAAAAGATTTCAGGCTGGAAAGCGGCAAAAAACTGGGGCCGATTACGCTGGTCTATGAAACCTACGGACGTCTAAATGCGGAAAAAACCAACGCTATTTTGGTCTGCCACGCCTTGACCGGCAATGCCCACGTGGCCGGACGTCTATCCGGTGAAAAAGCATCCACCGGCTGGTGGGAGCCGGTTATTGGGCCGGGCAAACCTTTTGACACTAACAAATATTTTATTATCTGTTCCAACATACTTGGCGGCTGCTCCGGCTCGACAGGGCCGGGATCTATCGATCCCCGCACTGGAACGCCTTATGCTATGAATTTTCCGATTATCACCATCCGGGATATGGTGAATGCCCAGCACCGGCTCATCATCGGACATTTCGGCCTGCCCAAACTCAAGGCCGTAGTCGGCGGCTCAATCGGCGGTATGCAGACTCTGGAATGGGGCGTGCGTTATCCCCGGCTGATGGAGCATTTGATCGTCATCTCCACCACGCATAAGCTGTCCTCGCAGGCCATCGCTTTCAACAAAATCGGCCGCCACGCCATCACTATAGATCCCAGCTGGAAAGGCGGCAGCTATTACGGCACTTCCGGCCAGATCAAAGGATTGGGGCTGGCCCGTATGGTCGCGCATATCACCTATCTGTCCGAGGAAGGAATGCAAAACAAATTTGGCCGCGAGCGCGTCAGCCGCAAAAGTATGTTTAGTTTTCAGGAAAAATTTCAAGTCGAGAATTATCTCGATCATCAGGGTGAAAAATTTATGCAGAGATTTGACGCTAATTCTTATATTTATTTGAGCAAAGCGATGGATCTTTTTGATCTGACCAGAGGCTTCCGCAATCTCGATGCGGCGGTTAAGCGCATTCAGGCCAAAACGCTTTTTATTTATTTCTCCTCGGACTGGCTGTTTCCGGAATATCAATCGGCGGATTTGATCGAGTCTTTTCAAAAAAATAAAAAATACATACTCTCCTATAAAATAGAATCCAAAGCCGGACACGACGCTTTTCTCATCGAGCACGAGAAACTCAATCCCATAATGCAGAATTTTATAGATGTGTAACAATCCAGACCAAGCAATCCCCTCTTTTGCGAATATTTGCCAAAAACTGCGCCTGACTTATTCCCAGCGCCGGATCAGCCGGACATACATTTACGAAATAGGCCGCCGGGAAAACCTCAGCGCGGAGCATATTTTGGCCGGAACAGACCAAACCAGCCGCCAGGCTTTTATGCGGAGTTTATTTAGCCAGCGCTTTCCAGAAACCAGCCGGCTAATTAAGGACGGGCAGTGGCGATTATACGACCAGAGATAATATACATCGAAAAAGAAATTGCCGAACTGCCCTACACTCGGGTGATTTTACAAAAATTCTCAGGCATCCCGGCGCAGATCATCGGCGACCTCCGCGCGCTGATCCAGAAAAATAAAAAACCTTTTTTTACTAAAACCGGCCAACCGTTGGTTTTGGCCAAACAGCGCGGACGTTTCTTAAGAAAATGTCCCGGCACCAAAGAGCATATCTGCTGTAATTATTACACACTCAACATTGCCGCCGGCTGTCCTTATGATTGCACTTATTGTTTTTTACAGAGTTACACCAACAATCCATATTATATTATCTATGTCAATCTGGACGATATGCTGGCAGAATTGCGCGCCAGCCGCGGCAGGATTCGCTTGGGCACCGGCGAGTTCACAGACAGTCTGGCGCTGGAACAATACACCGGGTTCGCGGCTGAATACGCGCCGCGCATCTGCGCCGTCTCTCCGGACATCACCTTGGAGCTAAAAACCAAATCTAGTTTTACGCCGGACAAAATCTGGACAGCAGGGCTAACACGGTTCCGCCGGCAAATTGTTCTGGCCTGGTCGCTCAATCCGCAAATGATAATTGACAGCGAGGAGCATTACACCGCGTCATTAGCGGATAGGATACAGGCCGCCCGGAGCGCCGCCGCCGCTGGCTGCCGTGTTGCCCTGCATTTTGACCCAATCATCTACAGCCCCGGCTGGCAGGAACAATATCAGGCTGTGTTCGCCCTGCTAAACATTCCGCCGGAAAAAATCGCCTGGGTTTCGCTGGGCGCCTTTCGTTTCACGCCGTCCTTAAAACCAATTATTGAGCGCAGATTTCCGGATTCGACTATCGTGTACGGGGAATTATTCCCCGGACGGGACAGAAAAATGCGCTATCCGGAGCCCATCCGCATAAAAGTTTATCAGTATATGTTAAAACAATTAGCGGCCATTTCGCCGGCACTTCCAGTCTATCTCTGTATGGAGTCTCCAGAAGTCTGGCAAAAAGTGTATAATAAACACCCGGCGCAGGTGAAGCAGTTAAATGAATTATTCTGAAAAAGATAAAAAATATATTTGGCATCCTTTCACGCAAATGCAGGACTGGGAAAACGACGACATCATAATCATCGACCGCGCCAGAGGAAATTATCTTTACGACTTGAACGGCAAAAAATATCTGGACGGCGTCTCCTCGCTCTGGGTGACAATGCACGGCCATTGCCATCCGCATATCAACCGCGCGATCAAAAAGCAGTTAAGAAAACTGGATCATTCTACCCTGCTCGGACTCAGCAACACGCCGGCCATAGAACTCGCTGAAAAATTAGTTGAGCTAACGCCGCGGGGCCTAAGCAGAGTTTTTTACAGCGATGCCGGCTCGACTGCAATGGAAATCGCCTTAAAGATCGCCTATCAATACTGGCAGCAGGACAAAAATAAAAAGCACCAAGCCAAGCGGAAATTTCTGACGCTCAAAGAGTCTTATCACGGCGACACTATCGGCAGCGTGTCTTTGGGCGGAGTGGATATGTACCACGCCATTTACCAGCCATTGCTTTTCAAAACGGTGCAGCTGCCCACGCCATATCATCGCTACGGCAATGAGCCGAGCCTTGAGGAAGCGGCGGCTGTTTTAGAAAAAACCCTGCAAAAACATCAACAGGAGCTGGCCGCGCTAGTGCTGGAGCCGCTGGTGCAGGGCGCCGCCGGCATATACACCGCGCCCAGAGGTTATCTGTCCGCCGCGCGCCGACTCTGCACCAAATACAATGTGCTTCTGATCTGCGACGAGGTGGCCGTGGGTTTTGGCCGCACCGGCACAATGTTCGCCTGCGAGCAGGAAAAAGTCGCGCCGGATATTATGGCTGTCGCCAAAGGTTTGAGCGGCGGTTATCTGCCTCTAGCCGCGACATTGACCGCCGAAAAAATCTACAATAATTTCAAAGGCAAATTTGAAAGCTTGCGGACTTTTTACCACGGCCATACTTACACCGGCAATCCGCTGGCCTGCGCCGCCGCGCTGGCCTCGCTGGAACTATTTAAAAAAGAGAGAACTTTAGAAAAAGTAAACAAAAACATTTCCCTGCTGAAAGAGGAATTGTCAAAATTCCGCAAAATTCCGCAGGTCAAGCACATACGCCAGCGCGGAATGATCGCCGCGCTGGAACTGCCGGACTACGAATACAAAGACAAAATAGGCCACAAAATCTGCGCCGCCGCCAGAAAATACGGGCTGCTGATCCGGCCTCTGGGCAGCAACCTAGTCATAATGCCGCCGCTTGCGATAAAACCCAAGGAGCTGAAATATATGCTGTCGATTATGTACAAGTGCATTCAAGAGACAGTATGAGCAAACGTTATTTTATTGCCGGCACAGACACTGGGGTCGGCAAAACAGTGGCAACCGCGGCGCTGGCCAAGCATTTTCCCCAATGCGGCGTGTGCAAG
>JAITIS010000120.1 GCA_031279305.1 Candidatus Margulisiibacteriota bacterium | reverse complement strand
TGCCCCTGACGGCCTCGCCATCCGTCCCCCATACACCTCAACAAAAAAACCTTGCCCTACAGTGGGCTATACTGGATTTGTATTCCGGTCAGAGCCGGTGCGGTTGCAATTGTTAGGCTAATGCCCGCAGATTAACGCCCCGGTATCCGAGGCGTATAGCTGTGGATTGATGTTTTGTGTGGATATTCATTGCGTCGCCTCCGGTAAAGGCTCCCCGCCGTTTACCGGAACAGCGGGGGCGGTGCCCCCGTTAAGTAACGCAACCAAATTCTTTTTCGCGTTGCGTTTTTTAACTAAAAATGGTAAAAACGAAGCGTTTAATTTCCGCAGAGAAAGGGGACGATTATGCGCAAACCAATAATGGCCGGGAACTGGAAACTTAACAAAACCCCCAACGAAACCATCGTTTTTGTGGAAGAGATTAAGCCGCTTCTAGCCGGCCTAAATGATGTGGAAATAGTCATCTGCCCGCCTTTTACTTCCATAAACGTGGCGACCTATCTCACCAAAAATACCAATATCAAAATCGGCGCGCAAAATCTTTTCTGGGAAAAATCCGGCGCGTTTACCGGCGAGGTGTCCGGCGATATGCTCAAAGAGCTGGGCTGCGAATACGTCATCGTCGGCCATTCCGAGAGGCGCCAATATTTTGGCGAAACCGATCAGACAGTCAATAAAAAAGTTTTTGCCGCTTTTGCCGCCAGCCTGACGCCAATAGTCTGTGTCGGCGAGACGCTGCAGGAGCGCGAAGCCGATAAAGTAGAGCAGGCGCTTTCCGCGCAAATCCGCGAGGGACTGCAGGGTTTGAACGCCAAAGACCACGGTAAAATAGTCATAGCTTATGAACCGGTCTGGGCTATCGGCACCGGCCGGACTGCCACTCCCGCGCAGGCCAGTGAAGCGCACGGCCTGATCCGCGGACTGCTGGGAGAGATTTTCGGCGAAGCGGCGCAGAGCATCCGCATTCAATACGGCGGCTCGGTCAAGCCGGATAATGTCAAAGAGCTGATGGCGCAGTCTGATATTGACGGCGCGCTCATCGGCGGCGCGGCGCTCAAGGCCGATTCATTCGAGAAATTAGTAAAATACAAATAAAGGAGTTTCCCTGATGGTAAGTTATAAAGAATTGGGTCTGGTCAATACCAGAGAAATGTTTGCCAGAGCGGTCAACGGCGGTTACGCCATACCCGGCTACAACTTCAATAATATGGAGCAGCTGCAGGCGATTATTCAGGCCTGTGTGGAAACCAGATCGCCGGTCATTTTGCAGGTGTCCAGCGGCGCGCGCAAATACGCCAATCAAACCCTGCTCAGGTTTATGGCGCAGGGCGCGGTGGAATACGCCAAAGAGCTGGGCTGTGCTATTCCGATCACCCTGCATCTGGATCACGGCGACACTTTTGAATTATGCCGGAGCTGCATAGAGTTTGGTTTTTCTTCCGTGATGATCGACGGCTCGCACTATGCCTATGCGGATAATATTGCCCTGACCAAAAAAGTGGTGGAATACGCGCACGCCAATGACGTCGTGGTCGAGGGCGAGCTGGGGGTTTTGGCCGGCGTGGAAGACGAAGTGTCCGCCGAGAAGCACACTTATACCCGCCCGGAGGAAGTCGAGGATTTTGTGCAAAAAACCGGCGTGGACAGTCTGGCTATTTCTATCGGCACGAGCCACGGCGCTTATAAATTTAAGCCGGGACAGAAACCAGAGATACGTCTGGATATTCTGGCCGAGATCGAAAAACGCATTCCCGGTTTTCCGATCGTTTTGCACGGTTCTTCTTCGGTGCCGCCGGAGCTGGTGCAGACAGTCAACAAATACGGCGGTAAATTGGAAGAGGCTATCGGTATTCCTGAAGAACAGCTGCGCGCCGCGGCCAAATCCGCGGTGTGCAAAATAAATATCGACTCTGACGGCCGGCTGGCGATGACCGCGGCTATCCGCCGGGTTTTTGCCGAGAAACCGGCGGAATTTGACCCGCGCAAATATCTAGGGCCGGCCAGAGATTTACTGAAAGAATTATACAAACGGAAAAACATAGAAGTTTTAGGCTCGGCCAATAAAGCCTAGAGCGGCGCGGGCACGGGGAGGAGCTAATGCTGACCAGCGCTTTGCGCGAAATGGAAAAAGGCAATTCTATTTTTGAGAGAGAGATCAGAAAATTTCAAGCGCCGGTCTGCCGGATTTTTCTCGATGATCAAGGACGGATCGCTCCTGTGGTTTTCACGTCAACCGGACAGGTTTTGTCCGCCGGAAACTCCGCCGCGGCGCGGCAGGAGTTTAGCCGGATTGCGAATGCCGGTGGCAGCAGGCTGCTGCAAGCGCGCGGTGTCAATCCGGCGCCGCCTAGCGGTAAAAAAGTAGCCGTGCTTTTTTCCGGCGGCCCGGCGGCCGGCGGACACAATGTCATCGCCGGCTTGAAAACCGCGCTGGGTAAAAAAAATACTCTGCTGGGGGTGCGCGGCGGCCCCGCCGGTCTTTTGGCCGGCAGTCTTTTTAAGATCACGGATAAAGACATCAAGCGTATTCTCAATACCGGCGGTTTTGATTTTTTGGGTTCCGACCGCACCAAGATTAAGACGCCGGAACAGTTCGCGCAGGTAAAAAAAGTCTGCGTCCGGTATAAACTGGACGCCTTGGTGATTATCGGCGGCGATGACTCCAATACCAACGCGGCGCTTTTGGCCGAGTATCTTTTTGCCGGGGTTAAAAAAGACGGTTCCGGTATTCAGGTCATCGGCGTGCCCAAAACTATCGACGGCGATTTGCAGGCCGGCCGGCTACTGCCGATTTCTTTTGGTTTTGACACCGCGACGAAAATTTACGCGGAGCTGGTCGGCAATATTTTGCAGGACACGCCGTCCTCGCGTAAATACTGGCATTTTATTAAATTGATGGGACGCGCCGCCTCGCACGTGGCTCTGGAAGTAGCCCTGCAGACTAGGCCGGCGGTGACGCTTATTTCCGAGGAGATCGCGGAGAAAAAAATCCCGCTGCATAAAATAGTAAAATCCATCGCGGATACAGTGGTCAGGCGTTATCGTAAAGGTCTCCGTTACGGGGTGGTCATAATACCGGAAGGACTTATCGAGTTTATCCCCGACATAACCAGCCTGCTTAAAACACTCAATGAATTGACAGCCAAATATGCCCCAGAGTTAAACGGGCTGGCTCTTGATAAACGCCCGGAATTTGCCGCGCGCAAACTCTCCGGCAGTAAAGCCCTCTTGTTCCGGTCCCTGCCCGGTTATATACAGGAAATGCTGCTTTTAGACCGCGATTCGCACGGCAATCTGCAGGTTTCCCAGGTACCGACCGAGAGACTGCTGATCGATATGGTGGCGGCGCATCTGAAAAAAAATGTTCCAGATGTCCAATTTTCCCCGAATAGTCATTTTTTCGGTTATGAAGGGCGCTGCGGCGCGCCTTCGCTTTTTGACGCGGCCTTCACGTTTAATCTGGGTTTAACCGCCGGTTCGCTGGTTTTGGCTAATCATACCGGCTATATGGCGGCTTTTACGGATTTGCAGAAAGGCGGCAGAGTTCTAGCCATACCTCTGACCGGCCTGCTCAATATAGAGCGTCGCCACGGCCGGGAGGAAATGGTTATTGCCAAGGCGCTGGTGAAAACTAACTCCAGAGCTTTTAAGTTTTTGGCCTCCCGCCGCCGGGACTGGGCGGGTTCCGATCTATTTACTTCGCCGGGACCGCGCCAGCTCTGGGGACCGGCGGCTCGTCAGACGCCGATCTCCGTGGCCTTAAATCAGGGCTATGCCAATCTGAATTTTGAGTTATAATTAGGCAGTATTTTAGAGGGAGGTCTTATGGCTGATGATATAGAAAATACCGCTAAATCGGCAGTTCCGGATGATTCCGTAAAAAATGACGAAATATCAGCGTCTGCGGAACAGTCTAAAGCTCCTTTTGCGGAAAATGCTCTTTCTGGAATGGTTTCCTCGGTCTTAAAACCACAGGACGAAAAAGAGCGGGAAAAAATCGAAAAGGAACTTAAAAAACGGCAGGATAAACTAGAAAAACAAAAAAATTCCGGGCTGTTTAAGAAAATACTGATCGGGCTGTGCGTGATAGCGCTTGTTCTAGGCGGCTTGACCATAGCGGTTAAAGCTCCTAGCCGGTTAAGAAAAGTTTATCGGGTGGTCGCGGCGAAAAATCTGGCCAAAAAATTGCGCAAGGCTCAAGGCGTGGAAGTCTGGGGCGACACGCAGTTAATTTTTGCGGATTCTTTTCGCTTAAAACTGAAAAGCAACTTGCGGGCGGACAAAGCCACTTTGATTCTCTCCGGCGGCGCCCAGCCCCGAAATATTGCCGGGCGAATCGTGGCCAAAGACGCACAAAGTCTGACTTGGGAATTTCTGACCGACCCTCTGGCCAAAAATAAATATACATATAAAGCATTTGTCAAAAATTCTGCTTCCGGCCAGTTCAAAGAACTGCGCGGCAGTTTTGAGTTAAAATAATTGTTCTTTATAAGGGGGAGTTTTCGATGAGCAAAAAAATCATAATAGCATTACTGCTTTGCGCCGGCTTGTACGCTCTGGGCGATAAGCCGCAGGACACGCCGGATGCCGGATCGTCTGCTCCAGCTGTATCCAGACCGCCGAGGTCTGCCCAGCCGCCGATAGAGGAATTAAATGCGGATCAGCTGTATATCCGAGCGTATGAAGAGCATAATTCTGCCCAAAGGATGAATTATCGGGGGCAAAATCTCAAGGCTATTGCCGCGCTGGAATTATTTCAGAATAAATACGTTGATGACGATAGAAAGTTTGAGTTGATGTATTTTCTATCTCTGGATTATGCTAAAAATATTCAGCCGGCGGAGCGAGCGGCTGTCGTGGAAAAATATTTTACAGAAGCGCCGTCAGACAATAGTGTATATGAAAATATGCGGTTGGAGCGGTTGGGTGCTTATGCCGGGATGCGCAATACGGTTTCGGCCAGCGCGCTGTATACAGAGTTGAGCGAGCAGTATGCGACGCACAACCTAATTTTGGCCGGGATACACCGGGATGCGCTGCCGGTTTTGGAGAGCAGCGGCGACATAGACGGCTGCCGGAAAATCTACAGCTTTTTCCGCGAAAGCAAAAACCGGAAGTATCTGAATCTGGAAAGAGATTACTATATTTACACCTACAAACTAGCTTTACTGGAACACAATGCCGGCAATTTGCTGGCCGCGGCGCCTTTATTTAAGGAAGTGGCCGACCAGAAAAACACTCCGGTCTTGGCAATGTTTGCTGAGTCAGCGGAGTATTATTTACAAAATATTGAGGATAATAGGCAATAGCCTCCCTTAAAAGTTCAGCCGCTTTATGTTATGCTTAGGCCTCATTTTAACGAAAT
>JAITIS010000092.1 GCA_031279305.1 Candidatus Margulisiibacteriota bacterium | reverse complement strand
CGCCACCTCCAGTTTTAGCTGAAAGGCGCCTGTAGAAATCAGCCGATGAAAAAAGTCTGCAAAACCGCAGACCCGAACTTCACAAGCGCAAGCGAAGTGAAGTGAGGGCAACAAGCGCTAAAAGCGCGCCGTTATGCGCCGGCGCACTGTCCGCCCTGTTGGCGGACAGTATTTCCTCGCCTGCAGGGAAGCGCAGGCTCGGTCACAACTCTGACCGAGCGCGTGTTTCCTTGCGCGCGAGGAAATACCCGCTGGCGACCGGCCGAGGGTGCCGCCGCCTCCAAACACGCTATATATAGTGTCTACACGCCAGATATAGCGTGTGGTGTATAATTTAACGGTGGAACAGATCCGTATCCAAAAATATCTGTCCGAGCAGGGCATTGCTTCCCGCCGCGAAGCGGCGGACTGGATAGCCCGCGGCTATGTGTTTTTGAACGGCGGACGGGTGTCTGATCCCGGCGCAAAAATGCTGGCCGGACAGGATATACTGACCATAGACCCGCGCGCGCGCGCGGCGCCGAAATATTATTTTCTTTTTAATAAACCGCGGGGCATAGTCACGGTCAACGCGCAAAAAGGCGAGCGGGAAATTAAGGATATTGTCAAACTGCCGGAGGGCGTCGTGACTGTCGGCCGTCTGGACAAAGACACCGGCGGGCTGATTTTCCTGACCAATGACGGGGTGGCGGCCAGGCGGATAATGTCGCCGGAGTTTCTGCACGAAAAAGAATACGAAGTGACGCTTAACCGGCCTATTTCCGATGTCGATCTGCGCCGTCTGGAAAAAGGCGTGTACATACTCGGCCAAAAAACCCGCCCGGCCAAAACCCGGCGCTTGAGCGGCTATAAATTTCTATTGGCCGTTACCGAAGGCAAAAACAGACAGGTGCGGCGGATGTGCGAGAGCGTCGGCTGTCCGGTCAAAACGCTCATCCGCCGCCGGATCTTAAATTTTGAGCTAGGCGGTCTTAAGCCCGGAGCGCTCAAAGAATTGTCGCTTCAGGAACGCCGCGCGCTTTTTCAGACGCTGGGGCTGTCAAATATGCTAAAATAACGCTGTTCTAACGGGGGGATATTCGTGCCCGAACGGGTGGTCAATACTTTTCTGGAACTGGTGAAAATCAATTCTACTTCGCGCAACGAAGCGGAGATGCGCGGGCATCTGCTCGGCGAATTGCGGCGGCTGGGCTATCGCCCGGCGGCGGATAAAAAAGGCAATGTTCATTTGACTCTGTCCGGCGCGCTGGCCAATGGCCCGGCTCTGCTTTTTAACGCGCATCTAGACACGGTGGTGCCGGGCAATAATATCCAGCCGCGGGTTTTAGCAGACAGGATTGTCAGCGACGGCACGACGATTTTGGGCGCGGATGACAAAGCCGGCGTGGCCGCGCTGTTAGAAATGCTTAAACTGCTCCAAGAGAAAAAAATCCTGTTTCATAAAATAAAAATTATCCTGACCGTCGAGGAAGAGATCGGCCTGCGCGGAGCCAAAGCCTTGAGTTTTCAGGATGTGCAGGCGGATTATTGTTTTGTGCTGGATTCGGACGGCGCGGTCGGTTCGGTGGTAAACAAGGCTCCCGCGCAAGAAGTTCTGGATTTCCGGGTGCGCGGCCGTTCAGCCCACGCCGGGCTGGAGCCAGAAGCCGGCATCAACGCCATTAAGATTGCCGCGCTGGCCGTCAGTAAAATAAAATCCGGGCGGATCGACAGCGAGACTACGGCCAATGTCGGGGTCATCAGAGGCGGCGCGGCGACTAATATCGTGCCGGAGGAAGTGCTGGTCAAGACTGAAGCGCGCAGCCGCGACGAACGCAGTCTGCAAAAGCAAGCGCGCGGTATGATCGCCGCTTTTCAGAAAGCCGCGCAAAAATTAGGCGGTACGGTGGAGATAGCCCGCCGGCGGGAGTACGAAAAAGTGGATGTGCCGCCGGACGCGCCGATCATTAAGATTTCCCGGCTGGCCGCCCGCCGGCTGAAACTGCCGCACCGAGTTCTGGCCAGCGGCGGAGGTTCGGATGCTTCGGTCATTTTTGGCCGCGGCGTTCCCACTATCGGACTGTGTATCGGCATGGAAAAAGTGCACACCAAGCAGGAATACATTACCCTGCGCAATCTAACCCTTCTGCCCAAATATTTGCTGGAGATCATCCGGGCGGCGAATGACTATGAACGCACAGCAGTATCCCGTTAAATTTTTGGAACATCTGAGTTATGAGCGGGGTTATGCGCCGCTTACTATCGAGGCGTACGGGCGGGACCTCCGGCAGTTTGTGCGCTGTTATCCGCGCTATCTGGCTTTGAGCCGCGCGGAGCTGGAGGCTTACGCCGAAAAATTGCGGGGATTGGCGCCGGCCTCAGTGTCCCGCAAGCTGGCCGCGCTTAAAGCGTTTTACAAATTTTTGTTTCAAGAAGAGATCATCGCGCAAAATCCCGCGGCAGACCTTGCCCTGCCCAGACTGCCGCGCCGCCTGCCCAAGGCTCTGTCCCAAAAAGAGACAGGGCGCTTGCTGGCGGCTCCCGCAATGTCTTGGCGGGACAGGGCGGCGCTGGAGCTTTTGTATTCCGCCGGACTGCGCGCCAGCGAGCTGACCGGCCTTAAATTCGGCGATGTGGACCTGACAGAATGTTTTTTGAAAGTCCGCGGCAAAGGCGCCAAAGAAAGAATTGTGCCGTTGAGCGCGCCAGCCGCCGCGGCTGTGAAAAAATATCTGGAGCACGAGCGGGCAAACTTAAAAAATCCGGCGGATGAATTGTTCCTCTCGCATAACGGCCGCGCGCTGACCAGACAGTTGATCTGGAGGCTGGTTAAGAAAACAGCCGGACAGGCCGGCCTCTTAAAAAATGTTTCGCCCCATTCTTTTCGCCACTCGCTGGCCACCCACCTGATCGAAAACGGCGCGGACATCCGCACCGTGCAGGAAATACTCGGCCACGCCAATATTGCCACCACGCAGATCTATGCTTCCGTGTCGCGCGAACATCTGCGCCGGGTTTACCGCCGGGCTTTTACGGAGCGTCCCTGATGGATTTTGTCGTGGTGGATATTGAGACCACCGGTCTGGCGCCGGATATTAACGAAATTATTGAAATCGGCGCGGTGCGCCTGCAGAAAAAAAACGGAGAATATGAAATAACCGCGCGCTATGACCAGCTGGTGAAACCCTATCACGATATACCGGCGGTGGTGCGCGGACTGACCGGCATTACCGCGCGGACTGTCGAGCGGGCGCCGCGCTTCAAAGAGATCGCCGGAGATTTTCGCCGGTTTGTCGGCGGCGCGGTGTTTGTCGCGCACAACGCGCTTTTTGACCTGAGAATGATCAACGCCTCTTTTGAGCGGCTCGACCAGCCGCCGTTTAGCAATCCGGCCCTAGACACGCAGGATATGGTGGCTATTGCTTTTCCCGCGCAGGCCTCGCACCGTCTGGGCGATCTGGTCAAAAGCCTGGGCGTGGCAACCGGCGGAGATCTGCACCGCGCGCTGGCCGATGCCGAGGCCACCGCCGGACTGCTCTTAAAAACTTTTGCAGCCATCGCCGCTCTTCCGCCGGAACTCTCCGCCCAGCTGCGCCGGCTGCTTAAAAACCACAAAGGCATTGAAAAAGAAATTTTGGAAATG
>JAITIS010000114.1 GCA_031279305.1 Candidatus Margulisiibacteriota bacterium | reverse complement strand
GACCGGCACTTTTACCGAGATCAGATGTTTCGTGTCGATCTTGTAAAAATCCAAGTGCAGATATTTATCCGTCAGCGGGTCTCGGTGATAATCGCGCAGGAGCACGATCTCCTCGCCTTTGTCCTTGATGTTCAGCTTGAATATAGAATTGTATTTGGCGTCCGAGGATTTCAGGGCTTTTTCAAAAGATTTATGGCCGACTATCAGATGCGTATTCTCCGCGCCTTTGCCGTAAAACTCCGCCGGGATCAGCCCCTGCGCGCGCAGTTTTTTAGCTTTTTCTTTGCCCAGCCCATCGCGCAATTGTGCTTCGAGCGCTACTTGCTTTGTCATAAAATCGCCTCTCTTTGTTTTATTTTCCGCCGGACTATTTTGCCCGGCAGAGGACGGGGATTATAGCATAGGGACTGCTTTGCGGTCATTGCATATGTTATAATTTTCCAGATTCCCCAGACTGGAGAATGAAATGTCCGCGCTAAAAAAGAATGCTCTCAAAAAACGTGAAGGCTGGAACTCCCGTCTGGGCGTGATACTGGCGGTGGCCGGCTCCGCTGTGGGCTTGGGTAATTTTCTGCGTTTCCCTTCGCAGGCGGTCGGCAATGGCGGCGGCGCTTTTATGATACCCTATTTTCTGGCTTTTATTTTTCTGGGCATACCTTTGATGTGGATAGAATGGACAGTGGGACGTTACGCCGGACGTTTCGGCCACGGCACGGCTCCGGGCGCTTTTCACCGGCTCTGGCAGAACCGCTGGATAAAATACATCGGCATCATCGGCATTTTCGGCCCGCTGGTCATCTATGTGTACTATACTTATATTGAATCTTGGCTGTTGGCTTACGCTTTCTTTTCCGCGACTAAATCGTATTTTGGCCTGACCACCGCGGGCGCGCTAGGCGGTTTTTTGCAAAATTATCAGGGGCTGACGCCGGGCTCCACCCTGTGGGCGGCGTATGTTTTCTTCCTCCTGACTTTTCTGGCCAATATTTATGTCCTGCGCCGCGGGGTTTCCGGCGGCATCGAAAAACTGGCGCGTCTGGGTATGCCGCTTTTGCTGGTCGTGGCGGTGGTTCTGCTCGCGCGCATTTTTACGCTGGGCGCTCCCGATCCGGCGCAGCCGGACTGGAGCATCTGGAACGGCCTGGGGTTTCTCTGGAATCCGGATTTTCCCCGGCTGTTAGACGCCAGTGTCTGGCTGGCGGCGGCGGGGCAGATTTTCTTTTCCCTGTCTATCGGCATCGGCGTGATTCTTTCTTACGCCTCGTATCTCAAGCCCAAAGACGATGTGGTTTTGTCCGGCCTGACCTCCGCCTCGGTCAATGAATTCTTTGAGGTTATTTTCGGCGGCTCGCTGGTGATCCCGGCGGCGTTTGCTTTTTTCGGGCCGTTAGCCATAACTTCGGTGGTAAAATCCGGAATGTTTAACCTCAGCTTTGTGACGATGCCGCTTATTTTTCAGCAAATACCGCTCGGCAGCGTTTTCGCGACCCTCTGGTTTATCCTGCTTTTTGTGGCCGGCATCACTTCCTCGGTCTCCGTGGCGCTGCCGCTTATTTCTTTTCTGGAAGACGAATTTCACTGTTCCAAAGCCAGAGCCGTGCGGATCTTCGGCTGGGTGGCTTTTGTCCTCTGCCAACCGATGATTTTTTTTCTCGGCCACGGCGTGCTGGACGAAGTGGATTTTTGGGGCGGCACTTTTTTTCTGACGGTCTTCGGCCTCATCGAGACTGTGCTTTTTGTCTGGGTGTTTGGTCTGGACAAAGCTTGGGACGAAATGCACCGCGGCGCGCATATCGGCATACCCCGGATTTACCGCTTCATTATTAAATATATCACGCCGACCGCGCTTCTGCTGATCGTCGGCTCGTGGTTTTGGCAGCAGGCCGTGCCGGTGTTTTTGATGCGGAATATTCCCGTTGCGGACAGGCCGTATATTCTGGCTGCTAGACTGGGAATGATTCTGGTCTTTGCCGCGCTGGCCGCGCTGGTCAGGATTGCTTGGAAACACAAAAAACCGGGGGGCGGGAAATGAATATTTACGGGTTTGTTTTATTTCTCGTTTCTTGGCTGACCATTATCGGGCTGACGGTTTATTGTTTTTGGCGGGTGCTGCGGAAATAAAGCGCGGCGAACCGCCTAATTCTGAGCCGCGAACATTTGCCGGAATAAATGTTACAATCCTCTTTATGAAGGGCATTGGTTTTGTGGATGGCGGCGCGCGGGGCAATCCGGGGCCGGCCGGCTCCGGGGCTGTGTTGGCCGGCGCGCGGCCTTTTACAATCAGTAAATATCTGGGCGAGACAACCAACAATGTGGCGGAATACACGGCTCTGCTTTTGCTCCTGCAAAAAGCGTTGGAGCTGGGGTACAGTGAGCTGGAAATTTTTGCCGACAGCGAGCTAATGGTTAAGCAGATTGGTGGCCAGTACAAAGTAAAAGACGTGAAATTAAAAAAATTATTTGCGCAGGCTACGGCCTATATCGCGCGCTTAAAAAAATTTTCCCTGTCCCATATCCCGCGCGCGCAGAACAAAGAAGCCGATCGGCTGGTCAATGAGGCGATAGACCGCAGATGCTGACGAAAATTTTCCAGCTGATCAATCAGGACAAATCCGTGCTCTATCCGGCGATGATCGCCCATTTTCTGCTCGCCTGGGCGGGACAACGCTGGTTGCCGCAAAATGGCTACGGCGCGCTGGCTCTGCTCGGCCTGTCCGGTCTGCTCAATCTTTTTGTGCATCTTTTTACCGCAGAATGCGCGAGACAAATAGTTTTGCGTCCGGCGCTTTTGTTCGGCCAAGCTCTGGGTTTGAGCGTGAAACGCTATGTCCCGGCGTTTATTTTCAGCGGTCTTTTGGCCGCGCTGTTTCTGCTGGTCGGCCTGTTTTTCCGCCGGCTGGGCTGGTTCAGCTGGCTGGGCCTTCCGGCTCTGCTGACGCTGGGTTTTGCGCTGGAGATTTTTCCGCTGGTCTATGTTTTAAGCGGGGTTTCCGCGCCGCGCATTTATTATTTGATCTATCTGTATTTTTGCCGCGAACCGCGCCGCAGTGTGCAGCTGTTTTCTTTTTTTATTTCGCTGTCTATACTGGTTAATATCGGCGCAGCATTTTTGGACAAATATCTGCCGGTCAGTCTGGCCGCCGTGGCAACACCGTTATTCGGTGGTTTTGGTATGGTTTTCAATATTTATGGTCTGGCGCTGCTGCTTTTAAGCGGCCACCGCATCAATGAACTGGTGTAAATATGCTGGCGCAAAACACGGTTAAAAAAGCTCTGGACACAGCCCTGCGGGCCGGCCACAGTTTTGCCGAGATTTTTGCGGAGCGCAAAACCGCTTTTTCTGCCGGACTGGACAATGGCAAGCTGGAGCGCATCCGCTCCGGCATCGACGCGGGCTGCGGATTTAGGATTATCAACCGCGGCAAAACTTATTATGGTTTTGTAAATTCCCTGCGCGGGGACGATATTTTAGAGTTGGCCAAAAGGATCAGCGCGCTGGCCAAGACAGCCAGCCAAAAATGGGCCGGCTGTTTTGCTTGCCGCGCGAAACCTAGACATTCCGCCGGCCGGACTATCCGGGAAAAAATAGCTCTGCTCGCCGCGGCGGAAAAAGCCGCGCGGAAATATAAAAATATCTGTCAGGTGACGGCGCGGCTGGCCGGGAGCAGCCAGCAGATACTGGCGGCTAATACAGACGGAGTCTGGAGCGAGGACGTGCGGGACAGGCAGAGATTTTTCGTGCAGTGCATAGCCGGAAATAAACGCGGCGAAATGCAGACCGGCTATGAGACCGCCGGTTTTACGGACGGCTGGGGAGATTTTGACAAACGGCAGGCCGCGGCTCTGGCGGAGACTGCCGCCCGGCGCGCGCTGCTGCTTTTGTCCGCGGACAAAGCCCCGGCCGGCACGATGCCGGTGGTTTTGAGCGGCGAGGCCGGCGGCACGATGATCCACGAAGCCTGCGGCCACGCGCTGGAGGCGGATTTTATTTATAAAAAAACTTCGATATTCGCGGACACGCTGGGCAAGCAATTATTCCCCAAATGCGTCACGATCATCGATGACGGCGCCCTGCCGCGTTTGTACGGCTCCAGTTTTTGTGATGACGAGGGCACACCCGCCCGGAAAAATATTTTAATAGACCGGGGCAGGGTCAATAAATTTATGAACGACCGGCTCTACGCCGCCCTGCTCGGCCACGCGCCCACCGGCAACGGGCGCCGCGAATCCTACCGCTATGCGCCGCTGCCGCGGATGACCAATACTTATTTAGCCGCCGGCGCGGACGATCCGCGGCAGATTATCCGCTCGGTTGAAAACGGCCTGTTCGTGAAAAAATTAGGCGGCGGTCAGGTCGATGTGACTAACGGCAATTTTGTTTTTGAGATTACGGAAGGCTATCTGCTCCGGGACGGAGAGATTGGCCGGCCGGCGCGCGGGGCGACGCTGGTGGGCAGCGGCATAGCTGTTTTGCAGAGCATCGACCGGGTCGGCAGTGACCTGCGGTTTATTTCCGGCGTCTGCGGCAAAGGCCAGGCCGCGCCGGTCTCGGACGGTCAGCCGACGGTGCGCATACCTTCTATAATAGTGGGCGGACAAAAGTGAACGAACTGAAAAAATATTTAGAATATGCCAGAACGCAGGGCGCGGATGAGGCGGAAATTTTTTGCGCCAGCGGACGGGAAGAAAGCGTGGTGGTGCGCCGCCAAGAGCTTGAAAAAGCCGGGTCGGCCGGCGACCGGGGTCTGGCAGTGCGTGTGATTTGCCGCCAGCGCGCCGGGTTTGCTTATACTTCCGCGCTGGCTGAGGAGGATATTCGGCGCGCGGTGGATATGGCTGTCGCAAATGCCGCTTATGCGGCGAAAGATAAATGGCTGGGCTTGCCGGACGCGGCGTCTGCCCGGAAGGCTTTACCCCATCTCCGTAATTATTCCCCCGCCGCGGCGCGGATGTCTCTGAAACAGCTGGCGGACTGGGCCCGCCGGGCTGAAAATGCCGCCTATAAATATGACCGCAGGATC
Source organism: Candidatus Margulisiibacteriota bacterium (assembly GCA_031279305.1). Classification (GTDB taxonomy): domain Bacteria; phylum Margulisbacteria; class Termititenacia; order Termititenacales; family Termititenacaceae; genus JAISQA01. The sequence continues at coordinate 9,318 of JAITIS010000114.1, read as the reverse complement.
TGCGCCACGGAAGCGTCGACAGCTTTTGCCGCGGCAAGTGAGACGGAGATCGTGAACACCAGAGGCATAGCGGCGCGGGGCAGAAAAACTTTGTGCGGCGTCTCGCTGGAAATAGCCGCGAAAACAGGAGATCGGATGGAAGCGGCTTATGATTTTTGCTATGCTGCCGCGCCGTCCCGGATCTCGCCGGAAAAAATCGGCCGAACCGCCGCTACCCGCGCCGTGCGTATGCTCTCCGCTGCACCGGTTAAAACCGGCAGATATGATCTGTTATTAACGCGGTCCGTGGCTAGAGATTTTTTGTCTGTCTTAAGCGAGCTTTTCAGCGCGGAAAATGTCCTGCGCCGAAAATCTCTTTTCCGCCGAAAAATGGGCAGGCAGGTGGCGTCGGCTAAAGTGACTCTGATCGATGATCCCCTGCTGCCGGCCCGGAGCGGCTCTTTCCTCTATGACGGCGAGGGCGCGCCGGCGCGCCGGCGCGTGTTGATCAAAAATGGCCGGCTAAAAGATTATTTCTATGACGTCTCTGCCGCGCGCAAATGCGGCGTTCCATACGCGGGCAATGCCGCGCGCGCCTCGATTTTTGCCGAGCCGTCGATCGGCCCGTCCAATCTGTATTTTGCGCCGGGCAGACTCAGCCGCGCGGATCTGGCCAAAAGCGCCGACCGCGGCCTGCTTATTGAAAATATTATGGGCCTGCATACGGCTGATCCGGTGTCCGGCGATTTTTCTTTCGGCGCGTCCGGGCGTCTCATCACAGGCGGCCGGCTGGCCGCGCCGGTCAAGGATATGGCCATCGCCGGCAATCTGCTGGAACTGCTATTGAATATTAAATCCTGCGGACGCGACTTGGAATTTTCCGGCCATTACGGCGCGCCCAGTATACTCATCGGCAATATGCTGGTGGCAGGCCAGTGATTTATTTCCGGAAAAAATCCGCCAGCGAAATACCCAGCGCCTGCGTGATGGAATGCAATACGGAAACGGTGAAACTGTATTTGGCGGTCTCCACTTCCTGCAAATATTTATAGGAGAGGCCGGACAGATCGGCCAGCTCCTCGATAGTTAGATTTTTTTGTTCCCGTAGCTGCCGGATTTTTATGCCGACTCTGCGCAAAAAATCCCAGTTAGGCCGGTGAGGCGAGAACGCTTTTGCCACGTATGCTTCCTTTGGCTTAAAACATAAAATAAAACTTTACCGGTAGATATAACGTATACGTCATATAAAAAACTTTCAGTGCGTGGTAAAAAATAAAAGAGACTGATTTTTTAGAGCAGGGGTGGCAGTTTATGTTTTCGAGGCAGGCAAAATGACAGTAGCTCAAGGCGAGCTTATTGTTCCGCAGGATATACTGGACTGCGCTTTTTTTCCGCGGGGAATGATTTTAATGTATGACGGCGACGGCTGGGTTGACAATGAAACTCTGCCCGGCTGGTACCAGTGCAACGGGGAAAACGAAACGCCTGACCTGCGGGATAGATTTATTTGCGGCGGGGACAGCACGGGCGATACTGGCAATTCAACAAACACTATAACTGCGGCGAATATTCCCAGCCACAATCATAGCTTTAGCGGCACGGCCGGCGCCACTAAAAACACTAATAATCAGGCTAAAAACCTAGTCGGTTATTTTAATTATGGCGAGGCCTGGGAGATTTCCCAAACCAGCGGGATAGTCAGTCAATTAGTTACTGATAATAAGGGCACCGATAAAAGCGAGGCGCCCAGCATTGGCTCCAATATAGACGCGCGCCACGGCCACGATAGCGCCTCTATTAACGGTGATTCTACGGACGAAGGCACCGGCACGGGGACTGGCTTCAAGCTGAATTCTGTGCCGCCGTATTACGCGGTTATTTACATAAAAAAGGTGAATTAAGTATGGTTTTTAGCCAAAACAATTATATTCTGGCCAGCGATATGACCAATCTCACATTCTTGCCAGAGGGCGCCATCCTGATGTGGAACGGAGAAAATTGGGAGGACAATAAAACGCTGGTCGGCTGGTGGCAGTGCAACGGTCAGATCGTGAACGAAAAAAAGACACCAAATTTAACTGACCGTTTTATCCGAGGAACTTCGACGGAGGATAGACCGGTTGCGCAGGATGACAGGTACGGGGGACAAAACACCAAATCTGTAATTTTACCCGGAAATGCTATGCCTAAGCACAAACACTCAGTGAGCGGGCCGAGTGTTGGCGGCGCAAACAAAGATCTGCGGGGTTTTATGCCTTTTGGCCCATATGCAAATCATCTTCTGTTTGGCAGCGGTAGTCAGGCAAACCATAATATTGGCAGCGGTATAATAAGCAACACTTTAGCCGACGGCGTTGACGGTTTTATGAGTATTGATTATGATAATTATGCTGTTACTATAGACATCAATCACAAACACGATGTCACGGGCAGCGCTGTTGCTAAAGGCGGAGGCTCTTTTTCCGTAAGCGCTGTGCCTAAATATTATTCTGTGATTTATATTCGTAAGATGGTGTAAAAATGACCATAGAAAAAGGCGCGGAAATACTGGCGGAAGATATGCTCAATCTCAGAATGTTTCCGGTGGGAACCATTCTAATTTATCACGGCTCTTTTACGGACAACAGTACTTTGAAAGGCTGGTACAAATGCGACAACCAGATCGTGAATGGCCAAAGAACCCCGGATTTGAGAGACGGATTTATCCGCGGCGGTGGAACAGCCGGACAAACCGGAGGCAGCAACACCGCGACAATCACCCTAACCGTAAACAATATGCCCAGCCATAGCCACGGTGTCAGCGGGCAAACCAGCGCGCAGGATAAAAATCTGACAGGTAATTTTGGCTGGGGAGAATCTTGGGCTTTAGGCACTGGCGATATTATGGGGTACAATACATCAACGCGTTTCGGCTCTGGCAGCGGCGATACAGATGATCTTGGTTTTGAAATAAATGCCAATCATACCCACACGGTCACTGCGACCGTAGGTTATGCCGGTCAGTCCTCGCCCACGCCGTTGTCTCTGGATATTACCCCGGACAGCCACAAGGTGATTTATATTATCCGTCTGGCTTAAAACTAAAATTCTAAATTTATTTCAAGTTGGCAATAATTCAGTTTTTGTAACTTCAAACAAATTAAACGAAAAATATCGATACATTGGAGCTGTTTCTGGCGACGATATATTAGATGGTTATCGGGGGATAATATAATGACTATTGCCAGCGGCGAAAGAATACTTCCGGAAGATGTGAACAGTATGTCTTTTTTCCCAAAAGGGACCATCTTGATTTATGACGGCACAGGCTGGGAGGATAACAAAACGATACCGGGCTGGTACCAGTGCAACGGACAAAACGGCACGCCGGATTTGACGGATAGATTTATTATAGGCAGCCTTGCCAAAGGCCAGACTGGAGGAACAAACACTCAAACTTTGACCTTGGATAATATGCCGGCGCACACCCACTCGCTGACTGGTGTTGGCAGCGTGCAGAGCAGTCTGGGAAATTACACCACATCTTGGTTTCAAACGGACTACAGCCAGCTGGGTAGCGGAAACTCCAGTAACGTGACCAGAGAAACCCGCGTTGGAAAATCTGATTCCGGTTTTGGCAATGACACCTGTGCTCAAAATGTGTTGAAACTCAGGCATAAACATAATCCTGTTACCGTAATGGCGGAGACCGGCCAAAGCCAGCCTTTTGATAACAGGCCGCAGTATTATAAAGTCATTTACATCAAGAAAGTAGTATAGGGGACAGCATGGTTATATCTAATCATAACAAGATTTCTGCCGCGGATATTTTGAGCCTTTCTTTTATGCCCAAAGGCGCCATCCTGCCGTATGACGGATCCGGCTGGGAGGATAATAAAACTATTCCGGGCTGGTATCAATGCAACGGACGAAACGGCACGCCGGATTTGACAGATAGATTTCTTATGGGTAGCGATGCTTCTGGTATGCCTGCGGACGGGGAAGACGGCACGAATACGCAATATCTGACGGCTAATCATCTGCCGGCCCACGAACACACTGTTTCCAGTGTTAGCATAAATGAAAATCTTGATGAGAGATATGCTACATCTTGGTTTGATACCAACTATAATTACGGCGGCGGTGGAAATTCCATAAATGTAAGCGTTAGTACCAGAAGAGGCAGTACTGATAGTAATTATGGAAACGATGTGTGTGCCACTAATACTTTTCCTTTGGGGCATTCTCATACGATTCCTGCGACGGTGGGTTCTGCCGGCGCGAGTGCTCCTGTGGATAATAGGCCGCTTTATCATTCGGTGATTTTTGTAAAAAAAATGTTTTAGGAGAAAAAATGGTTATAGCCCGTAATTTAGAAATACTGGCACTTGATATGCTCAATCTCACAATGCTTCCGGTGGGGACAATCCTGATGTACGACGGCGACGGCTGGCAGGATAATAAAACACTGGTCGGCTGGTATAAATGTGACGGCAGCAACGGCACGCCGGATTTGACAAATAGATTTCTTATGGGTAGCCCTGTTAGAGGACAGAGAGGCGGAGCCAATTTTATGTTAAATTTTCCGAGGCACACGCATAGATTTATTTTAGAAAACAGTTTGGGTGATTTCACAACCTCGTCTTTCCAAACCGATTATACCTATAACGGAGGAGGCAATAGCGCAAATGTAAGCGTTAATGTTCACGGAGGACGCACAGACGGCGGGACGGCGAGTCAGGCGGCATATGAAGGGCAGAAAAACTGCGCGCGTAATACTTTACGGCTTGGCCATACGCATACAATGACCGGGACGCCTTCTCTGCAAAGCACTGGCTCACCGAACGGTTATGATAATAGACCGAGGTATTATTCAGTTATTTACATAAAAAGAATACGCTAGGCTACAGTTCCGGCCTCACTCTTTTTCTTTTTTTCTCCGCCATTTCCTGCCGCCACGTTTCTATTTCCTTATGATTGCCGTTTAGCAAAACCGCCGGCGTTTTCAGCCCGCGGAAATCCGCCGGACGGGTGTAATGCGGATGGTCAAAAGACGCGCCGTCATAAAAGGTTTCGTTGATGACCGACGCTTCCTTTACCACGCCGCTTAACATTCTAGCTATGCTGTCGATTATGACCAGCGCGGGCAGCTCGCCGCCGGTGAGCACATAATCTCCGATGGATATTTCATCGGTGATCAGAGGCATTATGCGCTCGTCGACGCCCTCGTAGCGCCCGCAGATGATCGTGATGTTTTTTTCCCGCGCGAAGTCTTTGGCCAGCGCCTGCGTCCACGGCCTGCCCTGCGGGCTGGTCAGGATGACGCGGCGTTTCTGGGGCAGTTTGAGCGCGGCGAGGCAGTCATAGATCGGCTGGGCTAGCATCACCATTCCGGGCCCGCCGCCAAAAGGCTCGTCATCAACCTTGCGGCGCTTGTCCGCGGAGTAGCCGCGGATATTTACCACATTTATTTTTAGCAGTTTTTTCTTTTGCGCCCGGCCGATGATCGACGCGCTGCAGTACGGCTCGATGACTTCGGGAAAAATAGTCAGAATATTAAATTGCATAAACCCAATCCTAGCCGCAATCAGGCCAGGAGACAATCCTCATAGGCTCGCGGGATAAATATTACTCGCCCAGATCGTTCAAATCCGCCTTTATTTTATCCGCTATTTCCAGAATAAATTTAGCCGCGCGCGGCACCAGCATTTCCGCGCCATCCTTTTTTATCACCAATATATCGTGCGCCGGCGACTGGATTATTTCCGTGACTGTCCCGATGTTTTTCCCTCTGTCGATAACCTCTTTGCCGAGCAGGTCTTCCCTGAATACGGTGTTTTGGCGCGGACTCTCCGGCAGACAGACTTCCTGTCCGCGCAGAGTTTCCGCCGCGCTCCGGTCGGTTGTTTCCCGTAATTTAAGCAGGATGCTGGCTTTATGCGGGCGGCAGCTGTCCAGCGTGTAGCGCTGGCCGCCGATGTATATATTTTTTACGCCGGAAAAATCAAAATCCCCGTAGACGCAACGAAGTTTAATTTCGCCCTTGACGCCGTGCGCGCCGGTGATGACGCCGAGCGAATAAATCAGTTCACTCCCCGGATCTCTTGAATAATGCCGTCTTTGAGCAACACTTCCACGCCGCCCAGTTTTTTGTAGAGATTGTCGCCTTCTTTGACGGTGACGGTGCCCTGCACGGTGCCCTGCAAAAACTCCGCGCCGATTTTCAAATTTTTGGCTTCCTCGATCTTTTTATCCAGATCGGTTTTGGCCAGCGTGGCCTGCTGTTTATCCAGATTTATCTGCTGAACTATGGCGGAAATCTGTTTGACAGTTTTCTCGCCCTGTTTTTTGAGATTTTCGACCAGACGCTTGCCTTGGGTTTCCATATTGCCCAGCTGGCCGTCCATATTTTTGATGGCTCTTTCCAGCTCGGCCACGAGGTATTTTTTGAATTCCTCCGTGACGATAACCTTAATAGTGACATTTCTCTGCAGACTTAATTCCATAAACTCCCCCCTTGTTTATTTATTCCCGCGGAGCATTATTATCGTCGGTGACGATCTCCACGGTGACTTTTTTATTCTGCTTGGCGCCCGCCGCCTTGACTACGGTGCGTATGGCATTGGCGATACGGCCTTCTTTGCCGATGATTTTGCCCACATCAGACGGATCGACTTTGATCTCAATGATAATCACGCTGCTGCCGGCAGTTTCGGTGACATTAACCTGCTCTTGATTGTCGACCAGTGACTTGACCAGCAGCTCCACCAGATTTTTCATTGACTGCTCCTTAAAAGTTAGGCTATATTGGCTTGTTTCAACAGTTTGGCGACTCGCTCCGAAGGTTTGGCTCCGGCGCCGCGCCATTTTTTTAGTTTTTCCGCGTCCACCTTGAATTCCGCCGGTTTGACCAAAGGATTGTAAAAACCTAGATTATCCAAATATTCTCCCGAACTTAAAGCCCTGCGGCTGTCTATCGCAATCAGTCTGTAAAAAGGCTGGTGTTTTTTGCCCATACGCTTTAGTTTTAGTTTGACTGACACAAGTTCACCTCCACGCCTATCTCTAGGCAACTCTAGCTTCTATTATATAGCTATTTTTTCCGTTTGGCTATACGGTAAATTTGTGGTATTATTTTATTTGAATTTTAAGAGGGGGGTTCAATGTTTAGACAATTTCACGTGGCGGCTACGGGCATGAGCGCTATGGAAAAAGACCTAGTTACAATCACCAACAATGTATCCAACGTCAAAACCACCGGCTTCAAAAAATCGCGGGTGGAAATGGAAACGCTTTTTCCGGAAATACTGGAGGAAGCGGTGCGCGACGCCGACACTACTTATGAAAAAGGCGGCGTGGAGCTGGGGGCCGGCGTGCGCGTGGTTGGCACGCCCAAAGATTTTTCCTCCGGCACTATCGAGGTGACGAATAACTCGCTGGACATCGCCATCCAGGGCGAGGGACTGCTCAAATTCCGCCTGCCGGACGGCTCGCTGGCTTATTCCCGCGCGGGCAATCTGCACAAAGACTCTGACGGCCGCATCGTCAATATCGACGGTTATCCGATGGAGCCGGAACTGCGCATACCGGACACCACAACCAATATTCTCATCACGACCGCCGGCACCGTCTATGTGCAGGAAAATAACCAGATCGAGCAGTCGCAGATCGGCCAGATCGAGCTGATCCGTTTCGTCAACCCGTCCTCGCTCAAGAGCATCGGCGGCAACCTCTACGTGGAGACGGCGGCTTCTGGATTGGGCATTGAGGGTCTGCCCGAAGAAGAAGGGTTTGGCCAGATCGCCCAGTTCTCGCTGGAAAGCAGCAATGTGGACATCGTGGCGGAGATGATGCAGATGGTCATTACCCAGCGTTCTTTTGATGTAGTTTCCAAAGCGATCCAATCCGGCGAAGCGATGTTAAATTCCGCCATAGAGATCGCCCGCGGCTAGAGTTAATGCCGGGACGTCTGCTCATAACGGCTGCCTGTCTGGCGGCCGTTATTTTTTCCGCTGAAATTACACCGGAAAAACTGTTAAGTTTGGCTTTAGACGAGATTAAAAGTCTGCCCCGTTTCGCGGACAAAACGGTGTCTCTCAATTTTGTCAAATCGCCGCGGGCCGTGGCTGTCAGCACAGACAATTACACTATCGAGGCGGAGCTGTCCGCCAAAGATTTAGGCCCGGTGTTTTTTGTCAAATATGCCATATACACGGACGGCCGTTTTTTTCGGGCTTTTCGCCTGCGCTGCCGGGCCGAGGCTTACGCGGACGCTTATTACGCCAGACGGACACTGCGCAAAGGCGAGCCGGTGACCGCGGAGGATTTTTACCCGGCCAGAACGGATATTCTCAAACACTCCCGTTATTTGGCCGAGGCCGGCTCTCTGCGCGGCGATATAGTGCTGACCGCCGGGCTGAATGCCGGCGATCCGCTTTTTGTCTGGATGTTAGGCGCGCGCCGGCTGGTCAACGCGGGAGACAATGTGTCCCTGTGCGTGCAGGGCGAGGGGGTGGTTGTCCGAACTACCGCCCGCTCCCTGCAGGCCGGAACACTGGGAGACAGGATCAGGGTGCGGCTTCCTAATGACCGGGTTTTGCAGGTCGAGATCACCGGCGAGGGAGAATGCCGGATGACGCTCTAAAGGCGTAAACTTCCAAATTTGGTTTGATAATCACCTTTTTGTATACTATAATAAATATTAAGGGACTGGAATAAAAATAAGTGGGGGAAAGATGAAAAAATATCTAGGCCTATTTCTGGGGGTTTTTCTCTGTCTTAATCTAAGTTTTGGTAGTTCGCTCTGGGGGACTAATTCTCGCTCGCCGATGCTTAAAAACACTAAGTTTAACGTCGGTGATACGATCACCATTATTATCGATGAAAGCCTGAATGCCGCGCAGTCCGGCACCACGCGAACAAACAAAAGCGATGATATTGCGCTCAATCTTACCAACCGCGCGGACAATAATTCGACGCTGGGCAACACTGGCCGGCGCGACACTATCGATAACCGCCTAAATTTTCTGACCACTGGCCGCGCTAATTATTCGGGCACTGGCCGGACGACCCGCGAGACTTCGATCAAAACCACGATCACCGCCACGATTATCGATATACAGCCCAATGGCAACCTCTTCGTGCTGGGACAGCGTTCGATCAAGGTCAACGATGAAGTAGAGACGCTGGAAGTCTCCGGCATAGTCAGCACAGACCGTCTGCTGGATGACAACTCGATATATTCGACGCAGATCGCCAATGCCAAAATTACGGTCAAAGGCGCGGGCACGGTTTCCACACCGCAATCGCCCGGCGTACTGTCCAAAATGTTTGGCTGGTTATTCTAAGCGGGGGGAAATA
>JAITIS010000081.1 GCA_031279305.1 Candidatus Margulisiibacteriota bacterium | reverse complement strand
CCTAAAACCGGCTACAGCCGTAAAAAAGGCCATCGCCAAAATTATACTATAGTGAAAATCGAAAAGATAAACAATTGAGGAGTTTGGAAAATGGCCCATAAGACAGGCAAAGGCGCTTCCCGTAACGGCAGAGACAGCAACCCGCAGTATCTGGGCGTTAAAGTTTTTGGCGGACAGAGAGTGCGCTCCGGCAATATCATTGTGCGGCAAAAAGGCACAAAATTTATGCCCGGCCATAATGTGGGGCTGGCCAAAAATTACAATATTTTTGCCACTGTTGATGGAGTGGTAAAATTCGAAAGATACAATAGAGAAAAACAAAAAGTTTCAGTATATCCGGCCTGATTTTCTGGCCTGAGCTTTTTCAGGATATCCTTTATATGTTTATTGATGAAGCCGCTATTTATGTCCGAGCCGGCAGGGGCGGCGCAGGCGGCAAACATTTCCTGCGGGAAAAATACAAACCCTACGGCGGTCCGGCCGGCGGAGACGGCGGGGACGGCGGTTCGGTGTACCTAGAAGCCGACGCCGGCTTAAATTCCTTGACGGATTTTCGTTTCAAAAAAGAATTTATTGCGCAGGACGGGCAGAATGGCATGCGCAATAAAATGGCCGGACGGGACGGCCAGAATATAGCAATCAAAGTTCCCCGCGGCACCATAATACAGAACGCCGCAACTGGCAGGACATTGATAGATTTAACCAAAGCAGGCCAGCGCTTTTTGCTGGCCAGAGGCGGCAGGGGCGGAGGGGGTAATTATCATTTTGCCACCTCGCGCAACCAATCGCCGCGGTACGCCCAGCCCGGCTTGCCCGGCGAGGAATATACCTTGGAGCTTAAACTTAAACTCATCGCTGACCTCGGTCTGGTCGGTCTGCCCAACGCCGGCAAGTCCACCCTGCTCAAAGCCCTGACCAACGCCAAACCCAAGATCGGCGCGTATCCTTTCACCACCCTGTCGCCCAATCTGGGCGTTTTGCCGGTGCGCCGGAAAAAACTGGTTATCGCCGATATTCCCGGACTCATCGCCGGCGCGGCGGACGGCGCGGGACTGGGCGCTGAATTTCTGCGCCATATCGAGCGGACAAAATTTATCGTGCATTTGCTGGATGCCAGCGGCTTTTCCGGCGACCCAGCGCAAAATTACCGGATCATCAATAAAGAACTGCGCGCCTACAGCGCTAAATTGGCTAGAAAAAAACAGCTCGTAGTTTTTAATAAAATTGATATTCCCCAAAGCGCGGAAAATATCGCCAATTTTAGGCAAGAATTCCCGGAGCTGGAAACCTTGAGTATTTCCGCTGCCGCGGCGCGTAATCTGGACGGATTAAAAAATAAATTATATAACCTGTTATATGCTCACTAAATCCGACGGTCTCGCCATTCTCAACACTCCTGACGCCGAACTGCCGGAGTTGATGCGTCAGGCCAGAGAAATTCGTGACAAGCATACCGGAAAACACGCGCAGTTATGCAGCATTGTCAATGCCAAATCCGGTCGCTGCCCGGAAGACTGCGCTTACTGCGCCCAGTCCGTCTATCATCGAACCAGCGTGCCGGAATACGCTTTGCTTGATACGGCGAGGATCGTCCGGCAAGGCTTAATCGCTCAGCAAAACGGCGCGCATTGTTTTGGCATAGTGACTTCCGGCCGCGCTTTGCCGCCGGAGGATATAAAAAAAGTTCTGGAGGCTGTGCGTTTGTTAAAAGTGGCGGGCATTGCTCCGGCAGCCAGTCTGGGCATTCTGAATAAAGACACTCTGCGGAGATTAAAAGACGCCGGCCTGAACCGCTATCATCACAATCTGGAGACCGCGGAATCTTTTTTCCCCAATATTTGCACCACGCATACATATGCTGAGCGGGCGGCCACGGCGCGCGCGGCCAAAGAAACTGGCTTGGAGCTGTGTTGCGGCGGCATAGTAGGAATGGGCGAGACGAAAGAGCAGAGAGTAGAGCTGGTGCTGGCCATCGCGGAATTATCACCAGAGTCTGTGCCGTTGAATTTCCTCAATCCTATACCCGGCACGGCTTTGCGGCGCATACAGCCATTGCCCCGGGCGGATATTTGCCGGACTATCGCGCTTTTTAGATTTTTCCTGCCGGATAAAAATATAGGAGTGATGGGCGGACGGGAACAGCTGTTAGGCGAGGAGCAAAATCTGGTTTTTGAGGCCGGCGCCAACGGTTTTTTGATCGGCAATTACCTGACAACTTCTGGCAACTCGGTTGAAGCTGACCATATGCTGGTCGCCGCGGCTGGTTTACACAGATAACATTCGCTATAATAATCCTCTATGCGTTCCCGGAGAGGCTTAAAAATTGTTTTTGCGCTCAATTCTTATGGCTTGGGGCACGCCACCCGTTCTCTGCCGCTGATTCAAGCGGCGGTTTCCGCCGGCTATACGGTTTATGTCATCGCTTTTGGACGCAGTCTAGCTTTTCTGCGCCGGGAGTTGGGCGGCGGGGTGACGAAATATTTTGAGCTGCCAGATTATTCTTTTTCCCGGGTTTTCAGCCGGAAAGGTTTTTCTTCCCGCAAATTTTTTCTAATTTCGCCTTTGTTTATTTACGAAGCGCAGGTAGAACACAAGACTTTTCTGCGGTTAAACCGCCAATACCGATTTGATATTGTGGTTTCGGATTCGCGTTTTGGCATTTATCTGCCGGATAAACCCAGTTATCTTTTGTCCAATCAATTAAAGCACTCTATCCGCAAACTGCCTTTTTTTGCCGCGCTTTTTACGGAGCGTTATATGCACCGCGTGAAAAAAAATTTTACAAAGGTGATCGTGCCGGACACGGAACAAAATCCTCTCTCTGGAAAACTGACGCATAATTTTTGGTTTTTTAAGCCTGCGGATATTGAATACATCGGAATTTTGTCGATGTTAAAACACCGCAAAATACGGCCGGACATAGATTATTTTATTTCTATTTCTGGCCCGGAGCCCCAGCGCACGGTTTTTGAACAAAAAATAACAGCTTCGTTAGACCAGCTGCAGGGCAAAAAAGTGGTTGTCACACTAGGCAATCCGGAAAAAGCGGGGCTGCGCGAGAAACGGGGCGCGCTGGAAATTTACGGTTTGCTCGACAGAAAAAAGCAGGAAGAGATTATGAATAGGGCGCGGCTGGTTGTGACCCGCTCCGGCTATTCTACAGTGATGGATCTGGCTGAGCTGGAGAAAAAAGCTCTCTATATTCCCACGGCTGGCCAGCCGGAACAGGAGTATCTGGCACGTTACCACAAAAAGCTGGGCCATAATTACGCGGTGCGCCTCAAGAAACTGAATCTAGCGCGTGACTTGGCGATTGCCGAGCGTTATCCCGGCTACAAAACCAGCCACAAGACGGCGGATAGCGTGCAAAAATTTTTGGCTTTGCTGAAAAAAAATGTATAAAAAAATAGTAAATTTATTATCCACCAGTTTGTATATTGG
>JAITIS010000005.1 GCA_031279305.1 Candidatus Margulisiibacteriota bacterium | reverse complement strand
CGCGAATCTCTTAACAAAGAAATAAAATTTTTCTATAAACGCAAAGATTTAGACCAGCTCGGTTATCTTTTTATCGTGGCTAAAAAACGTTAACGCATTATTATAAATATAAAAGCAGGGATACTCTCTGCTGCAAGCCCAGATCCTCGTGCGTGGTCTGGGCATAGTCTAAGGTCAGCTCAAAATAATGCAGTCCGATGCCGTAAGTCAAGCGTTCGTCCCAGCCCGCTCTTAAAATCAGGGTATGCAGGTCATATTCCAGTCCGGCGCGAAATTCCAGCTCCTGCTCTTCGCGCCATCCCCAGTCCAGATTAAGCAGTGCCTGTCCGGCTAATATTTCCCGTGCCGCGGAGAGGCCGAAATTGACGCCAAAAGGCAGGGTATCGGTATGGCCGGTGCTCCAGCGGACTTTGGTGCGTCCGATATTGCGCAGGCTGGTTCCGCCAAAAATTTCGGCGCCACCCAGTCGCAGCATCGTCCAGCGGCAGCCAAGATCCAGAGCCGTGGCCTCCGCAGAGGACGCGTCCAGAGCGTAAAGATACCGCCGCAGGCTCCAGCCCCACCAAAAATCCGGCGCTTGCTCTCCAGCCAGGACCAGCGTGTAATTATTCTTGCCTACATTGAATACGCCCTGCTCCACCGGACGCTCATCGGCGTCCAGCTCGGTGCGCTCCAGACCATTGACCGCCGAGCCGGCGTAGATTAAGCCGGCGGCGACCGGCCGGCCCTGAAAAGTGAAGGCGCCGGCCCAGGCAAACATTTTATTTTCGGCTAGGCCAAAATCCTGCGCCGCAGCGGAAAAAAACTCCAGGCGCACATCCTGCAGGGCGGCCGGATTTAAGAAAGCGGCGTCGATATGTCCGCCGGCGGCTATGCCGGTGCTGCCCAGCGCCATACTGCGCGCGCTTAAACCCGTCTGCAGAAAGTCCGCCGCATTATTGTCCGCCGCGCCTAAAACCAAGAGCAATCCGCACAGCCATAAATATTTTTTCATACTGCCGCCCCCTTTAACGCAAAGCCGCAACCTTGCCTTTATAAATTTTTTTCCGTCCTTCCGCCTCGACCTCCAGCGCATAGAAATAAACATCGTTGGCTACAAAGGCGCCATGCCTGTCTCGGCCGTCCCAGCGGGTTTTGTTATAGCCGGCTTGATTGCCGCAGCCGTCCAGCTCGCGTATCAGGCGGCCGTTCACGTCATAGACACGAAGGCGGATGCTCTCCGCCGGTCCAGACAGCTGATAGGTAAAATAAACTCCATCCGCCCCGAACGGATTGGGCGCGGGCAAAATCCTATCGATCTGAAAACTCCGCTCCGTGGTGAAATGCAGTGTCGCGTTCGCCGTGTGACCGAGCTGGTCCAGCACGTAGAGATCCAGAATATGCCCGCCGGAAGACAGGGGCGTCTGGAGTAATTTTTGCAGACTGAAATCCAGCCGTCCCGTCCGTCCGCCGCCGGCGGGATCAGGAGTGAAACTCTCCGGCGGCAGGACATAACGGCTGTTATCCAGCACAAACCAGATATTCTGCGTGTTGATCGCCGTGTCCGGATCGCGCACTCTGGCGCTGATCGTCGCGGCGCTGTCCACATAGTCATTATCTTTGAGGCCGATAAAAGCGATCTGCGCGGCGCCGCGGTCATACACCCAGTATTCCTGTCCGCCGAAGACAGCGTAATCACCGCAGCCGGCGGCGCGGAAAACGATTTTATTTTCCTGATAATTCAGCGTGACCAGCTCCACCCCCGCGGCAGTCCAGCTATCCGCGCGGCGCAAAACCACCAAGCTGTCTGGACGGATATACTGTTCGGCTAGATACTGCGGGTCAAAAGCGAAAGTTATTTCCAGCGGGCTTTGATCAGCGGCGCTGTTTAAGAAACGGTACAGCGCGGTCAATTGCACGGCGCCGGGCTGTAAATCCTCCGCAGCGTCCGCGTCAGACAGTCTCTGCACCACAAACAAACTCTCCGAACGCGGAATAACGCGGGCTTCTTTATATGCCAGCTCCGCCGGATCAGCCGTGACATATGCCTGCAAAGTATCGTCCGCTGTATATACCAGCCGCCGTAAAATATTGCCGGTATTGCCTGCTTCATCTATAGCCTGCAAAGTGTATTCATAAAAAGTATTTCTGCTGACCTGCTGGTCGTAGTAATAGGCGGCGCGGACGCTGTACGTGGCGGCTTCCCCGCCGGCCAGAGCACGGGCGGTCAACAGATAAACGGCGTCGTCTTCCGCCGGCCAAAAAATCCGCACTCCGTCCGCAGACTGCGGGCCAAAATTAAAATTCGTCAGAACCGGAGCGGTGGTGTCTACCGTGACTATTCCAGCAAAAACCGCAGTGTTTCCGGCGGCATCCGCGGCGGTCAGCGCATAAGGATACCCACGCTGCGCATAAGCGCCGGAAACTATTTCCCAGTCCGCAATCTCGATGGAATAAGTCACAATATTTTCGCCGACTTTTACCAGATCTTTCAAGTCTGCCAGGCAGGGATTGATATAAGCCGGCAGGGTTATTTCTGCGGGAGACGGCGGCGTATAATCAACAGTCAGCGCAAAACCATAAGCCTGCCCCAAATTACCCGCCGGGTCTATCGGTTCCAGCACATAATAATACGCGCCTTCGTCGGCCGGCTTTAAGTTCAGAGTATGGCTGGTTAAAAAAACGTTCTGATGCCTGAGGTCAAGCAACTCTCCCGCGGTATTGTAACAGTAGATCAACAGCTTGGCTTCTTCGCTCAAACGCACCCGGACAGACGCGCCTTCTTTTGACTGGCTGTTAAGAAAAAAACTGTCGAGCGCCACCTCCACAAAAGACGGAGCTTCCGGGTCTTCTGCAAAATCCAGCCTGGCAACCGGCCTGTTTTGAATATTGCCGGTCAAGACGTAAGTGACATAAATGCTGGCGGTTGGCGCGTCCAGCGGCAGTTCAGAGGCAAAATAACCGCGCGCGTCAGAGTTCAGCCGGAAAATCCGCGCTGGATGGCCGCTTAGCACCGGAAAAGATTTGCGTAAAATAATTTCCAGCCGCTCCGGCAGATACATATTCAAAGCAGGAGCGGAAATTCCCAGTTTTAATTCCACATCATCCTGTAAAGCCACGCCAGAATTGGCAGTAATAATTTCCGCGCGGTTATTGGCGACCAGAAAAGCGCGGATCAGCTCCGCCCGCTCCTGATCATCGGTGATCAAAAGCGCGTACTGTCTGGCAAACTCTTGTTCCGCGGCTTGATTATCCGCCAGCGCGGCCAGATACATTTCTCGCAAAAGCTCCCTAGCCTCCGCGATTTTAGCCTGTTCTGCCGGTGACAGTTTGTCCGCATAATTTTCATTCCAGCCGCGGCGGTCAAACACCCAGGCAGAAATATCCGTGGTCACCGCCAGCGTATCTATAATATTTTCGCCGTCCCGGTCGCCCAGATAGGCATCGTCGTCCAGATATATTTCCAGCTCGCTGTCCGGTCTGGCGCGGCCAAATATTTTTAACCTGCGCGTCTGCAAATCGCTCAAAAACACATTGAAAGTCGGCTGTTCCGGCACCTCGCCGGCTAGCACAGCATAGGGAGAAAAATGGCTCAGCACAGTCCAGATTTCCAGACCGTAATCCGTTTTGATTATTTCACTGTTAGCCCGCTCTAACGCGCCGGCTTCATTGATGTAATAAAGCCCCAGTCTGGCAATGTCCACGCCCCGACCCTGCATTTCCGCCAAATCCTCCGCGCTGTAGCGGAACACCACTGTCGGACGTTTGTCCGCATCCGGGAAACTGGAGCCGTGCGGCAGTATTTCTGCGATCGGGCCAAGCGTGTAAAGCTCTGGCTGGCTCTGCAGTTTAAGCTCGCGCAGTCTCACCGGGGAAACAGTGATAAATTTATCCTCCGCGTAAGACCGCGGATGAAAATAAACCGCCGTGCGCTGATAGGGACTGCTGACCAGCCGGTTGGCCTCGCTGCTGTCCCCGGACTTGAAAAGTTTGCCGACATACACATCCTGTTTGGCCAGCGAATAAGCGCCGTCCGGAGCGTGCACTTTCAATGCCAGCGTGTAACTGCCGTTGAGCATAGTCACATCCCACCAGCCCAAATGTCCTTCGGCCGGATTGCCGGTGCAAATAGTCAGCCACTTATCGCCGTCAGAATACAGCAGCTCATAGTCGCCCGCGGCAGCACCTTCGATCCGCACATAGCGCTTTTCCACCGCATCCAGTTTTAGTTTGACCTTAAAGCTATTCTGCCAGAGGTCCGTGTTGCTTAAAGTGACATCCGTCACGGAGAGGTCTTGATTGGGGCGGCCGGTCTGGTCATAAACCTGCACTGTCCAGCGTTCAAAATCCAGATTGGGGTTGAGCGTGTAGCCGGAACGCGGATTATAATAATCCCGCTCCAGAAAAGTGTAATAATCAATAGGCGTGATATTCTGGGCAGGCAGATCCGCGCGGCGGTTTAACGCGGCAAAATAAGCCTCATAAATTGGCAGACGTCCGGAGTCCGGCGCGTAGCCGTACGCATTGAAGCGCAGAGGCGGGCTGTCGATTACGCCGTTTTTGAGGAAGAAATCCTGTTCCGTCGACCAGGCAAAAATATTGCCGGCAATCTCCGCGGCATAATGCGCGACGACGCTGGCCGAAGAAGCATAAGCGGCATCAGACAAACCGTTGTCAAAGCTGATCCGCACATCATCCGGCGCTTTTAAGAGCGTAAAATGCAGAGAATTGCGGTCTACATTTTTCGGCAGACCAGCGGCCAGAACAGACAGCTCTTTTTGATAACGGCCTTTCTTGCCCAGCGCGGCCGGCACCAGCAGCCGGCTTGAGCCCAGCCCGCCAAAATCAATGGACTGTCTCTCAAATATTTTGGGCAGCGCGCCATAATCAACCAGATCAATATCCCGCGCGGCGCTCAGATTATCGATTAGTTTTTTGGCGCTGTTTTCTGCGCTCTGGATAAACTCCTCGGTCGCCGGCCAAGGTATGCTGGCCGTCACTAGATAATCCGAGTATACGCGCACCAGCGCCGGCATATTGGCCGAAGGAAGTATATTGTCCGTCACAAAATGCGTCAGGCCAAAAGTCATTGGGATAAATTCGCAGTATTCGTCGTCCAGATAATTGTAATAACTATCATCGAGGGCGGGAATGCTCTCGTACAGCACATTAGTTTTTTGCAGGGCTTCGATAATACTCTGGTTTTGTTCGGCGGTGTCCGCGCTCAAAACCTGCGGGTAACTTTCTTTAAGCAGGGCATTCAAAGTAACGCTGTTTAGGCCATTCAGAAAATAACTGCTCGGCACAAAACCTAGCTTGCCTAAATCATCGCGCATAGCGGTAAAATCAAATTCCAGCGGATAATATTTGTTCACGTAGCCGTACCAAGCGTAGTAGCGGTTGGTCAAGCGGGAGTATTTGATGTCGTCAAGCATTTTTATAGTGATAAAACTTTGGTTATAACAATGGTTATTGATACGCCAAGGCACGGCTCTGACATTGACTTGAAACGCTCCATTGCAGGCCAAATCATTAAAATATTCGGTGTTGTCAATTTTTCTAGTGTATAAAATTACACCCTGCAAATCTTTAATCGTCACCGTTATACAGTCTGTGCCGAAGCCATCAAATTTTCTATCCGCGGGTTTGTGCATATAGCTGGAAGAGCCTGCCTGAGAAATTTCTTGTTTGCCGGGCGTAAATTGAAAATCAAAAATATCTATCTGGTCGGCCTGTCTTGTGTACTGAACATCCACAGCGTGATAGTCAATATTCCATCTATAAGAAACTTCCACTTTTAATTTCACTCTATCAAAGCCCCGGTGATACAGCCCCGCGAAAGGCACAAACGGCGCGGCGGTCACGGCCTGCATACCGGAGACGCCCAGCTCGTAAGAAAAAGTTTTAGGCACGGTGTAGGTGCCTTCGCCGCGCGCCGACCAGTAATACTCCGAGGAGCCGGTCACCGCGCGCACCGGAGTGCCATTGAATAACATTGTCTCACCCGGAGGATCCAGCCTAGCCAGAGAACCGCTGCTGTTATTCTTAATCCGAATATTCGGATAATCCAAGGTTTTACGCTCTCCGTCGGCGGAGCGCAGGCACAGCACGGCGCGGTAATCTCCGCTGACCAATTTCTGGCCGCTGGTAAACTGCGGATAACCGCCGCCCCAGCTCAGATAAGCTGTCGTTTCTGAACCGAAAATTTTTTGCTCCGGCAGAACAGACACTGTGATTCCTGAGCCGGCTAGAATAGCCGCGCTTAAGTAGCTGTCTTTATTGGCCGTGTAAGCAAAAGTGATTTTATTGATTTCGCCAAAAGTGTCAAAAATGCCGTCCGCCGGCGACTGGGCTTTGTTCAAAACCGTAAAAGGCGTGGCAATATTGAAAGTGACTGCAGCCCGGCAGACTCCGCCAGCCAGACCGGAAGCCAAGAGCCGCAGGGTGTATTCTCCGCTGTCGGCATAACCGCCGGCGTCCAGCCGGCCGTCCCAGCCCAGAGCCAGCTGGCCGGCGCTGCCGGTCAAAGCCAGCGCATAACTGCCGGCATACGGCGTATAGGCTCCGGCGCCCAGCCGCAGCCAGACCGCGCTGGAATTATTTTTTTCCGCATTGATGTACAGATTAGTGGCCTGCGTGTTAAAAATGATCTCTTTAGTTTCCCCGGCGGCCAGTTCGCCGCTTAACTGCAAAACAGCGGAGCCAAAGCTGTACGGCAGTTCCGCTGAATGCACGCTATCCACGCCGCTTAAAAGAATATTAAATGAACAGTCTTCCGCCGCGGCCAGAAGCAAATGCCAGCCGTCCGCCTGCCATAAATACGCGCCGTCGGAAATCTCTAGCGGGCGTCCGCTGTAAACCAGTCCCGGCGCCTCCGGCCAGAAACTATGTTTCACCACCTTGCCGTATTTGTCCAGTATTTCCGCGCTGATGTTGGCGGTGGCGCCGTTATTCAGGATATTGAATGTAACATTCCGGCTCAGTGCATAATCCACTTCAGCCGGAAAATTCGGAACAATGTGTATGCTCAATTTATTTTCCCCGGCCGGCTCGACGAAAACGTGCCGGACAAGGCCAGCGGAAATACCCAGACCTTTTTCCGCGGAAACCAAAAGCAGGGTATAGGCCCCGGCGGGCAGCTGCGCGGCGTCCCACCAGCCCAAAAGCGCGGTTTCCGGCGCTGCTCGGTAAGAAATATTTTTAGCGGCCGCCGTGCCGCGGTTGATATAAGGTGTTTCCAGTCCGGCGGACTGCCATTGAGTATCCAGTTCACGCAGATCGGCAGGCAGGGCGCGGAAGCCTTCGGCCCAGTAAAGCGCGTAAGATTCAAAATCCTGCGCGTTCGTCCAGTCCGCATCCGAGACTTTGCCGGTGATCAGAGTCAGTCCGCCTACCGGCGCATTTTCCTCCGGCGCGCTGATTTCCGGTGCGAGGCCGTCTTTAATAATTTCGCAAGCACGAATGGTCCTATTGCCCAGAGCGTCCCTAGCTGTCACCCTGATCAGATAGGCGCCCGGCAAATAATAAGCGGCAGATAGATCTAAAGTTTTATGCTGTTCGTCCAGCGCGGCACGGTATACTATCCGTCCCGTGGATTTATGCAGTAATTCCGCCTCTGGCAGCCCGGCGTCCTCCAGAATGCTGATGTGTATTTTCGCACGGTAAGCATTATGGCGATTTAGCACGGCCGGCTCGGCATACAATCCTGAAATCTGCGGCCCGGTGCTGTCTGCTAGAAATTCGCCAAAAGTTTTTTCCGTGCTATTGCCGGCTGCGTCAACGGCCAGCACCGACACTATATAAAATCCATCCGGCAGACCCTGCGCGCTGACCGCGGCGGTATAAATCCCGGCGGATGGCTCCAGTTCGAGCGGCACGCGCACATTTAGTTTTGGCTCGCACAAAATGATCTGGCCGGAAATTTCTTCGCTGGCGGTTACAGTAAACACGGCCGGCGGACTGGAGAAACTTAGGCGATCGTCAAAAACCAAGCCCACTTCTGGCGGAGTGGAATCAATAAACAAAGCGCCGACGCTAAACGTGCGGTTGCCGGCTAAATCCGAGCAGGCGATCTCCACCGTGTACTCTCCGTCCGCCAGCGGATTTAAGCTGGTGATTATTTCCTGCTGGGGGCCGGCGCCGGCCAATGGATAATCTTTAGTCCAGATGATCCGGTCATCTTTGCGCAGAACAATCTGCAAATCCTGCAAGGCGGCGGACTGAGCATCGGACAAAATATAATTTAATTCTATATCCCGTCCGGGCTGCACAGCAAGCGCTCCGGCCAGCAGGATTTCCGGCGGGGACAAGTCCACCTCAAAAAACCAGTTTGTCTGGCTCTGGTGGCCGTAAGTATCTTTAGCCCGCAGGGTCACTGTATGCCGACCGGCGTTCAGGCTCACCGGAATCTCCAGCTTTAGAAAATTCCGGTAAATATGATTGGAACCGCGCGTGATGATATAACGATCTGCGCCTAGCTCCTCGCCGTCCACCCGCACGGTTTCGACAGAAGAAACTTCGATATTATTGGAGATGAACTGCGCGTTATAAAAAAGCGCGCTGAGCGTGAGATTGCCGGTGCCGACCGCGGCCTGCGGAGCCGGATACAGCTCGGAGGCCAAAAGCGGCGTGCTGGAGCGGATGATCCGCAAATACTGGGTATTGGTCTGTCCCAGACAATTGGCCGAGCGAAAAGCGATAATATTCTGGCCTTCCGCCACGGAAAAATCCGGCAGCGCGACCATACCCCATTCATCTGTCTCAGCTTCCGTAAAAGGCGCAAAATTAAAGGAATATTCGACTTTAGCCAGCTGCGGAGCAAAATCATACAGTTCGGCTTGCAGCCTGATTTTAGGCGCTTGGACATTGTAAGCGACCGGCAGATAATACAGGCTGTCTGTGCGGCGCAGGGGCACAGTGGTGCTTTCCTGTCCTGGCACGGTCGGTTCCTGCAGAGCTTCTTGTTCCAGAGGCGCGGTCTCATTGCCGGAAACCGTGCAAACAGCGTGCAAGACCAAAAGCGGCGCGTCATAGAGCGCCTGCTTCAGCAAAGGCAAAGAATTTGCGGATTGCAGCATAGAGCGGTGCGCGTCAAAATCGCGCAATAATTCTTCTTGATGGCTGACAATCTGTGCCACAAAATTAAAAAGCGGCGCTAGACGGATCGCGCCGCGCACATAGGGCGGCGTAGTGCCGCCAAAAAGGCTGAAAGACAGCTCGACCAGCGCGCAGGCCGCTTCCGCGCGGATAGTGTCCTCGGCAAAGCCGCGGTCAAAATAATTGCTCAAAGCCGGCGTGTCAAAAGTCTTGTAATAATTTTTCGCCGCGGCGAGAACCGGGATATTCCGCCCCTGCAAACTGTCAATATCTACCGCGCCGTCGCCCTCTTTGGTAAACACGCCGCGCGCGTAGCTCAAAGCCAGAGCGCTTAATCTGGCCTCACCGCTGGGCAGACCGCGGTATTCTTGAGAAGTCAGCAGTTTCAGCTGATAGCCGTTGGCCGTGAGAAAAGAAAAAAACCCGGACAGAGCCTGCGCCTCCCGCGCCGCGCCCTGCAAAGCCGGCAGGTCGCCGTAAAAAAACTGATTGTACTGTGCGGTGCGGCGGCGGTCAAAAGCCACTCCGCCGCGGCCGAGCACATTGCGAAAAGCCACCGGATCATAAACTTCCGGCAAATCCGCAGCATTCAAAATAGAAGTTACCGGATCGCCGCTCAAAAGCGAAGGCAGCGCGCCTTCTTCCAGGGCTTTTTTTTGAAAGAAATTGACCAGCAAAAAATCCAGCAGTTCTTTCACCGCGTTGGCCGAACAGTAATTATTGACCTCCAGCAAAACCCTGGTCGAGGGAAAAGTAAAAAGCGGGGCCGTGTCCAGCTCGGAGATCACCTGAAAAAGTCTGGGCAGCGGCGTGTACAGCTCGGCCAGCATTCCAGCCTTGTCCCGCAGATCGGCCAGCGAAGTGTCATACTCAATATCTTTGGTCAGCTTCACGCTGAAGCGATACTCGTCCAGCGTTTTCCATAATTCCGCCAGAGCCGCGTCCCAGTCCAGAGAAATATTGTCCCAACGCTGATAGGTCAGCTTGACGGCCGGCACATAACCGGACGGCCAGTTTTTATCAACTCTGATCTGGAATAAAAATGAATAGCCTTGTTCGCCCAGCTGGGCGTTGATTTTTTCTTTCTGCTCGTCCCAGAGTTTTTGCACATCAAAATTCCGCGCGTAATCCAGCGCATCGCTGAGATTGTCGGTTTGTCCGCGCAATTCCGCATAACCGGCGTAGAGCGCGTCGGCCATTTTTTCCAGCGTAAAAACCGAAGCCTGCCTGACCTGCTCCTTAAACCAGCCGCCGGTAAATAAAGGCGCCTGTTGACCGGCGGCAGCATCCACCTTGGCATATTCAAAAAGCCGATCTTTAAGCTCGGCCTGCAATTTTTGATCGGCCTTTTCCCGCGCCGCGGCCCGCAAGACCGCTTTTTCCTCCGCGGTTGCGGCAAAATCCGCTTTGATAAACTCCACTAGATAATTTTTAAGATCTTCTTCCCGGAAAGCTATTTCATTGATGACCGGCAATTCTTGTCCCGCCGGCGGCGCGGCGCGGGAGGCGGCATAGGACGAAAAATCATCCGTCTGCTGGCCAAAAGTCTCCAGCAGCCGGCGCAAAAGTCCGCTCGCGCCAAAATGGTAGCCGCTGTCCGAAGCCATATAATAGAAAATAAAATCCGCCATACTGGAGCCGCGGTGGGTCGGCGAGATGAACACGGTTTTTTTGACGTCGTTCTGGTAAAAGCCCGCGGAAAATTCTTCAGGTTTGACGCGGGAAGCGGCTAGGGTATCGGAATATATGTAAGAGCGCGCGGCCAGAGCGCCCATACTATGGGTTAAAAGAATAAATTTCCGCGGTATTTTTTCCGCCGGCAGACCGGGATGGGCGGCGGCAAATTCCTGTCTAGCCCGGCTTAACCAGTTATGCTCATTGCGGCGGTCGCCCAGTTCGGCCGCGTTGCCGTAGTAGGCGGCGTACGGCTCTTCCAGAGAATAAGCGTACAAATGCGTCGCAAAATCCGGATCGCCAACCAGCTCGCTCAAACGGTTTTTTAGGTCATCCCAAACCGCCGCGCTGCCGCCCATACCGTGCACCATCACCACGATATAATTTTTGTAGGAGCGCATATGCTCCGGTAGTTCCCGCAGGGTAACCGGCTTTAATTCCGCCGGAGCCAGAGCCAGAAGAACCGCCAACAGAATAAACAGCCTGCGCATAGCTATTCCTCCTCGCTGATTTTCTGCGGATCGAACAGTTCCGGTTTAAGCGGCTTATTTAAGTTCACTTGTTTATGCTCGTTTAGGACTTTGATTCCAGCCGAAGCCAGAGTTATCTCTGTGCGGACGGGAAAAGCGACGCCGGAAATATCCGCGTAGGTTATATTTAGGCGAAGCACTTCTTTGGCCAGCGTGTCGTAGAGCAACAGTTCAGAAATATTTTTATCCGCGTCGACAGTCAACAGCAGGCGGGAAAAATAAACGCTGGAAAAAAGATCATCCGGCCCGGCGGATTTGGGCAGACCGTCTAACCGCCAGCCGGAACCGGATGGCTCCAGAGTAAAAGCAAATTTATCCAGCAGATTTTCCGGCCGCTCCAGAGCTGCCAGCGCGTTTTCATTTGTTAATTCCTCCGCGCGTCCCTGCGCGATAACATAAGAACGGCCGGCCAGCTTGAGCACGGTCTGCCGGGGATTTAGAGTATCTGTCCGCAGCAGGTCAGGAGCCTGATAATAAGCGCGGCCGTATTGGGTGCGCCGTCCGGACAGCGCGCTTTCCACGGTCGTCGTCACCTCAGTTTGATAGGATTGGATCCGGGCGCGGTTCGCCGCAATCTCCTGCAGGAGTTCCTCCACAGTCAGCGCGGACAGAGCGCCCCAGAGCAGGATCAGCAGAACAAAAAATTTTTTCATATTTCCTCCCTCGCTCGGCATCTTTTTCGTTTTTTCGCCATACCTCAGAAAATACAATCTTTATGCCACTTGGCATTTTTTTAGAGAATTGGCCGGCGGCTGGGCGCGCGTTTTTTTAACACGCGAGGTGTTGTTAGTTCAGGGAAAATAAGATTTAATTTAAGCCGATGCTCAGCCAAAATATCCGGGATTTGCTCAAGCGGGCGCTGCGCGAGGACGCTCCGCGCGGCGACATCACTTCCTGTTATTTCGGGAACAGCAAAACTAGGGTCACCGCCCGCATCATCGCCAAAGCGGACGGCATATTATGCGGCTTAGAAGCCGCGGAGCAATGTTTCCGGCTTGTTTCACGCCGCATTATTTTTCAGGCTAATTATGCCGACGGGGACAGAATAAAAAAAGGCGCCGCGCTGGCAGAGTTAAATGGCGGATTAAACGCTATTCTCTTAGCCGAACGCACCGCGCTCAATCTGCTCCAGCATTTAAGCGGCATTGCCACGGAAACCGGCAAAATGGCCGCCCGGCTAAAGCACAGCAAAGCCAGACTGTTAGACACGCGTAAAACTACGCCGGGCTTGAGAAGCTTGGAAAAATACGCCGTGCGCTGCGGCGGCGGTGAAAACCACCGGGCAGATTTATCCGCTATGGTTTTGATCAAAAACAATCATTTGGCCGGATTGTCTCTGCGGGAGCTGTCCCGCCGTCTAAAATATTTCAAGCGGCGGAAAAAAAATATCCGCGTCGAGATAGAGGCGGCGACGCTCAAACAGGTGGAAAATTTTTTGCGCCTGCCGGTGGATATTATAATGTTAGACAATCTGCGCCCGCCGCTTATTCGGCGGGCTGTAAATTTACGCGCCAAATTAAATCCGGATTGCCTGCTGGAAATATCCGGCAATGTCCGCGCGGCCAATATCGGCGCGCTGGCTAAAACCGGCGCGGATTACATTTCCTGCGGCGCGCTGACCCACTCCGCCCCGGCTTTGGATATCGCCCTGCGTGTCTTATGACTAAAACCCTGCTGCTCATCGGCCAGAATTTTTCGGGCAAAACGGAGCTTTTTCATAATCTGGCGGAAAACGGGCGGATTAAAACGATTTATTATCCGCAGACCGGCATACCGTACGAGGAAAGTTTTACCCGGATCGGCGGCGAGCGGTGCCGGCTGATTAACACGCCGGGCATCTATACGTTGATCCCTACTTCCGAATATGAGATCATCACGCTCGATCTGATCCTCTCCCGGCAGCCGGACAAAATAATTTTTGTTATGCAGGAAAATACTCTGAAATCCAGCGTCTTAATAATGATTCAACTGGCCGAGCTGGGCATTCCTTTTATTGTCAACTATGTCCGGAGCGTCTCCGGAGCCGCTTACGTTTTTGACCGCGCCAAGCTGGCGCACACCTTTAACGCGGAGGTGGTATTCAGCTCGCCGGTCTTCGAGCCCAGCGCTCGAGAGCTGAAAAAAGCGCTGGAGCGCGGCAGCAAGCCGCGCTGGGTCGGCAATTACTCGCGGGCCGTGGAAAAAACCCTGCAAACTTTTGTCCGAGAATTTCAGTTTCAGATCCGTTCTAAAATTTCCCTGCGTTTTTTAAGCCTGATGCTTCTGCTCGGCAATAAAAATATTGCCGGCTGGCTGCGCCGCAATTATCCGCCCGCACTAAGCCGGAAAATGCTGAAATATATGGACAGCCGGTATGAGCTGGCCAATGCTTTTGCCATCGCCAACCGCTGGGAGAGCCTAGGCGGTAATTTGTGCCGCGCAGTCTGGCGTCCAGAACAGCCTAGGGGTCTGCGGCTGTCTTATGTTCTGGAAAAATACTCGCTTAAATTTATCTGGGATGCCGTAATCGCGGCGCTCAGCCTGATTTTTATGTTTGGCTTTGTTAATTTATGCGGCAGTAAAATGCTTGTCAATTTTTTCTACCGCGAGCTTTTAGGCAAATATTTTATTCCTTTTTGCACTTATTTTCTGACCGGCTGGTTCGGCGATGGCTTTTTGGCCGCGTTTTTTGTCGGGCCGTACGGACTGCTGACCACCGGGTTGGCCTACGCTCTCGCGGTTATGCTGCCGCTGTTAGCTTCTTTTTTCTTTGCCTATGCCCTGTTAGAAAACAGCGGCTACATTGACCGGCTGAGCCTGACTTTTAACCGGCTGCTCAAGCTGTTTGGGCTCAACGGCTACGCCGCGCCGGCGCTGCTTTTTGGCTGCTGCAAGATCGCCGCCCTGCACAAAACCCGGACACTTTACACCCGCAGGGAGCGAGCTTTAAGCCTGTTGCTGTTGATTTTTTTCCTGCCCTGCGTCTCGCAGCTGGTCATCGTGTTTAATCTTTTGACTATCATTCCCCGCCATTACGCGCTGATTTTTCTAGGCGTGCTGCTGGGGCAGCTTTTTATTCTGCTCAATCTGCGCCGGTTGCTGCCCGGCGGGACCGGCAGTCATTATTTAAGCGAGTTAAGGCCGCTGCATCTGCCGGATCCGGGCAAAGTATTCAGCGCCGTTTGGGCTTACACGCGCTGGTATCTGCGCGCGATCTGTCCGTTAATTATCGGCATCTCGCTTTTGTTATTTTTAAGTGACGCGGTTGGCCTGCTTGGTTTATTAAAAAATCTCTTTGCGCCGTTTACTGTTGTTTTTTTAGACCTGCCGGAAGCCTTTACCGATAGCCTGATTTTGGGGCTTTTCCGTAAAGATTTAAGCGCGGTATCCCTGTACGATCTAGCCAATAATGGTATGTTAAATTCCATTCAGGTGCTGGTCGCTTGTCTTTTTATCTCGCTCTCTGCACCCTGTCTGGGCTTTGTCAGCGAACTGGGCAGACAGCGCGGCTGGCGTCAGGCTTTGCTGATTTTTGCCCTGTCCACCGCCTACGCGTTCACTATCGCCGCGCTGGTCAATAAAATATTACGGATCTAGGAGGTTTTATGGCAGACGCAGAGGAAACCATCGTTCTGGCTGAAATGGCCGACAAATACGGCGGCCGCCGGCAAGCGCTAAAGAAAGTTAAAGAGCATTACACCAAAGATACGCTAAACAGGCTGGCCGCTCAAAATTATGCGCAGGCAGGTTCCGCCTATTTTGCGCTGACCGAGCAGGGACTGGCCGCCGGCAGGCAGGCCAAACGCGCTGTCTCCGTGCTCAGAATATTCTGCGCGGAAATTCTGGGGCTTACCCAGAAAGAGACCGCCGGACATTTGCAGACCCTGCTGGGCGGCATCACACCGGCGCTGTTGGAAAGATACTGCACGCTTATCGGCCACGCTTACAGCCATAAAATACCGGAAGGAGCTTGCTGTGCGCAGGCCAAAGCCCACAATGCCGAAACTGTGCTGCCCTTAAACCAGCTGCCGGTGGGCGTCGACGCGCTGGTGATCTATGTGCAAACCTCGCAGCGGCCGGAGCTGCTCAAGCTCTATGATCTGGGCATTCACCCGGGCAAAACCGTCAGACTACAACAGCTGTATCCGGCGTATATTATAGCGACCGAACAGGGTCGGCTGGCGCTGGACAACACGCTGACTGGATTCATTTTCGTGCAGCGAACTTAAACCCGCAGTTTTTCAGCTCCACGGGTTTTTCAAAATACTTAAACAGGCGCGGATATTCAAAACAGAAAACCGGACGGGACAGATTGTAATTGCCGCACCGTCCGTCCGCGCGCAGATAATGACAGCTAAAAACTAACAGCCCATCCGCCGGATAGCTGCCGATGAGATAAAGATTATTGAAATATTGATTCCACCAAACCGCGAAATTCTTAAGCCAGCGGATTCTTAACATCCACGGCTCCATACCGATCAGGATATTTTGGCAGCATTCGCCGCAGCGCCGGCAGCGTCCTGTGCGCCGGTAGGGATAGGGAATGATCCAGCGCACCAGCGCGCGGTAGCCGTAGTCCAACCAGGACAGTCCGCGGAGTATAAATAGCAAAATTATTTTCATCTGCGCCTGTGATTTTAACACCAGCGCAGACTATTTTTCATACAAAACTTAGCTACGCCTGCACCAGCAGATAAAACTCCCCCGTGTCAAAATCCACGAACACGTTTTTGTCTTTCGGCAATTCCGGATATTTGGCGAATATCTCCCGCCACCATTGTCTCTGCAGGGACATTGCCTCGGCCTTCGCCTCCAGGGCCGCCTCCACAAACAGCTTTATCTGCTCCCTCGTCACATTCGGCGCCACATTCACCGGAGACGCCGCCTGCGCCGCCACATTGACGCGGTTGTTTATCATTATCAGACTGACCACTTCCTCCCGCGCCGCTTTTACATTTAAGTTCTCGCGCAGAGGGTGCGCCTGCCCGCATTCGGGACAGACTTTTGGAGTTTGCTTTATAATATTTTTCTTAATGGATTTCTTTTTCGTTTTTTTAGTCATACTATGCTCCTTTTATTTATTTCCCTCACTAATCTCGTTATCCAATGCCATTCTGGTCATTTCAATCATTT
>JAITIS010000107.1 GCA_031279305.1 Candidatus Margulisiibacteriota bacterium | reverse complement strand
AAAAGATAACCGAGCTTGTCTAAATCTTTGCGTTTATAGAAAATTTTTATTTCTTTGTTAAGAGATTCGCGGACTGACCGGTCGGAAAAAAAAACTTTGCGATTTTTTAAGTTCTGCTTGATGTTCTGATAATATTTTTCCCAATACTGCTGGGTGATGTATGAGCAAAAAACCACCTCAAAACCGTTGAGTTTGAGCAGGGTGCGATAGCTTTCCTCGGTTTCCAGATCCAGATTGTGCCCGCCTATGCCGCCCAAGAAAACTGCCTGCGCCTCCCGGCTTAAAGTTTTGCCGCGCAGAATCAGGTCGGAAATTTCGATGTAGCCGTTTTTCTTGAGCAGTCTGTACGCGCGTTTGAGACCGGAGTCCCGCCCGATGTAGGTCAGCGCGCCGCCCTCGGCGATGATCATATCGTAGACACTGGCCGGAAATTTCTGCTCGTTGAAATCGCCGTGGATAAATTTGATCCGTCCGCTGAGGCCGTCGCGCACCGCCAGCCTCAGGCCTTCTTGAATGAAACTTTCTTCAATATCCACGGCCGTGGCCTGACAGCCAAATTTTTTAACCAGATTGAGCGAAGCCGCGCCTTGCCCGCAGGCGATGTCCAGCACTTTGGCTTTTTTATTTAATCCTGCCAGCTGGCCGGCCGTAAGCGTGTATTCTTTGCCGCCCGGCGCGAGATAATTGGCGTTTTTCATAGGCTTAATTCTAGGTGCTATAATTTTTATATGCAAGCACTGAGCGTTTCCGCCCTGAATGATTATCTCAAAGAGCTGGTCAACGACGATATTGTTCTGAATAATCTGCTAGTCGAAGGAGAAATTTCCAATTTCAAAAAAAGCGCCACCGGCGGCCACTGGTATTTTACGCTCAAAGATGAGACGGCTCAGATAGCCTGTATTATTTTTGCCGGCGCGGCGGCGCGGTTGAAATATCAGCCGCGGGACGGCGAGCGGGCGCAGGCCAGAGGCAGGCTTGCGGTTTTTAACAAAAGAGGCACGTACAGCCTGCAAGTTTATTTTCTGGAGCAGGCGGGACTGGGCGAGCTGGCCAAGAGGTTTGAGTTGTTAAAAAACAAACTGTCTGCCGAGGGGCTTTTTGCCGCCGGGAGCAAGAAACCTCTGCCGGCCTATCCCCGCAAGGTGGCCGTGCTGGCCGCTCCGGAAGGCGCGGCGGTGCACGATATTATCACGGTGGCCGGTCGCCGTGATCCCGCGCTGGAAATACATCTGTATCCGACGCTGGTGCAGGGAGACGCCGCGGCTAAAAACATTATTGATAACCTGCATCTCGCGCAGGATATTGGCGGCTACGATGCGGTGGTGCTGGCGCGTGGCGGCGGCTCGCTGGAAGATTTGCAGCCTTTTAACGCCGAGGAAGTGGCTAGGGCCATAGCGGCCTGCCGGCTGCCGACAATCAGCGCGGTGGGGCACGAGGTGGATTTTACGCTTGCGGATCTGGCCGCAGACCTGCGCGCGGCCACACCGTCTGTCGCGGCGGAACTGCTGGTGCCGGACAGGAGGGAGTTGAGCTTAAAAATTGCTGGGTTCGCAGATTTCTTGCGCGGCGGTTTAGAGAGCCTGTTCTCCGCCCAGCAGCAGGAGCTGGCTTATTACGGCGAGCGTCTGGCTGAACTGATGCAGAACACGCTGGGAAAATATGAAGAAAAAACAGCGGTTTTCTTAAACAGACTCAACGATCTCGATCCCGCGCGGATTTTGCGGCGGGGATTTGCGCTGGTGGAAAAAGACAGCCGTCCAGCCGCGCTCAAAGACCTGCAAAAAGATGATATAATCAGCGTCCATTTGGCCGGAGGGAGCGTAAACGCTCAGGTACGGGAGATATATGGGGCTGGAAGCTGACCTGCAAAAATTAGAAAAGACCGTCAACGAGCTGTCCTCCGGCGAAAAAACGCTGGATGAATCAGTGGAGTTATACAAATCCGGCCTTTTGCTGGTGCAAAAATGCCAGCGTTATTTGCAGGACACAGCCCAAAAAGTCAAAATGATCACCGCTGAGGATGGCGTCATCAAGGAGCAGGATTTTGCAGGGTGAACTGGAAGCCTATATCCGGGAAAAAGCTGAACTGATCGAACAATCCCTGCGCGCGTATTTGGATTTTACGCCGGAGGCGCCGGAAGAGCTGGCACGGACGCTGCGTTATGCGGCGCTGGGCGGCGGCAAACGCCTCCGTCCGGTGTTAATGCTCGCGGTTACCGAAGCCCTAAACGGCTATGTCAGCCAGATCCTGCCGGCGGCCTGCGCGCTGGAGATGATTCACTCTTATTCTCTGGTGCACGATGATCTGCCCTGTATGGACAATGACAGCTGGCGGCGCGGTCAGCTGTCCTGCCACCAAAAGTTTGGCGAAGCGGCGGCGCTTTTAGCCGGAGACACTTTGCAGGCTTATGCCTATGAGATCATTGCTAGGGACTGTGACAAGGCCGGAGTGGAACCGCGGCTGATTTTGAAACTCATCAAAGAACTAGGCCGGGCGTCCGGAGCGTACGGTATGGCCGGCGGACAAATGATCGACTTAAAAAACGCGCCGCTCGATCTGGAAAGTCTGCAAAAAATGCACAGCCGGAAAACCGGCGCGCTGCTGCATTATGCCGTCACCGCGCCGCTGTATCTAACCGAAACAACCAAGCCGCTCAGGCAGGCTTTGCATAAATACGCCGCCGCGCTGGGGCTGGCTTTTCAGATCAAGGATGATATTCTGGATGTGGAAGGCACGGCGGAAACGCTGGGCAAGACGCCGCGCAAAGACATTGACCGGAAAAAAAACACCTATGTCACTCTGCTGGGTCTGGCGCGAGCCAAAGAACTGCTGGCCGCGGAAACAGCCAGAGCTTATGAGGCGGCGGAAATTCTAGGTGTGGAAAATAAACTGGGGCAGCTTGCGCATTATCTGCTGGAGAGGAAAAACTAATGTTCGGGCTGATTTACGCGAAATTCTGGGATATGCTCTGCGGCATCACCATAAACGAGCACGTGCGCATTGCTTTTCTGGCTATGCTGCTGGCGCAGGTTTTGAAAATATTTTTTTATTATCTGCGCCACCGAAAAATTAATTTCCGCGTGTTTGTGCAGCCCAGCGGAATGCCCAGCTCGCACACGGCTATGGTGATGGCCCTGACCGCTTCGGTCGGCTATGTCAGCGGCTGGCGCTCCAATACTTTTGCCATTGCGCTGGTTTTCGCGGTGATCGTGATGTACGACGCGGCCGGCGTGCGCCGGGCGGCTGGCAAACAAGCCCGGATTTTAAATATGCTGATGGAGGATTTATTTACTAAAAAAAAGATCAACGAAATGCGTTTGAAAGAACTGCTGGGACACACGCCGCTGGAAGTTTTTTTCGGCGCGCTGCTGGGCATATTCATCGCTTTGGCCTACCATTTTATTTATAAAATCTAATTTTATGCTGGAACAGTATGCCAATACAGGCGATCTTAAACGTTATTCTTTGAACGAATTAAATGAGCTGGCCGGCGATATTCGCCAGAAAATTATTGAAACGGTATCCCAAAACGGCGGTCATCTGGCGGCGAGTCTGGGTGCGGTGGAGCTGGCTATCGCTTTGCACGCGGCGTTAGACACGCCCAGAGACAAACTTCTCTGGGATGTCGGCCATCAAGCATACGCGCATAAGATTCTGACCGGCCGGCTGGACAGAATAGCCACTCTCCGCCGGCGCGGCGGGTTGTCCGGCTTTCCCCGGCGCGAAGAATCGGAGTATGACACGCTGACCGTCGGCCACGCTTCCACTTCGCTGTCGGCGGCTGTGGGCCTAGCCCGGGCCAGAGATTTGCAAAAAGAAAATTTCGCGGTGTTTTCCGTGGTTGGCGACGGTTCTTTTTCCGGCGGGATGATATTTGAAGCGCTGAACAACACCCAGCATTTGCGGAATTTTGTGGTTATTTTGAATGACAACGGTATGTCCATCGGCCAGCCGGTGGGAATGCTGGCTAGAATGATCACCGGTCTGCGGCTGTCCAATCTCTATCAAGGCGCCAAAAAACAAACAGAATTTATGCTCGGCCTGCTGCCGACAATAGGCCGTCCCTTGCGCAACGCCGTGGACAAGCTCATCAAGCGTACCGGCCGGCTGATTATCAACGAAGTGTCCCGTCATCAGCGCGCCGGTTTTTTTCAGGACATAGGTTTTACCTATCTTGGGCCTTTAGACGGACATAATATCGCGCTTCTGATGGCGGCGGTTAAGTACGCCAAGAGCCACAAAAGTCCGGTGCTGCTGCACGTGCTGACCCAAAAAGGCAGAGGCTACGCGCCAGCCGCCGCCCAGCCGTCCCGTTTTCACGGCGTGGCTGGCTTTGACCTCAAATCCGGCCAGTTAAAATATTCTGGTCTGACCTATACCGGGATTTTTGGCGCGGAGCTTCTGCGCTATGCCGCCGCCGATCAAAATATTTGCGCGGTGACCGCGGCGATGACGGACGGCACCGGGCTTAATCTCCTAGCGGAAAAATATCCGGAGCGTTTTTTTGACGTGGGCATCGCCGAGGAGCACGCTCTGACTTTTGCCGGAGGACTGGCGGCCGGTGGCCTGAAACCGGTTGTGGCGATTTATTCCACTTTTTTGCAAAGAGCCTACGACCAGCTCCTGCACGATGTGTCCCTGCAAAAACTGCCGCTATTTTTGGCCGTAGACCGCGCCGGACTGGTTGGCGAGGACGGCCCCACCCATCACGGCGTTTTTGATCTGTCTTTTTTGCGCACGGTGCCGGGGCTTATTCTAGCCGCGCCAAAGGACGGCAATGAATTGAAAGACCTTATTCGGCTGGGCTTAAACAGCGGCCGCTTATTTGCGGTGCGCTATCCCAGAGGGCAGGCTGTTTTTCTGGAGCCGGAGCGCGAGGCTAGAGATATAGAAATAGGCCGGGCGGAGATCGCCTATGGCCGGCCCGGCGCGCCCACCGTGGTCTGGGCTATAGGCTCTATGGTCGCTCCGGCTCTCGAAGCCGCGCAGAAAATAGGCGGAAATATCTGTGTGGTGAATGCCCGATTCGCCGCGCCTCTGGACAAAGCCCTGCTCAAAGAGACGGGGCAAAACGCGCGCCGCTTGATCACTGTCGAGGAAAACTCGGTGCGCGGCGGTTTCGGCGCGGCTGTCGCGGAAGCTCTGGCGGAATTAAAATTGGCCGTGCCGCAGACTATGCTGGGTGTGCCGGACGATTTTATCGAGACCGGCACGGTCGAAGAACAGCGCAGGGACTGCGGGCTGGACGCGGAGTCGCGTTTGAGAGTATTCTCCGCGTCAGTTGCGCACTGATGATTT
>JAITIS010000015.1 GCA_031279305.1 Candidatus Margulisiibacteriota bacterium | reverse complement strand
CGATGCAGCTGCCCGTAAACTGGAGCTGGGAATTGACCGCCCGCTCTGCGCTGAGCTGCACCTGCACCTGGCTATAATTGTTTTTGAGGTCGCTGGTCTCGGTGCCGGCGCCCAAATTTATCCATTCGCCCAGATAAGAATGGCCGAGAAACCCCGCGTGCTGTTTGTTGGTGTAGCCCTGAATGACCGTGTCCTCCAGCTCGCCGCCGATCTTGCAAACCGGGCCGAGGGAGGTATTGGGGTAGATTGCGGCGCCGGCTTTGAGCGCTGTCTTGTAACCGATGTAAACCGGACCGATCACCACGGCGTTGGGCCAGAGTTCCGCCCTGTTGTCGATAAATATCGCGCCGCCGCTGGCGTCTAACACCGCGCCGGGCTTGAGGAGCACGTCCCGCCCCAAGAATATATTCTGCGGATTGATCAGCCGGGCGCCAGCCGTGTCGGAATTGTGTTTGCCGAGCAGTCCGGTTTTGGCCGAGTCGATATTGATGTCCTTGCCGTTGCGCGCCAGAATATCCCAGAAAAAATTTACGATTGGCAGATTCAGGCTGGTTTCCGCGACCTTGCGCTCGCGGAAAGTCTTGATGTTCAGAAGTTCCGGCAGGCGGAAATTTTTCATTGTTTTGGCGTCCAGTTTGGCGAGCAGCGGGGCTTCGTTATAGGCGATCAGAAAATTTTTACTGCTGTTGAAACGCAGATTTTTGACCAGAGCTTCTTCGGCGATCAGCCGTCCGTTAATAAAAAACGTCTCGCTGGGCTTCAGCTCATTGATCGGATATTTATACAGAGTTTTGAGCAGGGGTTTTAGCTCGCCGCGGCAGTGCAGGGTGACTGTTATGTGCCCCGGGATGTAATCCAGAATTTTCGAGAGCAGGTCTTTGATGCCCAGCCGGAGCAAATAGGCCGGACGGGTGTGAGTCAAAGGCAGCAAATCAAGATAACCGTTATCCTCAAAAATGCAGACTTGCATTAAGCGATTATACCGCCCTTCGGGGAAAAAATAAACCCAAGTGACCGCCGCTAAAACAGGGTATTTTGGCTAAAAATAGCCTGTTTTAAGAAAAAAACAGACAAAATGCTAAAAAATAAGGTAATTTTATATAAAAAAATGGAATTTTATAAAAAAATATAATAAAAATCATAAAATTCTGGCCAAGCTGCTAAATTAGCATTTGTCAGCTTTTTCTCCGGCGGATATAATAAGCTAAAATTTACGGAGCCTGAAAATTGAAAATCGCTATTGACGGGCCGGCTGGATCAGGCAAAAGCACCGTGGCCAGACTGCTGGCCGAGAAACTTAAATTTAAGCATATAGACACCGGCGCGTATTACCGCTGGGTGACTTACAATGTCTTAAGCAAGGGCGTGCCGCTGACAGACGAAGCGGGCATCGTCCGCGCCGCCGCTGAGACAGATTTTACCGGCATCGACGAGCGCAAAATCCGCACGCTGGAGGTGAGCGGCAATGTCTCGCTGGTGTCGGCCATACCCGGCGTGCGTGGATGCGTGGCGGCCAAGCAGCGGGCCGCCGGCGAAAAATATGATGTGGTGATGGAAGGCCGGGACATCGGCTCGGTGGTTTTCCCGGACGCGGAGCTAAAGATATTTCTTACCGCCTCGGCGGACGAAAGAGCTAGACGGCGGTATCAGGAGCTGCTGGAAAAAGGCGGGCGGGTGGATCTGGAGGAGATCAAAAAAAATATTGCGAACCGTGATCATCTGGACAGCACCCGCCGCGCTTCGCCGCTGACCAGAGTGGCGGACGCCGTGGAAGTAGACACCACCGGCTTGACTATTGAGCAGGTGGTGGCGCGGATCAGCAAAATCTATCAGGAAAGGCTAAAACAATGAAATTGAATTACGCGAATATGTTAAACACGCCGGGCACCAAAATTCAGATCACCGCGCAGGAGCTGGACGCGCAGGCGCCGCAAATAAAAACGCTGATCACGAGGTTAAACAAAGGCGAAGGAGACAATCGGGACAGGGGCGTGCCGATGATCGGCTGGCAGACTTACGCGCGGGAGTTGACCGCGGCGGATATACGAAAAATTCAGGATGCGGCGCGAAAACTGGCGGACAGCTGCGAGATCGTATTCATCATCGGCATTGGCGGCTCCTATCTAGGGCCGAAAGCCGTTATCGAAGCGGCGCACGGTAAAAATTATAATGATGTTTTGCCGGCTAAACTTTATTTTATCGGCTGCGACACCGATCCAGAATTTTACGCGCACTGCCTGAAAATGGCTGAAGGCCGCAAGACCGGCGCGGTGGTTATTTCCAAATCCGGCACAACCACGGAGCCGGCTATTGCTTTTCGGTTTGTCAGGCAGCTCATCGAAAAAAAACAGGGCGCGCGCGCCAGAGATTATATTATCGCCGTTACAGACGCTAAAAAGGGCGCCCTGCGTCAGCTCGCCGCAGCGGAAGGCTACAGGTCTTTTGTCATACCGGACAATATCGGCGGCAGATTTTCGGCCATCACGCCGGCAGGGTTGGTGCCGATAGCTGTAGCCGGCATCGATATTGCCGCGTACGTGCGGGGTTATATTGAGGCCGCTCCGCTCATCGATAGCGCAGATCTCTATCAAAATCCTGCGGCGCTGTACGCGCTCTTAAGATTTCTGGCCTGGCAAAAAGGCGCCGCAGTCGAGTATCAGGTGACGAACTCGTCTTTTTTCGAGTCAAATCTCGCTTGGACTATGCAGCTGGAGCCGGAGTCAGAAGGACATCAGGGACACGGACTGCACGTGGCGCCGGCGGTATTTCCGCGCGACCTGCATTCTATCGGCCAGATTATCCAGCAGGGGCCGCGCAATTTGATCGAGATCGCCACCAAGATACTGGAACCGCGCGCGGATCTGGCGGTGCCGGAATCAGCCGGCGACACGGACGGCCTCAATTACATACCGCAGAATAAATTGACGCTGAAAGATCTCAACAATATGGCTATCGACGGGCCGCTGGCGGCGCATTATGCGGATGGTGTGCCCAATATGACCATCGAGTTAGACAGCATCACGCCCTTTGAGCTGGGGCGGTATCACTATATGCTGATGAAAGCGACGGCGCTGCAGGGCTATCTGCTCGGCCACAATCCTTTTATCCAGCCGGGCGTACAATTTTGGAAAGACCGGTTGTTTGCTCTGGCCGGCAAACCGGGCTATGAAAAACAAACGGCGGAATACAGAAAAAATAAACCGGAGAAAAATATTATTTCTATTTAAGGAGCGGCGGTTATTTTTTCTTAAACTTAAGCGGAACCTCATTGATCAGGCGTAAAATATACCGTTCCAGCCGTCCGAAGAAAACTAGAATCAGCAAAGCCAGCGCTGTCGCCGGTACCGCCAGCACGTACAAGCGAAAACCGATGAGCAGTCCGAGGCCGGCCACGTACCAGATGGTGGCGGCGGTGGTCAATCCTTCGACGGCGTTTTTCTCACTGGAACGGAAAATACTGCCGGCGCCCAGAAAACCGATGCCGGTAACAATACTGCCGACTATGCGGTCGATGCCCGGATTATAATTGACCGCCCGCCTGCTTAACACGAGCGCGATGTCGACAAAAATAGCCGTGCCCATACAGATGAACATCATCGTGCGAAACCCGGCCGCTTTATTGCGGAAACTGCGCTCCAGTCCGATAACCCCGCCGCAAAACAACGCCAGCAAAATATTTTGAAGAAAAGGATAAAGCAAACTTTCTTGCATAAATAAAGCCCTCCTTAAGCTGTGGCGCCGGCAGTCATTTAAACAGGCTTTTCGCGGCGCTGCCGGTCAGCCTATCCAGCGCTTTATTGAGCTCTGCGTCCCACCGCGCGGAGAGCTTGAGCAGCTGTTTTTTCTGCAGGCGCTTTTTTTGGAGCTTGAAACCGCCGGATTTATAAATGATGACATCAACAGGCGGCGAGCACAGCGGATAGCTGCGCATAGTCGCGTCAAAAGACAGCAGCGCTAAAAGCAGCGTTTTTTCGCGGCTGTTGTCAAAATGCGCGGCGGTCTCCAGAATAGATTTGCCGTACTTGGCCTCGCCGATGATTTCAAAAGGCGAGTCGCGGGAAATGCGCTTCCACGAGGCTTCTGGATAAATGCGAAAAAGCTGGGCGGTGTCATCCTCCGGGAACTGGCCGCCGATCAAATAATTCAGCTCAAACTCCACGTCGCCCTGCTTGAGCCAGTCCTCCTCGCGCGTGCGTATTTCCCGGATGATCTTGGCGATCAGGTCAACGCCCTGATAGAGTTTGGCGCAGCTGAAAAGATAATCCTTGCGCTCGTTGATGTAAGTGATGGCCATATCGGAGATGGACTTAAGGCCGGAAAGCATAATAAACATTGAGTGCCTGCCGCGCTCAAAAGTAAAAACTTTGCGGCTGGTCACCACAAAATCCAATTCACCGCTGGTCAGGCGCGTGTCGGAAATGGCCACTAGCCCCTGTTTGGTCCGCAGTCCCACGCAGAAAGTCATAGAGATATATTAGCATAGTATCAAAGTTTTTAACCTCTAAAAATGTTATAATCAAAAAACAGGAGGGGCGGCTGAATTTAAGAACAATGACAACGCATGTTTTTATCGTAAATGGGGCGACTTTCAAACTACAAGGCGAAGATTATCAAAGAATAAGAGCCGCTTTTCAGGAATTTAACGCAAATAATTTCCGGAGATGTGCAGCATTGAGATATATTGAATATCAGCTGGAAGAAAATAAGCTGGTTTTTACAAAGGCGGAATATTGATTATGAATTACATTGGCAGCAAACTATCCTTATTGCCGTTTTTGACAGCAAGCATTGCTAAAGTGGCTGATAAAAAATGCCGCGTATTTTGCGATCTTTTTGCCGGCACTGCCGCGCTGCCAGAACTGCAAGACATTGCGGTGAAGCGGAGAAAAAACTTTGTTTGCGCCTATCTGACCGGCCTGCTTAACTCTATTGATAAATACGCCAATACCGCCTCTGTTTACGGAGCTTTTTTGAAAAAATTGAAAAAGTCCGCGCGCCGGGCGCTTGAGCTGCAGCCCGCCGAGCTGATTATGCCGAGAAAAAATCTTTGTATTGCTCCAGACGGCAGGTAAAAAAACATTTGCGGATTTGATTAAAAAGACAAAAGCTAAATATATCTTTTTGAGTTACAACAACGAAGGATTGCTGGCTTTGCGGGATATTAGGCAAATATTAAGCTCGCGCGGCAGATGCGGTTTTTTACCCAAACGCATAATTGTTTTAAGGCAGACAAACCGCTAAATAGAAAATATGCGGCTGATAAGACCACCGAATACTTGCATTATGTTATTTGCCGCTAAAAGACCCCGCCCTTGACTACGGGGAACGCTTATAATATAAATACCTATGGTTCCCAAAGGTTTGGCTCCCGTTAAATTTCAAAAAGCAGGCCTGACGTTTGACGATGTGCTCTTAATCCCGGCGCATTCGCAAGTCCTGCCCAAAGATGTCTCGCTCAAAACTAGATTGACCAAAAAAATTTCCCTGAACATTCCGCTTTTATCCGCCGGGATGGACACTGTGACAGACGCGCGGATGGCCATAGCCATAGCGCGCGAGGGCGGCATAGGCATTATTCATAAAAATATGTCCATCGAGGCGCAGGCCGGCGAGGTCGACAAAGTAAAACGCTCTGAGAACGGCGTGATCGTTGACCCTTTTCATCTGGGGCCGGATAACACCGTGCAGGAAGCCGTGAAACTGATGGAGCATTACCATATCTCCGGCGTGCCGGTCACGGAAAAAGGCCGGCTCATCGGTATCGTGACCAACCGCGATGTGCGTTTCGAGTCAGATTATAAACAGCCGCTTAAAAACATAATGACTTCCCAAAATCTGGTTACAGCGCCCGAAGGCACCACGCTGGGAACCGCCCAGCAGATTATGAAAAAAGCTAAAATTGAAAAACTGCCCATCGTCGATCAAGCGGGCAATCTCAAGGGCCTGATCACCATCAAAGATATTAAGAAAAATATCGAATTTCCTAACGCCGCCAAAGACAGCCGCGGCAGGCTGCTGTGCGGCGCGGCAATCGGCGTTACCGACAACGCGCTGGAGAGGCTGGCCGCGCTGGTCGGGGCGCAGGCCGACGTCATCGTGCTCGACACAGCGCACGGCCACTCGCAGAATGTTCTGGCTATGCTCCGGAAAATCAAGGCGGAGCATCCTGCCTTGCAGCTGATCGCCGGCAATGTCGCCACGGCGGAAGGCGCGCGCGCGCTCATCGAGGCCGGCGCGGACTGCATCAAGGTCGGCATTGGCCCCGGCTCGATCTGCACGACCAGAGTGGTGGCCGGAATTGGCGTGCCGCAGATCACCGCGGTATATGACTGCGCGGCGGAGGCAGATAAATACGCTGTGCCGGTCATCGCCGATGGCGGCGTCAAATATTCCGGCGATATAGTCAAAGCTCTGGCCGCCGGCGCCTCCACTATTATGTTAGGCTCGCTTTTTGCCGGCTGCGAGGAAGCACCGGGCGAAGTGGAGATCCTGCACGGCCGCCGTTTCAAGACCTACCGCGGAATGGGTTCGCTGGGCGCTATGGAGGCGGGCAGCAAAGACCGTTATTTTCAAAGCGAGGCGCGCAAATTTGTGCCGGAGGGCGTGGAAGGCCGCATCCCCTACCGTGGCACGGTCAAGGAAGTGGCGTATCAGCTGCTGGGCGGTCTGCGTTCCGGGATGGGTTACTGCGGCGCGGCGACCATCGATGATCTGCGCCAGAACGGCAGATTTGTGCAGATCACGCGCGCCGGCCTGATCGAGTCCCACCCGCACGATATACAGATCACCAAAGAAACGCCGAATTACACGACGCGGGATATTATGCAGTGATCGTCATTCTGGACTATGGCTCGCAGTTTGCCCAGCTGATCGCCCGTCGGGTGCGCGAAGGCAATGTTTACTCCGAACTGGTGCCGCACGATATTTCGCCGGCCAGATTAAAAGACTTAAAACCAGAAGGCATTATTCTCTCCGGCGGCCCCGCCTCGGTGTACGCGGACGGCGCGCCGCGGCTGGCGGACGGCCTGTTAGAGCTGGACATTCCGGTTTTGGGCATTTGCTACGGTATGCAGCTTATCGTGGACAAACTGGGCGGCAAAGTCGAGAGCCAAACTGCCAACCGCGAGTACGGCAAGGCTTTTTTGAAAGTGGACAATTCCTCCGAGCTGTTCCTCGGCATCGAGGATAGTTTTATGGCTTGGATGTCGCACGGCGATTCCTGCACTGTCCTGCCTGCAGGCTTCCGCCGGACCGCTTCCACTGACAGCCTGAAAAACGCCGCTATTGAAAACGCCGCGCGCAAAATTTACGGAGTGCAGTTTCATCCGGAAGTGGCGCACACCGTAAAAGGCATGGATATTCTCAAAAATTTTATTTTCGGCATCTGCCGGGCCAAACCGGTCTGGACGATGGCCGGTTATATCGAAACCGAAGTCAAACGCATCCGGGAAACAGTGGGCGGCGGCAAAGTCCTGCTGGGACTGTCCGGCGGCGTGGATTCGACTACGGTGGCCGCGCTGCTGCACAAAGCCGTCGGCGATCAGCTGATCTGTATGTTTATCGATCAGGGATTTATGCGCAAGGGCGAGGCTAAACGGGTGGTCGATCTCATCTCCAAATATATGCATATCCGGCTGGTGCACATAGACGCTTCTAAAAGATTTTTTGAGCGGATAGCTGGGGTGAGCGATCCAGAAGAAAAACGCCGGCGCATCGGGCGGGAATTTATCCGCACTTTTGAAAAAGAAGCGCGCCAGATCGGAGATTTTCAGTTTTTAGCGCAGGGCACGCTGTATCCCGATGTCATCGAATCAGCCGTGGCCGGCGGCACGCAGGCTAAAACTGCCGCCAAAATCAAGACCCATCACAATGTCGGCGGCCTGCCGGAAAATATGCATTTCAAGCTCATC
Source organism: Candidatus Margulisiibacteriota bacterium (assembly GCA_031279305.1). Classification (GTDB taxonomy): domain Bacteria; phylum Margulisbacteria; class Termititenacia; order Termititenacales; family Termititenacaceae; genus JAISQA01. The sequence continues at coordinate 6,572 of JAITIS010000015.1, read as the reverse complement.
GAGCCTTTGCGCTGGTTGTTTAAGGATGAAGTGCGCAAACTTGGCCGCGAGCTGGGCCTGCACGAAGATCTGGTAAACCGCCAGCCTTTTCCGGGGCCGGGACTGGCTATCCGCATCATCGGCGAAGTCACGCCGGAGCGGGTGCGCGTCCTGCAGGAGGCGGATAATATTGTGATGACGGAGATCAAAGCGGCCGGCTGGTATGGCAAAGCTTGGCAGGTGCCGGTGATTTTGTTGCCGGAAGTGCGGACGGTCGGCGTGATGGGCGACGCGCGCACTTACGGTATGACCTGCGCGGTGCGCTGCGTGACCAGCGAGGATGCGATGACCGCCAGAGTGGCGCATCTGCCTTGGGAATTGTTGGAGAAAATATCCTCGCGGATTATCAATGAAGTGCCGGAGATCACCCGCGTCTGCTACGATATTTCTTCCAAACCGCCGGCGACGATTGAATGGGAATAATATTTTAGACGCGTGGCCTAGTATTTCTCAAAATGCACTCTATTTGCCTCATATCTGGACTGCGCTTTTCTGCTCTCCGCTGGATAACCGGCGGCGATAGCCGCGAATACTTCAATATTTTCCGGCAGGGCGAATAATTTTTTAGCCGCGGCGGCGCGTTCGGCGTGGCCGTTGACGCCCAGCCAGACCGCGCCCAAACCCAGATGCACCGCTTCCAGCAGAATATTTTCCGCGGCGGCGGAGAGATCCTGCGCCGCCATTTCCGGCAGCTTGAGCCGGTTTTGGGCGCACAGGACAAATATACCAACCGCCGCGCCGCTTAGCAAAGCCGTAGCATAAGGATGGATTTCCGTAAATTTTTGCAGAAGCACTTTGTCCTCGACGACCAGAAACTCCCACGGCTGCTGATTGTAAGCGGACGGCGCCTGCATCGCGGCGGCCAATAATTTTTGGATTTGCTCTCCGGATGCTTTTTGGCCGGTAAATCTGCGGATGCTTATTCTATGGAAAATTTCTTGCATAAAAACCTCCGGTAAAATTTTCTAGTGTCGAAACATTCCCTTTTCGTAAATTAAGATTTTTTTCCCGTTTTTCAAAGCGGCTGTGACAGTTTTTTGCTCGGTATTGATCAGATCCCAGTGCAGAGCGGAGTCATTAAAACCTAGATTTTGTTTGACCGCCTTGGTTAAATTTCTGGGATCGCCGGCGTAAGTGTCGGAATAAGACGCGCCGACAGCGATGTGGCAGTTGCCGGAAGCGCCGCCAAAATTTTCGTCAAATAAAATATCGGCCATAAATTTATCAATCTTGGAAAAACGTTTGTCGGTTAGGGAAAACTCGCCGATTTTATTGGCCTGTTTGTCCAGCCGCAGGGTTTTTCGCACATAGTCCTCGCCTTTTTGGGCCCGGATTTTTACCGCGCTGCCTTTGACAAAAGTCAGGTCTATGCCCTCGACATAATTTCCTCCGCGATAGGACGGCAGATTGGCGTAGTACCGGCCTTCTGTGCCGCGCCAGTCCGGCGAGGTAAAAAGCTCAAAAGACGGAATATTGTGGCCGCTGACGCCCATAAACCGGCGTTTTTCACCGTACAGTATGGTCAGGTCAGCGCGCGCGCTTTCTATCTGAAATTTTTTAATTGGCAGCGCATTTAGCCATTTTTTGATTTCGACAGCCAGCTCCAATGTCTCCTGCCATTTTTGGGCTGGGTTTTTTTCATTCAAATAACAGGCCTTGCTGATCTGCGCCGTGTATTCAGCCAGCGTGAGTCCGGCTTTGCGGGCCAGCTCCGGCGTGGGGTAGGTGCAAAGCGTCCAAGCGTACGCGCCCTGTTCCTCGCGCTTCTCCGCAATATCCCGCAGGAATTTTCTGGCCACCGCGGTTTCGCCCATTTTCTGCGGATCGATATCCTTCAGATGGGTGAGCGAATCCGGCGCGCTGATATAAATATTGCCGTTCAGACTGGCATAAAGTTCTTTCTCGCCTTTGTTTATAAACTGCCGCTGGCGGCGGTCGGCGCTCCGGTAAAAACTGTGCTCCATAGCGGGCGTAGTCAGAGCGCGGGACAGGACATTAAATTTCTGCCGGATGAGTTTGGCATACACTTTTTCGGCCAGCGGCCGGGCAGCCAGCTCCCAGCGCAGCATAATGGTGTCGTACGGCTTAAATTTATTATGCCGGGCGGTTTTTAAGCCCCAGATTAACACCTCGGCATATTTGTCCAGCAGTGTAGCATTCACGGATATTCCCCCAATTTGAAAATAAACGGCGGTTAACCCAACAGTTTTTGGTAGCCTTTGGAGATTTCCAGAGCTTCTTTTTTTAAGGTTTTGTTTTTGAGCAGTGCGCCGGTAATAGTCTGTTTCATATGAGCGTAATATTCACGCTTGCGGATATTGGGCGTAAATTCAGACACCAGCGCGGCGTCCACTATGGTCTCGATGGTTTTTTCCGGCTTAGCTTTGGGCTGTAAATTTTTAACAAGGAGCTTTTTGAAGTTTTCCAGTTTACGGTTGACCAGCGCGGGCGCCCTGACAGATTTTTCCACGATCCGGGCCGCGCATTTTTTAGTTTTTTGTTTAACCCTGCTCATTTTATTTCCCCCGTCCTTTCTTAAATTATACCACTTGCCGACGGTTTTTTATAATTATTTTCCGCTGGCGGCTAGATATCGTCAGCAGGCTAAATGCGGTGCAAAATTTTTGCCGCGCTCTTTGGACGTTCTAGTTTCGTTTTAATTTAAGCCGCTGTGTGCTAAGCTACTCCGCAATTATGCTGGATGTTTACGCGCGCAAAACCAAAATAATCGCGACAGTCGGTCCGGCCACCTTTGCGCGAGACAGGCTTAAACAGCTGCTGTCCGCCGGAGTGGATGTTTTCCGCTTTAATTTTTCCCATCAGGATTATGAGCGGGCGGCGGCGGCAGTCCGGGACATCCGGGAACTGTCCGGCCAGCTCAAAAAACACGTGGCTTTGTTCATCGATTTGCAGGGGCCTAAAATCCGGATCGGCAAATTTAAGCGCGGCAAGGCTGTCTTAAAAGCCGGGCAGGATTTTGTGATTACGACAGAGGATATCGCCGGCGATGAGAGCGGAGTTTCCACCACGTACAAACCGATAGCACAGGATGCGCGGATCGGGGACTGTATCCTGCTTGATGACGGGAAGCTGCGGCTGGAAGTCACGGGCAAAACGGACAAAACTGTGCGCGCCAGAGTGTTAGCTGGCGGAGAGCTGGCCGACCATAAAGGCATAAATCTGCCGGGGATGAAACTGTCCACTCCCTCGCTTACCGAAAAAGACAAAGACGATGTGCTGCGGGGGCTGGCGCTGGACGTGGATTATTACGCTCTGTCTTTTGTGCGCACGGCGCAGGACGTGCTGGATCTGCGGGAATTTTTGCGCGCGAATGGCTCCGACCGCAAGATCATCGCCAAGATCGAGAAACCGGAAGCGGTGGAAAATATTGACGCGATCGTGGCGGCGGCGGATGCTATTATGGTGGCCCGCGGCGATCTCGGCGTGGAAATTTCAGTGGAAAAAGTGCCCGCTTTGCAAAAAGATATTGTCCGGCGCGCCAATTACGGCGGAGTGCCGGTCATCGTGGCCACCCAGATGTTAGAATCAATGATTGCTTCGCCGGTGCCGACCCGCGCGGAAGTGTCGGACGTGGCCGCGGCGATCTACGACTGGGCGGACGCCGTGATGCTTTCCGGCGAAACCGCGATAGGCAAATATCCGGTGGAGACGGTCCAGATGATGGACCGGGTCGCCAACGAGGTGGATATTGCCCAGTCAGAGCGGAAAAAAAGATTAAGCATACGCAAGACGCATTTCATCAGAGAGGAAAGCATAGCAAGCTCTCTCTGCGACAGCGCGGACGAACTGGCCGACGAGATCAACGCCAGAGCGATAATTACTTTTACGGAATCCGGACGCACGCCGTTAATCCTCTCCAAATACCGTTCTTCCGTGCCGATTATCGCTATTTCAGATAAAATTAAAACCTGCGCCAAAATGGCCCTGTGCCGGGGTGTTTTTCCGGTGCTGTCTTTGACGCCCTTCACGCGGATGCAGGGGCTTTTGGAAATGCTGCCCGAAGCTGAGGCGCGCAATAAAGAGCTGGGACTGCTCAAAGACGGCGATCTGGTGGTTATTATGGCCGGCATTCCGATCGCCACCGCCGGCAGCACGAATATTATCCGCGTGCACCGTATTGGTGATCCGTACTGATTATGCGGACGCAGCGCGAATTTGCTCTGGCCAATCGAATAACTCCGCAGATGGAGCAGGCGGCGGATTATGAGAAAATTCCTGTTCGCCGGATACTACAGGGCTTAAAGTCCGGCCGGATAGCGTTGATCAAAAATGTCCGCCGGAATATTCGTCCGCTGGCGGTCGGCGCGGGCTGTCTGACTAAAGTAAACGCTAATATCGGCACATCCAGACTGCGCTCCACACTGCGGGCCGAACTGGCCAAACTCAAGGCCTGCGAAAAATACGGCGCGGATGCGGTGATGGATTTGAGCACTGGCGGCGATCTGGATAAAACACGCAAGGCTTTGCTGGCCGCGACAAAATTAGCTTTGGGCGCCGTGCCGATTTATCAGCTGATGTGCGAAAGCGCCGGAGAAATGGACGGCGATAAACTTCTCGACATCATCCGCAAACACTGCGCGCAGGGCGTGGATTTTATCACGGTGCACTGCGGCGTGACGCGCGAGGCGGCCGGGCTATTAAAAAAATATCCGCGCGTGACCGGTGTGGTCAGCCGCGGCGGCTCATATATCCATAAGTGGCTACAAAAAACCGACAGGGAAAATCCTTTGTACGAGCGTTTTGACGAATTATGCGCTATCGCTTATGAATATGACGTGACGCTTTCGCTGGGCGACGGCCTGCGTCCGGGCTGTCTGGCCGACGCGCACGACAGGGCGCAGCTCAAAGAGCTGGAAATTCTGGGCCGGCTGGCCAGAAGAGCTTGGCGCAAAAACGTGCAGGTGATGATCGAGGGGCCGGGGCACCTGCCATATGACCAGATAGTGAAATCTATGCGTCTGGAGAAAAAACTCTGCCGTGGCGCGCCGTTTTATGTGCTGGGGCCTCTAACCACCGATGTCGCCGCCGGGTATGATCATATCGCCGGAGCGATAGGCGGCACGCTGGCGGCGGTGAGCGGCGCGGATTTTCTCTGCTATGTCACGCCCGCGGAGCATCTGGGACTGCCGGATCTGCAGGATGTGCGAGACGGCATACTGGCCAGCCGCATCGCCGCGCACAGCGCCGATATTGTGAAATATCCTGAGCGCGCCGCAGGCCGCGATCTGGCGATGGCTCTGGCGCGCAAGGCGCTCAACTGGGACAAACAGATCAAGCTGGCTTTAGACAGCGATAAAGCCCGCGCGGCGCGCAAAACCAAAGGGCAAAATGTAAAAGAGTGCACGATGTGCGGGGAGCTTTGTTCGATGAAAGATAATTAGAAAAGTATCAACGTCCCATAGAGGCTTTACCTTGCCAGAGAATATGGTTTTCGTGCTCATCAAAAACAACCACGTGAGCATATACACCGCGTCCAGCGATTGTAAATTTTCCACTATTATTGGTGTCATTATCCCCGGCAATGCGAAGGCTTACCTTCGTACCATTTAAGAAAAAGCTACTTCCTTTTTGTTCAATCCATATTTTTCCTCCAGCTCTATCAATTAAAGGACTCCCATCCTCACCGCGAATATACAAACCAGAAGGCGGCAAGCCTGCTATTATGTTGGTATTAGCCCTAATAGTCACTCCTCCAGCAATCGCATTGGCCGCTGAACGTAGAGAAGCCAATGTGGATGTTTCTCTGGTATAGATGGATGAATCTTTTTTGACAGACGCAGTTTCAACACGAATATCATCATAAACAGCAGGGACTAAATTTTTATATCCGCGTAATAATTGGTGGCTATTAAACTTTAGCCTTAAATCAGATCGTAACTGAGTGTTTGCATTATTTTTTAGCATTAGATTATTTATAGATGCGCATAGCTTTTCAATGTGCTCTGTATCTTCATTCTTCAATACGCGACAAAAATCACCTATAGCCCCTAAAATATTATCTACAGGATTATCTTCTAAATAACCAAATGTTGGATGAGCATAACCACCAGTAGAGTTTCTTACTATTCCTTGAGGAGTGAGATTGTTATTTATACATTTAATAAGTCTTTCCCAAGGATCAGCTAAGATTCTTTGATTACCCTGCAGTTGTGTTGTTTGTGTTGCAGTCGCTCTTGTTTCTCCTGCGCGGCCTGGTCTATCGTCACCAGAAGCAACCCTAGATTGTGTCCCTTTACTTTCTATTAGGGAAATTAATATAGCTTTATCGGAAGAAGATAGGTTGGTGTTGTTGATTGTATTTTTCAAAGCATTTATTTCGTTAATATCTAGCGCATAAGTAGATGGATGCATTTCTGATATGTATATACTTAAACTACTGCTGATGTCGGATTTTTTCCGGTCTATATTAGAAAGCCAGCCCGTTGCTTTATCGTACACATCATTGCACCGTCTTTGTATGTTACTCGGCCCACGACGCCCCCGCCCGTGCTGTTAGTAATGTCGGGTGATCC
>JAITIS010000116.1 GCA_031279305.1 Candidatus Margulisiibacteriota bacterium | reverse complement strand
CAGGTGCAAAAAATCGAGGGTTATCGCATTTCTACTTTTCAAACCGAGGCTGTGCGCACGCCGGCCAATGTGCTTTCTATAGCGGCCGTGGTTGGCGGACGGCACGTGGCTATTCGGATCCAGTCCTGCGAGACTATCTTTGCCAACAAATGGCTGTGTGTTCTCAATACACCCTCCGCGGTTTTGCAGGATTCTCTGGCTAATGAATTGGAAAATCTAGGCTTGAGTTTCAAACTGCGCGCGCTGGCTGGTTACGGCGTGTTTACTCCGGCGGAATTGCGGGCGAAAAAACCGGAATTTTTGCGGGAAATGCTGGCGGGATTAAAATGGCACGAACTGGGGCACGGTATAGTTATCAATGATTTGCTGGATGTGAATGATTCGGCTTTTGGCGAAGCGCTGGGCGTGCTGGGCGCGAATATTATTGCCGTGTTCAAAGAAGCGCTGGCGGACTGGGCGCCGCGCCGCCATACTTTGCAGGGGCCGCTGCGTTATTTTTGTCTTATGGCCGAAGACAGGCCGCGCGCCGCGGAACGCCAGATCAGCGTGTATCTTTCTGACAACTGGTTTCTGGGCGAGCAGGCCGACAGCTCTTTTGCCAATCATTCGGAGATAATGACGGCGCTTCTGCTGAAATATATCCGGGAGCAGGGGAGGGTGGATTTTGCCGGACTGCGGGGTGAGCTGGATAACCCGCAGGGCATCTTTTATTATATACTGGCCGAGTACAGGCGGATTTCTGCTTATCTGGAAAAAATATTAAAGTCCGCGCAATTTCGGCATAGAACTAAAAAGATAAATTTCGCCGCGCTGCAGAAAATTTACACAGCCAGAGTCCGCCGGCTGGAAAAAGAATATCCAGTCGAGTCGCTGGAATTTCAGGTTTATTTCTGGGCGAAAATTTTGGAGGATTTGCCGGCGCTCAATCCCGCGCTGCTGGCGGAAATAAAAAATTATCTGGCGGAGGAAAATAAAAAATTCCACCGATTTTTGCTAAGCGCTTATCTGCCGGCCAATGGCTATCCAAATCTGCGTGAATGTGTCTGTCAGGAATTGAAACGCAAAGGTTTTTCCGCGCCGCCGGATAAGACAGATTTGCCGGCTTTATTGCAGTATTTTCAGACGCAGTATAAAATTTAGCCCCTATGCCGGACATAACCGACAATAATCTCAGCGAGCCGGAAATGCGCCTCCAGAAGATGCGCGAACTCAGGCGCGCCGGTGACGAGCCGTACAAATACAGTTGCGAGCGCAGCGCGGCTGTCGCGGAGCTCTTGGCTAAATACAGCTCTCTAAAAGAAGAGGAAGAAGCACCGGAAACCTATAAAATCGCCGGTCGGGTGATCGCCAAACGCGGCCACGGCAAAGCGTCTTTTGGCAATATTCTCGACCAGACCGGCAGGATACAATATTATGCCAAGCTCGATCTGCTGGGCGCAGCTGCTTATGAAAAGCTGCTGCATCAGGTAGACCTCGGCGATATTATCTGGGCCTCCGGCAAAATGTTTCGCACCAAACGCGGTGAGCTTTCTTTGAAACTGGAAAAATTTGAAATTTTAACCAAAGCGCTTTTGCCGTTGCCGGAAAAATTTCACGGCCTGACGGATAAAGAAACCCGTTACCGCCAGCGTTATCTGGATCTAATCGCCAATCCAGAAGTTAAAGAAGTGTTTGTAAAACGCAGCCGGATTTTACAGCTGATCCGCGCCTATCTGGACGCCGAAGGTTTTATCGAAGTGGAAACGCCGGTTTTGCAGCTGATCCCGGGCGGCGCGGCGGCCAGACCGTTTAAGACTTTTCACAACGCGCTGTCTATGGATTTGTGCCTGCGCATTTCTCTGGAGCTGCCGCTCAAGCGGCTTATCGTCGGCGGTTTTGAAAAAATATACGAGATAGGCCGCGTGTTTCGTAATGAAGGCATTTCTTATAAACATAATCCTGAATATACTCTGCTGGAATTGTATCAGGCCTATACAGACTGCGCGGGGATGCAGAATTTAACCGAATCGCTGATTTCCAATTTGGTTAAAAACTTAACCGGCGGTTATAAAATACAGTATGCCGGGCGGGAGATAAATTTTGCCGCGCCGTGGAAAAGAGTCGCTTATGCTGACCTCAAAGACCCGGCTGTTTTTGAGAGAGAGGCTGTCGATCCGGTTTTCATTGTGGATTTTCCTTTAGAAGATTCGCCGCTGGCTAAAAAGCACCGCAGTAAACTTGGACTAGTCGAGCGTTTTGAGCTGATCGTCGCCGGTATGGAACTGGCCAACGCTTATTCCGAACTGAACGATCCGCTCGATCAAGACGAGCGTTTTGATGAGCAGGTCAGGCGGCGCGCGGCCGGCAATCTGGAAGCTAATATGAAAGATGAAGACTATATCACCGCGCTCAAACACGGTATGCCGCCGACCGGAGGTTTGGGTATCGGCATTGACCGGCTGGCGATGCTTTTAACCGGGCAGGAATCAATCCGCGACGTGCTGCTGTTCCCGCATATGCGCGCGGCGCTGACTCCTGAAAATCGCTGAGAAACCCGAAAAGACAGACCCGGATGTGTGTTAAAATTCTCTTATGACCAGGCCACGCTTTTACTTAATTGACGGCCATTCGCTGGCCTACCGCGCTTTTTTTGCTCTGCCGCCGACGATGTCTACGACAGACGGCCAGCCGACGAACGCGGTGTACGGTTTCAGCAAGATATTGTTCGGCCTTATAGAGGAAAAAACCCCGGCGGCTTTGGCGGTGGCTTTTGATCTGCCGCAGCCGACTTTCCGCCACGAACTGTACGGAGAATACAAAGCCCAGCGCCTGCCTTCGCCGGAGGAGTTTCGCTCGCAGGTGCCGCTGTTAAAATCTATTTTGCGGGTGGCCGGCATACCAATTTTTGAGGCAGCCGGTTATGAGGCGGATGATGTGCTGGGCACATTGTCCCGCAAAGCGGTGGGCGCGGGGTACAACGCGATTATCGTGACCGGCGACCGCGATGCTTTGCAGCTGGTGGACGAACATACCCGTGTTTTAATGCCGCAAAAAGGAATGTCTGAAGCGAAAGAATTTGATACCGCCGCGGTGGCGGATAAATACTCCGGCCTCAAACCGGCGCAAATCGTTGATCTCAAAGCGCTGATGGGCGATGCTTCGGACAATATTCCCGGCATACCGGGTGTGGGCGAAAAAACAGCTATCGCGCTTCTGCAGGAATTTGGCGGCATCGAAAATATCAAAGCTAATATCGAGAATATTCCCCGCGCGGCTATCAAAACTAAAATAAAAGAGAATTTAGCCAGCCTGGAGCTAAGTTACACTCTGGCGGCGATCAATACCGCCGTGCCAGGCGATTACGATCTGAAAAAATGCCGGATAGAAAATATTGATCTGGCTAAAGCGGTGCCGTTATTCCAGCAGCTGCAGCTGGCTTCACTGGTTAAAAAATATGCCCAGTCCGCCGCTGCGCCTGCCGCGCAGACAGATCTATTCTCCGTTGCCTCCGCGCCGCTTGATGCGCAGAAAGCGCTCGCCGCGCGCCTGATGAAATATTTGCTCAATCCCGAACGGGCTGTCGCCCCGGAGGATATTACCCAGAACGACCTTGACGCTATTCCGCAATATGAACAGTTGCTACGCGAGCAGAATATGCTGGAGCTTTATGAAAATATTGAACTGCCGCTGGCTGAGGTGCTGACGGCTATGCAGGGGCAGGGCGTGCGGATCGACGTCGGTTTTTTGGCTAAAATGTCCAAAGAATTGGAAAGTTTTATCGCGGGTCTGGAAAAAGTAATTTATAGTTTGGCCGGACAGGAATTTAATCTCAATTCACCCAAACAGCTCAGCGAGGTGTTCTTTGAGAAACTTAAGATGCCGGTCATTAAAAAAAACAAAACCGGCTACTCCACCGATGCGGCGGTGCTGGAAGAGCTGGCCTGCGATTACGATATTGCCCGCAAACTATTGGACTACCGTCAGCTGGCCAAGCTGAAATCCACCTACGTGGATACCCTGCCTCTGCTTATCGATCCTGCGGACGGCAAACTGCACACCAGTTTTAATCAGACGGTTACAGCTACGGGCAGATTGTCCAGCTCTGAGCCCAATCTGCAAAATATTCCTATTCGCAGCGCCGCAGGCAAAGAAATACGCAGGGCTTTTGTCCCGGAAAAAGAAGGCAATGTGCTGCTTTCCGCGGATTATTCGCAGATAGAACTGCGCATTTTGGCGCATTACGCGGATGAGCAAAATCTTCGGGACGCTTTTGAACAGGGGCTGGATATTCACAGTTTTACCGCGGCCAGAGTTTTTGGCGTGGCTCTGGATGCCGTCACGCCCGATCAGCGCTCGCAAGCCAAGGCCGTGAATTTTGGCATAGCCTATGGTATGTCCGCGCGCCGTCTGGCGCGGTCGGTCGGTATGCCGCAAAGTGCGGCGCAGGAATTTATCGACAATTATTTTGCTATGTATCCGGGCATCAAGCGGTACATAGACGAGACCATCGCTCTGGCGCGCAAGCAGGGTTTTGTCACGACATTGCTGGGGCGGCGCCGCTATTTCCGGGAGATAAACGTGAAAAATAAACAGCTGGCCGCTATGGCCGAGCGCGCGGCGATCAATATGCCGATACAGGGCACCTCTGCAGACTTGATAAAAATGGCGATGATCCGGGTGGCCCGGGCGCTGGAAGAGCAAAAATTCAAAGCTAGAATGATTTTACAGGTGCACGATGAACTGGTCTTTGATCTGCCGGAATCCGAGGCCTATGATTTGGAATGTCTGGTCAAAAAAATAATGACCTCAGTTTATGACCTGAAGGTGCCGCTGGCAGTGAACACCGCGATTGGCAAAACCTGGTTGGACGCGAAGTAAATTTTGCGCCGGATTGACCGATAAAAATGGAGCGATAGACTAATTTAATACTCTCCGGCTATAATCGAGTAAATGCAAAACAAGTTAAAAGAACTGCAAACTACCGCTTTAGCCAGCATCAGCCAGACCGACAGCATTAAATCCCTCGAAGAATTACGGATAAAATATCTGGGCAAAAAAGGCGAGCTGACCGCTGCTTTGAGCGGTCTGGGAAACCTGTCCAGCACGGAGCGTCCGCTCATTGGTAAAATCGGTAATGAAGTGAAGTCAGCCATCACCGCCGCACTGGATAAACGTTTGGCCGCGCTGGAAAACGCCGAGCTGCAGAAAAAACTTTCCGCGGACGTTATCGATATCACTCTTCCGGGACGCCGCATACCAGCTGGGCGCACGCATATTCTGACCACTGTGGAAAACGAAGTGCGCCGGATATTTAGTGAGTTGGGTTATACTATTGCCGAGGGGCCGGAGATCGAGGATGATTTTCATAATTTTGAGGCGCTGAATATGCCCGAAAATCATCCCGCGCGCGATATGCAGGACTCTTTTTATTTGGACGACGGCAGGTTGCTGCGCACGCACACTTCGCCGGTGCAGGTGCGTGTGCTGGAAAAAGGCGTTTTGCCGGTCAAAGTGATCGTCCCGGGGCGGGTCTACCGCTGTGACGCGGATGTGACGCATTCTCCGGTGTTCCATCAGGTAGAAGGTCTGGTCGTCGGCGAAGATGTTACTTTCGGCGATCTCAAAGGCACTCTGGAATTTTTTATAAAAAAAATGTTCGGCGCCGAACGCCGGGTGCGTTTTCGCAATTCTTTTTTTCCTTTTACAGAGCCGTCCGCTGAGGTTGATGTGGAGTGTTTTGTCTGCGGCGGAGAGGGCTGTCCTTTGTGCAAAAGCACCGGCTGGATTGAAATACTGGGCAGCGGCTCGGTAGACCCGGCTGTTTTCGAGGCTGTGCGCATCGATCCGGAAAAATACACCGGCTTTGCTTTTGGCCTTGGCATTGAACGCATCGCTATGCTCAAGTACGGGGTTAAAGATATTCGTTTATTCTATGCCTCAGATCTGCGGTTTTTGCGGCAATTTTAGGAGTAAAATGCGCGTTTCTTTAAATTGGCTGAAAGATTATGTTGATATTCAACAAACTCCTCAGGAGCTGTATGAGCTTTTTAACGCCAAAATTTTGGAAGTGGAGAGTTTTCAAAGCGGCGGCGCGGTTAAAGGCGTGGTTGTCGCGCAAATAAAAGAAGTGAATGCTCATCCGCAGGCCGATAAACTCCGCGTGCTCAGGGTCGATACCGGCCAAGAGGAGCTGCAGATAGTCTGCGGCGCGCCCAATGTAAAGCCGGGTTTGAAAACCGCCTTGGCTTTGATCGGCGCGGAATTACCCGGCGGCCTTAGACTGGGCAAAGCCAAACTGCGCGGCGTGGATTCCTGCGGGATGTGCTGTTCGGAGCGCGAGCTGGGGCTCCCCGGCGGGCACAGCGGCATTGTTGAACTGCCAGCGGATGCCCCGCTGGGCGCAGATTTTGCGGAATACGCCGGTTTGAATGACGCGGTGTATGAACTGGCTGTGCTGCCCAACCGCGGCGATTTGCAGTCTTACCGCAGCCTTGCGATTGAAGTAGCGGCGGCGTCCGGCGCGCAGTTGAAACTGCCGAAAATTATCAAAATTTCGAGTCCTGCGTCCAAGCAGAAAAAAGCAGAAGTGCAAATCGACGCGCCGGATCTTTGCGGTCGTTATATGAGCTGTCTGCTCCGGGTAAAAGTCGGCCCTTCGCCGGAGTGGCTGCGAAAAAAAATGCAGGCCGCGGGTTTGCGCTCCATCAATAATGTAGTAGATGTGACCAATTTTGTTTTGTTCGAACTGGGACAGCCCCTGCACGCTTTTGATTACGAAAAACTGCGCGGCGGGCGGATCATTGTCCGCCGGGCTAAATCCGGGGAGACTATTCAAACACTGGATGAAAAAATCATTAAATTGACAGGCGATATGCTGGTCATCGCGGATGCTGAGCGTCCGATCTGTCTGGCCGGCATTATGGGTGGACTTGATTCCGGTATCTCGGCTGACACGCAAATTATGCAGTTAGAGGCGGCTTATTTTGACGCGCTGTCTATCCGCCGCACTTCCCGCGCGGCGGCCGTGCGTTCGGATTCCTCGGTGCGTTATGAGCGGCATATCTCCTATGACGGCACGGCTGATGGTTTTTACCGCGCGTTGGAATTATTCCAGCAGGCGGCGCAGGCGGAGCTGATTTCCAATATAGTTGATCTTGATCCCGGACGCCAGCCTCCGCTGAAGGTGGAGCTGCGGCCAGAACGCGTGAATAAACTGCTCGGCACCGCGCTGCAAGAAAAACAAATCGCGGCTATTCTGGAAAAATTGCAGTTTCAGCCCCGCTTAAAAAACAATAAATATGTGGTGACTGTGCCTTCCGGCCGCCGCCACGATGTGCGTCGTGAAGTAGACCTGATCGAGGAAATAGCCAGAATGGTTGGTTACGCGGCGATACCCTCCACCTATCCGCAGATAGTTGCTCAGCCGGATGCATATTCCAAACAGGAGCAGGCCATAGAAGCCTTGCGCAGCGTCTGGCGGTCCGGCGGTCTGTCCGAAACCAAAACTTATTCGATGACCGCTCCGGATATATATGAGAAGCTCGGCATAGCCAGCCAGTTTAATGAGCCTATCAAAATAAACAATCCTCTTTCCGCGGAGGAAAGCGTTTTGCGCCAGTCGCTGCTGCCGCAGCTGTTGCTGGCCGTGGCGTCTAATCAGGATAAGCAGATTGATAATGTCGCTCTGTACGAGATCGCCAGAATATACACCAGACAGGGCGAGCCGCTCCGCGCCGCCGCGGTGCTGACCGGAGAGCTCTTAACCGGCGCGTTAAACGCCGCGCAGGCTATTCGGGCGGATTTTTTTGTGCTTAAAGGTCTGGTGGAATCCCTGCTGGCCGAATGCGGTGTGCCGCGGAAAAAATTGCAGCGTTCGCAGTCGCCATTTCTGCATCCCGGCAAATCTTTTGATCTGCCGGCCATAAGCGCCGGAGAAATTTCTCCGCTCATTGCCAAAAAACTAAAATTTACCGCTCCGGTTTTGGCGCTGGACATAGATGTGGATCTTTTGGCTAAAATGGCCGACTTCACCAGAATATTCCGGGATTTTTCCGCTTATCCTGCCGCGGCCAGAGATATGGCCCTGCTGGTCGATAAAAAAATCACGGCGGCGGAAATAGAAAAAGTGATCCATTCCGCGGCGGTGGAAAATGTCGAAAAAATCGAATTATTTGATTATTATACCGGCCAGAATATCCCGGAGGACAAGATTTCTCTGGCTTATGCGATAACCTATCGCGCCCAGGACCGCACGCTCAAAGATGAAGAGATTGCCGCTATGCACGCGCGGATAGTTGAAGAATTGCGGCGCGTTCTAGGGGCGGAATTACGCTGAATTCCCCCCAAATTCTGCAACGATTTTGGTTAATATACGATAGATTTGGAAATACTATTTAAGGAGAGTTATGGGTTTATTTTTTCGTAAACTAATTTCTATTTTTCCCCAAAATACTTTACAGGAACTCAAGCTCACGCCCATCAATAAATTTCACGGCATAGAGTTTCTCTACAGCGCCAGCCAAACAGACACCATACAGGATATAGATATAACCCTGAGTTCTTTGCGGGGAGTAAGTCAAAAAGAAAAATTCAGTTTTGCGATCGACAAGCTGCCTCTGGATATAAGGCGGGTGCTCAAAGCCGCCGGCGCGCTTAATTATGTCCGGAATAATCTGGATAGAGTTATTTTTTGTGTTCCCGATGATCTTGAGTATTATACTTATAGCGGTTTTTATTCTTCCGGCGTTGTTGCTGGACAGTATTTCGACAATGTTGCCCAATTTAAGCGCCAGCGTATCGGCTTTGTTAACCCGGAATATTTGCCTAATGACTCGGCTTGGCAGGTGGCTTTAGTTTTAATCAGTTTGGCCGCCGCTAAAGAATTGTATCATCTGGCGAACACCACCAGACGGTTAGGCGAATATGCAGAAGTCAATTTATCCTACAAAGAATTATTCAACCGCTATCCGGCGGTCATAACGCTGCATTATGCGCTGCGCCTGTATGCTAGAGCCGGGCATCTGCGGATCTCATATCAAGAATTGAAAAATTTGCTGAATATAATAAAAATGCTCAGAGGAGAAGTGCGCGGTTATAATGCCGCGCTGAAGCTCGACAGCGAAAACTTAGATCCTCTGCCATTCGCCGCGGGAAAAAACTTGCCGCGCTGGCTGTATGATCTGTTGCAGGCAATTTCCCCTGCTTAGGGTTTTGCGCGATTTACATTTACGGGGCTTGGAGTTAGTATTGTTCGAATGGACAGGTCCGACAGGCAGTTCTTAAACTGGGTGTTTGAGTCTGCGGCAGTGATTGGTCTGGCGGCGCTGGCCGGTGTCTGGCTGGACAGCCGGTTTCAGACTGGAGCCAATTGTCTCTCCTTTCTGTTGCTGGCGGGCTTTTTTATGGAAGGTTACAGCCTTTACAAGATAATTAAAAATGCGGAAAAGAAATAAGACGGACGTTAAGCAGGGTAGTCTGGGCCGGACTTATTTATGGTGGTTAAATGCCTGAAGCAAAAACTCTATTATCCTGGCGTCTGGGTGGACTGGATTTGTCTATTACTTCCACGATTTTTTTTAGTTTTTTAGCCGCTTTTTTATTGATTGTTTTTTTGCTGTTAAGCGCGCGGCGGCTGGAGTTTGTCCCGCGCCGGATTGCGCAAAATCTGCTGGAGTGCTTAGTTGAATTTATGGAAAATCAGATACTCCGTCCGGCCGGGCTGGAAGCGCGGGTTTGGGCGCCGTTATTTCTGTCCGCTTTTTTATTTATACTTTTTAGCGGACTGCCTCTGGGTTTGCTGGCTCTGTTAGGCCCCAGAGCGGATTTATCCACCGCCGCGGCCAATATCAACGGCGCCGCCGCTTTAGCGGTTTTGATTTTTCTGATCGGACTTCTAGCGCGGTTTAAGCAGCACGGTTTTTGGGGTTTTTTCAGGAGCATTGTGCCGTCCGGAGTCAAAGGCCCTGTGTCGCTTTTGCTTTTTCCTATCGAAGTGATCAGCCAGCTATTCAAGCCTTTTTCGCTGGCGGTGCGGTTGTTTGCCAATATGTCCGGCGGCCACGTGCTGCTTTTGAGCATTCTTGGTTTCACCGCTTTGTTCAACAACGCGGCAGTCTGGGCGCTGTCTTATGGCGGCGCGGTTTTGATCTTATTTTTTGAGCTTTTTGTGTGTTTTATTCAGGCCTATGTGTTCACTTTCCTGAGCGCTTTATTGATCGGCGAATCAATAGGCGGCGAGTAAAATATTATTAAGGAGGCGGCAAAATGGACAATTTGGGTGCGGCTTATATAGGAGCGGCGATTTGTATGGGGCTGGCGGCTTTGAGCGGAGCTTTCAGCATTGGCTTGATGATGAGCAAAGTTTTTGACAGCGTGGCGCGTCAGCCGGAGATTATGGATAAAATTCGTCCCTTGATTTTTATCGGCATTGCCTTTATCGAGGCAGTGGCCCTGTACGGACTGGTCATCAGCATTATTCTGGCCACCAAAAGATAGGGAGAATATCCGTGACGCCCGCTTTTGACCTGAGTTTTAATCCGGCTGTTGTTTTCTGGACGCTGATCTCTTTCGGCGTGGTTTACTATGTTATCAGCGGAAAAGTTTATCCCGTCTTAAACAAACTGATGTCCGAACGCGCGGATAAGATTGCGCGGGACTTGAACGAAGCGGAGACGAAGCGCCGGACAGCGGACGAGTTGGCTAAACAAGCGGAGGCGCGACTGCAAAATATCCGGCTCGAAGAACGCCGGATACTTTCCGAGGCGCAGGAAAAAGCCAGGCGTTCCGCCGCCGAGCAGACCGCGGAATATCTGGCGGAATTTCAGCGCCTGCGTCTAAGCAAAGAAGATGACCTGCGCAAAATCGAGGCGGATTTTTATAAAAATTTTGAAGCCCAAATCGGCGGTATTTTGAGCGCGGCCTGTGAAAAAATTATCCGCTGTGACCTGCCGCCGGAGCTCCAGCAGAAAATTTTGAACGAGCGTCTGGCGGAGCTGAAAAAGATCAAGGAATTTTAATGTTAAATTACAGTTATAATTTGCAGGAGCTGATTCTGGCTCTGGAAACCGCCGGCGAGCTGGATCTTTTTATCGGTGATGTATTTCGTTTTAATCTGGCCTGCGATGAAAACTACGGAATCAAAGAGATTTTATTTGACGAGCACATTGCGCCGGACAGCAAGCGGGATTATTTCCGTAAAACTTTTGAGACAGTTTTAAGCGCCGGTTTTCAGCGTTTTATTTTGCAGTTGATTGAAAATAATGATCTGCATTTTTACGAGCAGATCAGCGCTAAATTTGTCCGCTTGATCGGGCAGGAAAGAAACGCCAGCTTTGTGGAGGCGCTTTCCGCGGTCGAGCTTTCCGCGGCGCAGCAGGAGACGCTCCGCTCAGAAATGGAGCGCCTCTTAAAATCTAAGGTTTATCTGCATAACAATGTTTCGAAGCGTATTTTAGGCGGTCTAATCATCAAGTCCGGCGGGAAAATGCTGGATTTTAGCCTGCAGGCCGGGCTGGATAAGCTAAAAACAGTTTTGGCGCCTTAAAGAGGAGAGTATATTATGCCCTTGACCGATGCAATATTGCGCGGCATACAGCAAAAAATAGGCGGTCTGAATTTGATCTCCGGAGTAGACGAAGTGGGCGCGGTGATTGAATCGGCGGACGGCATCGCGCGGATCAGGGGGCTTAGCTCCGCGCTCAACGGCGAGTTGCTGGAGTTTCCCGGCAAGATTTACGGCACGATATTCAATCTGGAAAAAGAAGAGATCATCTGCGCGATACTGGAGAACCACACCAAAGTAAAAGAAGGCGCGTGGGTCAAGCGCACCGGACACGTTATCGGCATCTCGGTCGGTCGCTCGATGCTGGGTCGCGTGCTTAATCCTATGGGCGATCCGCTGGATGGCCTAGGGCCTCTGGCCGCTGAGTCAGTCGCTCCGCTGGAGCGTCCAGCCCCCGGCGTGATAGACCGAGAGCCGGTGCGCGTGCCTTTGCAGACCGGCTACAAAGTGGTGGACGCGCTGGTGCCGATCGGCCGCGGCCAGCGGGAGCTGATCATCGGTGACCGCCAGACCGGCAAAACCACGCTAGCTGTGGATACCATTATCAGCCAGAAAGACACCGGGGTAATCTCCGTTTATGTGGCGGTAGGCCAAAAAGAATCCACAGTTGTCAAACTCCGCCATCAGCTGGAGAAGCAGGATGCGCTGAAAAATACAATTATTGTCGAAGCGCCGGCCAGCGCGCCGGCTATCGAGCAGTATTTGGCGCCTTTTGTGGGCTGTGCCATTGCGGAATATTTTATGTATGAGCATAAAAAAGATACGCTGATTATTTATGATGATTTGAGCAAGCACGCCGCGGCTTACCGGCATATTTCGCTTTTAATGCGCCGTCCGCCCGGCCGCGAAGCCTACCCTGGCGATATTTTTTATCTGCATTCCCGTCTGCTGGAGCGTGCCGCCAAACTCTCTCAAGCGCTGGGTGGAGGTTCGATGACGGCTCTGCCGATTATCGAGACGCAGGGCAATGACATCTCCGCCTATATCCCGACTAATGTTATCTCGATCACCGATGGCCAAATATTTTTAGAGGCGGATCTATTCAACAGCGGCCTGCGTCCCGCGGTCAACGCCGGCATCTCCGTGTCGCGGGTGGGCGGCAGCGCGCAGATCAAAGCTATCCGCAGTATTTCCGGCACACTGCGCATCGATCTGGCGCAGTACCGGGAAAAAGAAGCCTTTTCGATGTTTTCTTCGGAGCTGGATAAGGAAACTCTGCGCCAGCTGCGTAAAGGCGCGGTAATGGTCGAGCTGCTTAAGCAGGACAAGAACAATCCAATGCCGATCGAAGAGCAAGTAGTCAGTATTTTTGCCGGCGTGCGCGAGCTGTTAGACGATCTGCCGGTGGAGCGGATCCTGCCTTTTGAGGCGGCTTTGCTTAAACATATCCGTGCTAAATACAGGGACGTCCTGCGAGACATTCGCAAAACTCAAGAGCTGCCGGCGGAACTGGCGGAGACTTTGAAAAATATAATTGAAAATTTTAAAAAGGAATTTTTAGATGTCGCAATTGTCAGCCATTAAAGACCGGGTTCGGACGATCACCAATCTGCATAAAGTGACCAAAGCTATGGAAATGGTCACCCGCACGAAAATTCATAAGATGCGTCAAAATGCGGCCAGCGCGAAAGATTATCAAGAGTTGTACGCCGGACTTTTCGGGGCGCTGGCGCTTAAATATGTTATTAAACCGGGAGCTTCGCAGGAGACATCGCAAAAATATTGTCTAGCCTTTTTTTCGCAGAAGGGGTTTTGCGGTGGTTTTAATGAAAAGCTCCTGAACTGTCTGCGCGCCGCGCTCGCGACGGAAAAAATCCCGCCGAAACTTTATCTGCTTGGCCGGTTTCAGGCTAAATGGAAACACGTGCTGGCGCGGGAATTTCAGCATATCGCGGCCAGAGAGAATACTTATCGGGAGGAAACCGCGGGGCTGGTCGCTGAAATCGGGGCTAAAATTTTAGCCGGAGAAAAGATAGAAGTTTGTTTTATTTATAATCGACTGGTATCCGTGCTGGAACAGACTCCCTTGGCGCAGAAAATTTATCCGCCGGATCCGCCGGCTGTAGAAAAAGAGATATTGCTGGAGCCGGATGTGGATGCTCTTTATCCTGAAGCGCTCAAAGGCTACCTGACGGCCTGTCTGGCTAAAGCCTACTGGGAATCCGCCGCCGGTGAATATTATTTCCGGCTTTTGAGTATGAAAAATGCCAATGACAACGCCGAGCTGATTTTAGGCGGTTTGCTGCTGGAGTATAATAAAACCCGCCAGACCCGCATCACTCAGGAATTGTCGGAAGTCATCAGTGCTTTTGATGTCTTAAAAGTCTCGGCAGAAAAAAAAGAACGGGGAGTTTAGTATGGCGGCAGGCGGCAGGGGCAAAGTTATTCAGATCATCGGGCCGATCATTGATATTCATTTTGAGCAGGACGAAATACCGGAGATCCGCAATGCCATAGAAATCAGGCATAATTATAACGGTGTTAAGCAGCGGGTGATCGCCGAAGTGGCGATGCAAACCGAAGGCGGCATTGTGCGTTGTGTTTCGCTTTTACCGACAGAAGGCCTGCCCAGAGGCGCTGAAGCGGTGGACACCGGACATCCTATTATGACGCCGGTCGGCAAGACAGTTTTAGGCCGGGTGTTTAATCCGATGGGCGAGACTATCGACAACGGCCCGCCGATACCGCCAGAGACAGAAAGACATTCTATCCGCGGCAACCCGCCGCTGTTTCAGGATATTGATCCGCAGGACAATGTTTACGAGACCGGCATCAAAGTGATCGATCTGATGTCGCCCTATGTCAAAGGCGGCAAGACCGGGCTTTTCGGCGGCGCCGGCGTGGGCAAGACAGTCATCATTATGGAGCTTATTCATAATATGGCCACTCATCACGGCGGCATCTCGGTGTTTGCCGGCGTGGGCGAACGCACTAGAGAGGGCAACGATCTCTGGCTGGATATGAAAAGCTCCGGTGTCTTGCAAAAAACATCGCTGGTTTTTGGCCAGATGGGCGAGCAGCCGGGCGCCCGGCTCATCACTCCGCTGACTGCTTTGACCCAAGCCGAATATTTCCGCGACCGCGAGCATCAGGATGTTTTGTTTTTTATGGATAATGTTTTTCGTTTTGTGCAGGCCGGCTCGGAAGTGTCCACGCTGCTGGGGCGTATGCCTTCCGCTGTGGGGTATCAGCCGACGCTGGGCGTGGAAATGGGACGGCTGGAGGAGCGCATCACTTCGACCCGCAGCGGTTACATCACTTCTATTCAAGCGGTGTTTGTGCCGGCGGATGATATTACCGATCCGGCGGCGGCAATTACTTTTAGTCATTTGGACGCATCCACCGTGCTGTCTAGGCAGATCGCGGCGATGGGCATTTATCCGGCTGTCGATCCCCTGCAGTCCAGCTCGCGTATTTTGGACGTCTCGATAGTCGGCAGGGAACATTACCAGACCGCGCAGGAAGTGAAGCGGGTTTTGCAGAGATACAATGAATTAAAAGATATTGTGGCTATTTTGGGCGTGTCCGAATTGCCCAAAGAGGATGAGCTGATCGTCAACCGCGCGCGTAAAATACAGCGGTTTTTTTCCCAGCCTTTTGCGGTGGCCGAGCAATTCACCGGACTGCCGGGGCGTTATGTCAAACTAGTGGACACTATTCAAGGTTTTCGGACTATTTTAAGCGGCGCGGCGGATGATCTGCCGGAACAAGCCTTTTATATGGCCGGCTCTATTGAAGAAGTGCGGGAAAAAGCCGCCAAGATGCAGTAGAAAATGAAATGTATTTTGGCCTCAGCCACGGACAAAATAATCGAGGAAAATATAACCGGGGTATTTGTGCAGTCCGTCACCGGAGAATTAGGATTGCTTAAAGATCATCTGCCTTTAATTGCCAGACTTAAAGCTGATTCGCCGGTACGTCTCAAAACAACTTCTGCGCCCAAATATTACACAGTTGGCGGTGACGCTTTTTTGCAGTTTGCCGGGAACACCGCGGTGATTCTGGCCGGCAGTTTTGCTAGAGCG
Organism: Candidatus Margulisiibacteriota bacterium; assembly: GCA_031279305.1. Lineage (GTDB taxonomy): Bacteria > Margulisbacteria > Termititenacia > Termititenacales > Termititenacaceae > JAISQA01. Next base: position 3,700 of record JAITIS010000116.1, on the reverse strand, counting down.
GGGGATTATTGATCGCTGTTCTTGATAAAATTTTCTTTCTTGTACAGCGTGCCTTTGGTTGAAGTTGCATTGAATTCCAGTGAATATACACCATCAGACATTGGTTCGGTGTAATTCAAGCGAATAACTTCCGTTGCCTCGACAGGAATTATTTGCTCTATGCTATTATTCTCATAGATAGTCTTGCCACGGCTGTCCACAATCTTGAATGTGGCGTTAATAGTCAGAGGCTGATTGCCCAGATTGTCCAGATAAACACTGGTTTGCAGTCTATTGCTTTGATAAAAATATCTGCTGGCCATAAGCGCGATTTGATAATCATATACAGCTTCCACCGGCAGTTCGGCGAACTCTACCGGCGCAGCCGTTGGCTCTAGTTCGATAAGCGCCGCGGCTGGTGCGGAGATGATCTCCAAAGGTTCCGCCGCCGGCGATTCTGACGTAAATATTTCCGCGTCCGGTGTTGGTTCTAGCATTATCTCTGCTGGCCGCGCTATTTCTACGGGCAATATTGTACTGGTCGGTTCATCAAATAAACTGGTCCAATCTTCTATTACTGGCTGTGCGGCGGACGACGCGGCAAATATATCATCTATTTGCGCAGGTTGTTCTAAAGCCGTGGTCCAATCCTCGACCGGTTGTATTTCCTTGCGCTGTTTTTCTGCCTCGATCATATCCTGCATTTGTTTGCGGCGGCGCTCTTCCGCGGACAGCCGGTCCAATTCTTTGTTTGTGTCTAACAGATAAGCGATAGAAATATACTGGCTGGAACCGACATCCGCCTCGCTGCTGATCAAAAAAGCGTAATCTATGGCTAGCCCTTTGAAATTGAAGCCTGTGCCGGCGGACAGCTGATCGGGGTTCCAGCCGGCCCGCAGGGCCACCGTGTCAAACAAAGTGATCTCCGTGCCCAGCCCGAAATATACCGGACGTTCGCCGTCCTGAGTGATGTCGGAGTAGACAGTCCAGTTGCGCAGCACCTGATAGGCCAGGCTGAAAAGGGCTTTGGGATTCAGGCTTTCCCGCCAGCCTTCAGACCAGCTTAAATTCGGAGCGATCAGGTTGATGAGCGACAGGCCGAGCGTAAATTTGCCTTTTTGCCAGATCAAGCCCAGATCAAGGCCGGCGCCGCTGCTGGTCTGCTCGTAAAGATTTTCCCGCACCGCTTTAAGATTGGCTCCCAGATACAGATCCTGAAACATGCTGCGGCCGAGCGTAAAGATATAAGCCTGTCCGCTGTACCCGAATTCCTCGCCGGTGTAAGCGGCGGTGCCGGTGTTATTGTCATAAGTCGCGGCTTGTATGCCTTCCACGCCGCTGTTGAGAAAAGAAAACCCCAGCCCCAGATCAAAAAAAGCAGAATTAGTCAATCCGTAGTTAAACGCAAAATAATTGATTTCATTCAAAACCTTGCCCTGCATAGCCTGATAGGTCTGTCCGGCCCTGCTCAGCTTGATCGCGGCGGGGTTGAGATATGCCGCGCTGCTGTCATCGAGCGCCGCGCCGGCGTTGCCCAGCGCCATTGCCCGGGCGGAAATGGCATTTTCCAGAAAACTGCCGGCTGTGGAGCCAAAACTGAAAGCTCCCAGACAGACCAGACTGAATATGATGTTTTTGAGCCGCACGACTTCCCCCGTATATCTGGAAATATACCCATTTTGGCGGAATATATACCTTAACCGTGAAAGCTTGTTTTGCGCGGCGTAAAAGAGGTAAAATAAATAATATTATTGCATAAAGACGGGGGATGGAGGCTTGGACTTGTCCCTTGGTTCTTTAGCTAAAAAACACCCGGTTCTTTTTTGTTTAATTATTTTTCTGCTTTTCCTGCTGGTATCCTGCGACCGGGACGCTTTTGTGCATCTGGAATACGCCGCGCGTTTTTTTGAGCTGGGTATGTACGAGCAGGCGGTGATCGAGCTGAAAACCGCCAACCGTTTTCTCAAAGATGAGGAATATTTCCAAAAATCAATGTACCGCGAATTGATGTGGGGCGTTATCTACCTCAAACAAGGCGATCAGCAAAAAGCCGTGGAAAATTTTTCCATTGCGCTGGACAAAGCGCCGGAAGAAATACAGCTCCGGCTGCTTTTGGCCGCCCTATATGCCCAGCAGCAGGATTTTGGTTCTGCCCTGCGGCTGTTTCAGGAAAAAAAATATCTGGCGGTGAGCTACGGCGCGGAGGATTATATCGCTGGTTTGCGGGCTTATTATCAGGGGCAGCACCGGGAAGCCATGCGTTGGCTGAATGCCGCCGGCCAAAAACTAGAGCAGGAATATATTGTCTTTTCAGCAAACCAGCAAATAGTCGCGGAACAGCTGAAATTTTCAATCTACGCGCTTTGCGGCGAGGCGGCTTTGCAGCTGCAGGATTACCGGGAAGCGGCTAGATATTATGCGCTGGCTCTTAAAATCGACGGGCAGAATCAAATACTGGAGGTCAAACTAAAAATCGCTTGGCTTTTGCATCAGCTTAGACACGAGCCGCGCAATTCGGGGATTTATGCCGGACTGGGTTATTATTACGACTTGCTTAATCTGCCGGACCGCGCGGTTTATTATTACCGGCAGGCTCTCTCTGCCGCTCCAAATTCCGCTCCAGCCTATCTGGGACTGGCTCTGTCTTATAAAAATAAGCAGGATTATCTGTCCGCGCGCCAGTATCTGGAAAAGGCTTTGCAGCACGCGCAGGATAAAACTTTACTGGCTTCCATATATCTGGAGCTGGGGCAGACTTATATGCCGTATGCGGACTATGACCGGGCGCTGGATTATTATGCCAGAGGGCTGCAATTGTCTCCGCAGGATTTGAGCCTCAAAAATGAAAGCGCGCACACTGTTTTGCTCCTGAAGGAAAAAATGTTGGCCAATGATTACGAGTTGAGTCTGGAACTGGCGGAGTCTTATTATCAGCGGCTGGATTATCCCGGCGCTCTGCGTTATTACAGCGCCGCGGAGATGCTTAAAAAACCTTCTATACCCGCGCTGCTCGGCAAGGCCAAAGTTTATTATGCCCAAGAAGATTACGAGCGCGCCCATAGTTTTTACACGGCTGTTTTGAGGCTGGATGAAGCCGCGCAGGAAGCGCTGATCGGTTTGACGGATATTTATTTATCCACGGAAAGATACACTCAAGCGGCTAAATATCTGCAGCGCGCGCTGGAAAAAGACCGCGGCAATATTCTTTTGCGCAACAAACTGGCTTATGTTTATTTTTATTCTGGCCGCGCTCAGGACGCTGTCAAGGAATGGCGGTATGTCTTGAACAACACCAATAATCAGGAGCTGGCGGCTGTTTTGCAGAAAATTATCGAGGTCATTGGATGAAAAAACTGCTGTTTGTTTTAGCCTTTTGCGGCTGGTTGTGGGGCGCGGAAGAAAACCCTTATAAGATTGCCGCCGCGCCGGACGGCGGGGTTATTCTGGCTGACCCTCTGCGCCAGCTGGTGCGGATAATTTACCGGGACGACACGGAGATTACGGTGCGGAATAATTTTGACCAACCGCAGGCCGCGGTACGGGACAGGGACGGTAATTTGTATGTGTTAGACACGGGAGCCCAGCGGCTCTGGAAATTTGTTTATAAAAATGGCTTCCAGCCGGCCGGCAGTCTTGGCGGCTGGCGTTATCCCCGCGATCTGGCGCTCTCGCCGGATCATAAATGGTTGTATGTTCTGGACAGCGGCAGCAATAAAATTAC
>JAITIS010000093.1 GCA_031279305.1 Candidatus Margulisiibacteriota bacterium | reverse complement strand
ACCGCCAATGTACAAAAAGTTATGGATGGCGATATAATGCTTTTTATTGCGGAATACCTGAAGGAGCAGTAATGTTTGGAATAGCACGCCGGGATAGATTTAAGCTGTGTCTTTTTTTGCTGGCGGCCGCGGTTTCCCTCTTGATTTTTGGCTACAGACTGCTGACCGAGCAGTCCAATATGAAAGTAGAACTGGCTTATGATTATGAAGACGTGCTGCTTTTGCAGGCTTACACCGGTCACACGCAGGATCAAGTGCTGCGTATGCTGCAACGCTCCGGTATCACTTCGATCGCAGTGCCGGAAGATACGCTGACCAATCTAGTCAGGCGCGGCGCCGCCGCTTGGATCACCGGCGAACAGCTGCTTAGTATGTCGCGTTTCGGCCAGATTCAAAGCCAGCTTTTGCTCAACCTCATCCGCTCCGCCAATATCGTGCCGGAGAATAATTACATAATGGTAGACCAAACCAGTACTTTTCAGCGGGTGCAAAATGCGCTGGTCAATGATCTCGGCCCGGAACGCGCGTTGGCCGCCGGGCGCAATGTTCTCGAAGTGCGCGGCCAGATCGATAATTTAGGGGATATCGGACTTGGCGTGGACGAAAATATTGTTAAAAATCTGGCATTGTATAAATTTCAAATTATTCCCAAACTGGCAAACAGCCGCCGTATCGACGATATCTCGCTGGCCTTAAAAATAGACACGGTTTCAGCGCTGACCACGGTTAACACTTTTATTTTCAGCGGCGGCGAAGCGCTGGGTTACGGCAATAATCTGCCGCTGGTCGCCGAAAAAATGGCTAAAAACGGCATCAATTTCGGAATGATCGAGTTTGTCAAGCAAAGCGGCGCGCTCAATCTGGCCGAAAATCTGCCGGGCTACAATATCGGGGTGCATTCTATTCCAGCCAAACAGCTGCAGACGATGAACAAAGACCGTGCGCTAAACCGTTATGTGCTGGCGGCGCTGGACAGAGGGATGCGCATTTTGTATCTGCACGCTTTCGTCAATGAAAATCTTTCCCGCGACCTGCTGGCTTACAATGAAGATTTTATCGCCTCGCTGCGCGGTATGCTGGAACGGCGCGGTTTTACCATTATGCCGATCGATCAGGTGACGCTGGGCTTCTCCGAAGAGCTTTCTATCGTGATCGGCTTTGTTATTTCGCTAGGCTTGGCTCCGGTTTTTTTCTTTTTCCTGAAAATATTTTTTCCGCGCGCGCCCGATTATCTTTTTACCGCAGGGCTGGCCGGATTGATTTTATTGGATATGCTCACTCTAAAATTTAATTTATTTAACGAATGGCGTTCTCTGCTGGCGTTGGCCATCGCAATCGTTTTTCCAGCGCTGGCGATTTTGACCCAGCTGCCCTGCGAGGACAACTGGGAGGCGCTAAATTTCCGCAAAACATTCTGGCTGATTCTGCGTGTGGTCGGCGTTACGCTGTTGGGCGCGCTGCTCATCATTGGCCTGCTTTCGGACGGCTATCATTTGCTCAAAGTCTACCAATTCCGCGGGGTAAAACTGGCTTTTGCCTTGCCTTTGCTTTTGGTGGCATTTTATTATTTTATGTATCCTTACCGCATAACTTCTCTGCGTTTTATACTCAAGCGCTTTTTACAGAGCAAAATCACGGTTGGCTATGTACTGACCGCTCTGGCGGGACTGGCTTTTTTTGCCGTGTATTTTCTGCGCAGCGGCAATTATCAAATGCCGCTTTTAAGCGGCGAGACCGCGCTGCGTAATTTTCTGGGCTATATCCTGCTGATAAGACCGCGCACCAAAGAATTTTTACTCGGCTATCCGCTGCTGGTGCTGATCTGCCAGCATCTAGGCCGGACAATAGATTACCGTTATAAATGGCTGTTTTTTGCTGTAGCCGCTGTCGCGCCGGTTTCCCTGCTCAACACTTTTTGCCACCTGCACGCGCCGCTCTGGGTATCTTTATTGCGTTCGTTCAATGGCCTGATTCTCGGCCTAGCTCTGGGCTGCCTGTTCAATTTTCTTTACAAAACCGCGGAAAAAGCTTGGAAGTATCTGCTTTAATTTTGTGCGTAAAATACTTTTGGCCGGCTATTATGGTTTTGGAAATCTTGGCGACGAATTGTTGGCCAGAACAATGGCCAAATTCCTGACAGAGCGCGGTTTCCAGATAAATATTATTAAAAAACGTTCAAGTTTTTGGCGTCAAATCAGAAAAAACGACTGCCTGCTGTTTGCCGGCGGATCTGTTTTTCAGGATGTAAGCGGCAGAGGATTTTCTCTGCTGTATTACGCATTCTGGGGTTTTGTGGCCAAATTACTGGGTAAAAAATTATTTCTGGCTGCGCAGGGCATCGGACCGGTTGCTTGTTTGTTTGACCGGTATATTTTGCGCGTCTTGCTTAGATGCGCCGATTTTATTTCCGTACGGGATAAAAGGTCGGCGGAATTATTGCGTAAAATCGGCTGTAAACATTTTCAGACCGGCGTTGATTTGCTTTTTGCGCTAAAAGCTAAAATTTACGTGAAATCAGGACAAAAAGTCGCCGTAAATTTACGTCCTTTTGGCCATTTTCGCCCGGAGCAAGGCGTAAGGATTCTGACCGGCAGAGACGTTGTTTATGTGCCTCTGCAAAATGGCGTTGACTACGGCCGGGGTATGA
>JAITIS010000037.1 GCA_031279305.1 Candidatus Margulisiibacteriota bacterium | reverse complement strand
CGGAACCACCAAAATAATAAATCCAGATGCATCAGAGAAAATCGTATATTTACAAGAGGAAGAAGAACAAGATGAGTTAGTCACTTTATATATTTCAGAATTACGCTACTATGACGGCCATACTGGCTATAGTGCTGGGGGACATAGTAATACTAGTGTGCCTGATGTGTCCGGAATTGTATCGGTTAATGGATTTGAGCCAGTATCAATAACTCAATCCATAATAACACCGAACAACCAGCCGCATATTGATGAATGATATAACAAAATGTTCGATACACTAAATAGTAATACTTATAAGTTCTTTTTTAATGAATGGCCTAGCAATGGACAATTAGACTATTTGGATAGACCAGGTATTGATGACAATGAACATTCAGAATGTACGGCTAATCTTATAGAATATGTATATCATATTCCCCGTGGCACATTTGTTGATTTCGAATATAATAACACAAAGCATAGCAGAACATCTTTTTGCAGAGTGGTATTAAATAATGAAGTAGTGGAAGAAGAAGTAATGTCCGATATCTACACACAAAAAATTCCAATGTACAATGATTGCACTATAAATATTCTTACTAACTTTTAGTGATGGTTTATTTATTGTTTAATTTGCGAAAGTTTTATCTTTGAATAAGCGCTCAAGCTATCAAGCAAGGCCTCGCGCTGGGCAAAAGAGGGATCGTCAGCGGCAAGCCGGCCAGAAATATTAGCTTTATACAATTTTTCTGTTTTGTATGCGGACTTATTAAAATACTCCTGCCATAAATCAGCAAAAGGAGCTTCATCATAAGTCCAGGGTTTTTTCAAACCGGCCAAATGAATAATCACAGGATGTTTTAGCATAGCCATAACCGCAGTCACATCCAGACCATAAATATTCGCCAGCTTTTGGACGGATAGCGTTGTCGGCATATAGTTATATATAAACGGCAGAAACAGAATTTTATCCTCAAAAACGATATTAAAAATATCTTGATCCATATATTTGAACTGCACACCCAGATTGATTAAACGCATAGCTCTGGCGTAAATATTATCCTCCCGGATTTTACGCAAATTAAGCAGCATAACTCCCGCATCAAAATATCTATTATATTTTTGTCCGGCATAAATTCCCCGGACTACTCCCGCGTAATTATCCATTAAATCGGTGATGAATAAGTCTCGTAAGTCTTTGAGTACCAAAGTATCTCCATCTATATAAATAACTTTATCATAGTCCGGCAATAAGTTTATTATGTCAAACTTCGCATAGGTGGCTCCGCTAACATAAACGGTGGCAGTATCTTTATTACAATCAGCATATTTATTTTCAGGAATCACAATTACTTTAATTTGCGCCTGCCCGGAAGAAAGGTTTTCTAATTTTACCTTATGTTCATCTGCCAATTGTAGCCCAAGTATATTAATTTGATAAAAAGTATCCTGCGTTTTATTAGCTAATAAAGATGTAATCGACACGGCTGTCGGTAAAACATAGTTATTATCTGTCACATATACTATGGGTATTTGCAGCATAATTTCCTCCTAGTATTTTTCTATGGCGGCGGTCAGCAGAATCGTCTCCACCAGATCGGGAAAAGACAGTCCGAACGCTCTCGCTTCCGCCGGCAAGTCGGATTGTTCGGTCATACCGGGATTGGTGTTGATCTCCAGTATCCACGGCTCCCGGTTATTCACCACAAAATCCACGCGCGCCGCGCCGGCGCAGCCAAGCGCAAGATAGGCGCGTTTGGCCAGATCCTGCACGCGCGCGGTGACCTCCGGCGGTAGGCGCGCCGGACAGATCAATTCTGTGCCGCCGGGCGTGTATTTAGCCGCAAAATCATAGAATTCCGCCAAGGGATGCAGTTCCAGCACGGGCAGAGCCGCCAGCCGGCCACGCAAAGGCAGAACGCCGACAGTGATTTCTATGCCGGGAATAAAATCTTCTACAAACACTTCTGTATACTTAGCCAGCGTATCCGAGACAACCTGCCCTAACCCGCTCTGTTTTTTCACTATCGACACGCCGAGGCTGGAGCCTTCCGCCGCCGGCTTTACCACGCAAGGCGCCGGAAAATCAATATCCGCCGGGCTGTTGATCATTTGATAGCGCGGCGTAGGCAGGGCGTTTTTTTCTAAAATTCTCTTGGTTTTGACCTTATGCATACAATTCTGCGAGGAGCTTATGCCCGAACCGGTGTAGGGTACCCGCAAGGCCTCCAAAATTTTCTGAACGCCGCCGTCTTCGCCAAACTCGCCGTGCAGGATATTGTAGGCAATCTCGATACCGTCCAGCTGTGCCGCGCAGTCGCGGGAAATAATGTCTATATTTCTTATTTGGTAGCCTCGTTGTTTCAGCGCGGCGGCGACATTTTGTCCGGAACGCAGGGAGATTTCCCGCTCGGAACTCACACCGCCCATCAGCACGCCGATAATTTTATCTTTCATTTATTTAATGTCCGATGTATTTTATTTCCAGCGACAACTCTACGCCTGAGCTCTCCCAAACTGTTTTTTTTATAAAACTTATCAGCTCCCGCAAGTCCACCGCGCTGGCCGTGCCGTTATTGACAATAACATTGGCGTGCTTCTCTGATACCTGCAAGCCCTTCAATCTATAGCCTTTCAAGCCGGCTTTTTCAATCAGCGCTCCGGCGGATTGACCGGGCGGATTTAAGAATATTGAGCCGATATTCGGTTTGCCCAAAGGCATCTTTTCCTGTCTTTGCCTGAGACATCCGGCTTTGTCCGCCAATTGCTTTTGCTTGAACAAAACCCGAAGCACAGTGCCGGAAAACCCGGAGGTTCTATAGCCCAGCCGCAATTCCTCTAACGGCAGGATATTTATTTTTCCGCAATTCCAGATTTGCGCGGAAACCAAAAAATCTTTTAATTCATAGCCAAATGCCCCGAAATTCATCGCCACGCCGCCGCCGGCAGTCGCCGGCACGCCAGCCGCAAAATCAAAAAGTTTTTCTAACAAGGCCCCGCATTCCGCCTCCACGCCCGCGGCCGTTTCGGTGATTTTATTCAAATGTCTGGTGCAGATCAGCTCCGGCAGATCGCCGAAAAAAATATTGGTGCCGCCGCCGATCACAGGCCGGCGCGGATTATCCGCCAGCAGACCGGCTAGTTCGGCGGCGCTTTCCGGGAAATAGACTATCCCGGCGGCGCCGCCGATGCCCAGCGCAGAAAATTTCTTAAGCGATACGGATTGTTGTTTTTGCATTCTTGAGTTTGGCGGCGCGCAGACGGTTCAATATTTCTTTGCCCAGCACGTGTATGTCGCCGGCGCCCAGCGTGAAAAACACATCCCCGGCTTTTAATTCCTGCAGCGCTAGATTGACTGCCTCTTCTTTTTTCTCCACATAGACAGCCTTTTGCGGCGAGTTCATTTTATGCACTATTTCCCGCGCATCCACGCCGGGGATAGGCTTTTCACCGGCAGCGTAAATACCGGCGACAAAAACCTTGTCCGCCAGAGACAGGCTTTCCGCAAATTCCGATAAAAAATGCATAGTCCGCGAGTAACGGTGCGGCTGAAATACGCAGAAAATCCGGCTGTTCGGAAAAACATTGCGGGCCGCGGACAACGTCGCGCGGATCTCCGTCGGGTGGTGGGCGTAATCGTCATAAACTTTTATACGCTGGCTCTGGCCGATAAAAGTAAATCTCCGTTTGGCGCCGGTAAAAGTAACAATCGCTGTTTTGACCTGATTGAACTCCAAACCAAAATGCATCGCCGCGGTCAACACCGCCAGCGCGTTGAGCACATTGTGCTCGCCCGGCACGGACAGCTCCAGCTCGCCGATCAGCGCGCCGTCTTTGAGCACTGTAAAAATAGACCCTTGTTCTTTGCAGCGAATATTCGCCGCCTGATAATTCACGCCGGCAGACAGGCCAAAAGTCCGCAGATTAAGCCCCGGTTTGGCAGCCAGCCGCTTGGCCAGAAGTTTATTGCCCCACTGCTCTGGATTAAAAATCAGCAAATGCTCCGGCCGCCTGATCAGCGTGTCCACACAGCGCTCGAACAGCCCGACTATGTCATCCAGTCCGGCAAAATGATCGAGATGATCTTTTTCAATATTGTTCAAGATAAATATGCCGGGATCTAAAAATTGAATGGAGCTGTCGGACTCGTCGGCCTCCGCCACAAAATATTCCGAACGGCCGCAGACGCCGTTGCTGTTAAGATCGATTACTTCCCCGCCGATCATAAACGTGGGATCGCACCCCAGCTGCGCCAGCACCACCGCCAGCATAGAGGAGGTGGTGGTCTTGCCGTGCGTGCCGGCCACCGCCACGCTCTTAGGATACAGCGACATCAAATAACCCAGCACTCTGGCGCGCGCCAGCACCGGCAGGCGCAGGCTGGCCGCTTCCCGCATTTCGGGATTGGCGTCGTCCACCGCGGAAGTATATACGATCGCCTGCGCGCCGCGGATATTGGCCGCGGCGTGGCCGATATATACGGCCGCGCCCAGCTCTTTGAGCCGGATAGTGTGCGCGGATTCTTTAATATCCGAACCGGAAACTTTGTAACCCAGCGACAACAGCACCTGCGCTATCGCGGACATACCGCAGCCGCCGATGCCAACAAAATGAACGCGGCGTCCGGGCGCTAAAATATCTGCCAGCTCTTTAACCATCTGGTTTAAGATTATAACAGTTTTCTAGATATGCATAAACGGAATGACCAGCACGCGCCGCAGATGGCGCAGGGCTAAAGCCTGCAAAGAAAGATAATTTTTTACGCCGAACACCGGCTCCAAAACCAGAGGCAGATCCGGCCGCACGGCGCCGAGCAGCTTGGCCAGCCGCTCCACCTCCTGCGGCGCAGTATCTTTGTTGACAGGCAGCCTGATATACACATCCTCATCTTTAACCAACAGGAGGCTGTCGAAAAATTCCTGACGGTAATCGGGCACATATTCCAGTGCGTACAAAGAAATATACGTCTTGATCTCGGCCAGCCGGTCCGGCATTGTGGCGTTGGTTTCCAGATAGAGAGGCAGCGGCATTTCCTCTAGGAGGGGCAAAAGTTCCGCGGATTGTAGCAACGGCTCGCCGCCGCCCAGGGCCAGTATTTCCGGCTTATATTTAAGCTCTTCTTTCACGGCCAAAAACAGCTCATCCGGCAGATATTCTTTGGGAGGCCGAGAGAGTTCCTGAGCGCCGATATTGGACAAAGCAAAATCCAAAAACAACTGCCGCTGGCCGATATACAGGCCTTTTTTCTGAACATCTGTCCGCAGGCCGGTTAATTGCAGCATCAAAAAACGTAACCTAACGAAATTTTCTGGGTGGGCTCGACCAGATAATCTAACGGGATCACATAAGCGTAATCCAGAGCTAGACCGGCATAATTAAAACCCAGACCGAAAACATAGTGATCGGTAAAAGTGCCGGCGCGCAGAGCAAATAACGCCAGCGGGGAATATTCCAATCCGAGGCCGGTCAGCGTGTCATTTTTCTGCACCACCAGCTCGCCGGAAATTAAGAGGCTGTCAAACAAAGCATAAGCCAGGCCAAAACGCTGGCGGAATTCCACCGTGTCCGTATTGCCGGTGTCCCAGACCATTTGCGGTTCGACCAGATTAAGAATGCTCCAGCCGGCGCGCAAAGCTCCAGTCTGATACAGCAGGCCGGCATCCAGCCCGGCGCCGGAAGCCCGGCTCTCATACAGGCTTTGCTGTATATACTTGAGACTAAAGCCCCAAGCCAGCTCCGCCGCTCCCAGCTCGGTGGCTCCTAGGCCGCCCAATGAGCGGCCATAGGAAAAGACAAAAGCCCGGTCGGCGGCGGAAAAACTTTCACCGGTAGCCAGCGGACGATTCTGGTCATCCAGCTCTGTTACCGGAATGTCCGCAATACTGCTGGAGTACACATTGAACGCGGCGTAACCACCCCACAGGCCAGCGCCATAGCCTAGATAATACACATCCTCAATATTGCGGTTTTTAGTAAACAGCGTGTTTAGGCGCGCGGTTTTCTGCAGGCCGTAGCCGGCGGGATTGT
>JAITIS010000073.1 GCA_031279305.1 Candidatus Margulisiibacteriota bacterium | reverse complement strand
GTAAAATATAATCCGGTAAAAAATGTTTTACACTTTTCTGGCGTTCCGACAAAAAAACGCGGGGCTTTGTCTGCGGAGGAAATAGAAAAAATATTCCCGGAAAATCACGATCAGCTAATGAGCCTCTGGAAAAGCCAATTATATTTAACCGCGTTTCTTGTGTTGAAAGATACCGGACTAAGGCCGGGGGAATTAAGGGCGCTCCAGTGGAAAGACTGGGACAGGGATTTAAGATTTTTCCCTATCACAAAGGCCATCGAAGCAAACACGCGCGTAAAAATAAAATCCACAAAAACAGGTATATGTAAACCCGCTATTGTTTCGGAATTTACGGCGCAGGAAATAGATAGATTAAAAAATTCTAAACCTGCGGCCTTGCCGGAAGATTTTATTTTTGCCCACGAAACGGGCAAGCCGGTTTCGGATTCAATATTAAGTTTTCATTTCAAAGAAGGGCTGCGCGGCGCAGGGATAAACCGGACGGATGTTACACCGTACTGGCTGCGGCACACATTCAATACAAGAATGTTGGAAACTTTGCCGGATAAAGCCGTGCGCGTCTTGATGGGACACCGCACCGTAGCTATGACACAATATTACAGGGACGCGACCGTGGCTTCACTAAAACGCGAGGCTCAAAAAATTATCAATATGCTGGATGTAACGAGCAATATTTCGGTGGCAGCTGCGGCATAAAAACTAAAAGTGCTGCGCGAGAAAAACGCGCAGCGCTTGACAAACAAAAGCAGTTTATGTTAGGTATGGATCGTAACGATCTGATGGGGTTATCAAGTATTGTATTCGGATCGTGTTCGCGAGGGTGGCAGGCCGCCAGATTTTATAAACTATTGCACCCCATGCAGGTGCGAAAGTTTGACTGGTCGGGCTAGTGGGACTCGAACCCACGACCCCTAGCACCCCATGATAGTACGCTAGCCAACTGCGCTATAGCCCGATACTAAATAATAGCAAAAAAAAATAATTCCTGATATACATCAAAAATCCACAGAATATTTTTTGATCAAACGATAGGGGTTGTACGATTGCTTGGAACGCCGCAGGCCGGCCAGACCCAGATCCTGCTCTCTGTTAATGAATGTATATTTTCCAGCCAGAAGTTTGCCCAGATAATTATTCATAAACTGCGCCGCGCCGTCGTAAGCCGCGTCCATCAATTCAAAATGCACAATTATCGTGCGCGGATTAAGCTCGCTGTAAAGCAGGATGCCGATCTCCACTCGCCCCGCCTTGACCATAAACCCCTGATAAAGATTTTGCTCTAAGCCCAACCGCAAAACTTCCTCGGAAATAACATCAACGCCCATCGTGGTAAATCTAGTTTGGGCAAAATTAAAAAATTTTTCTTTTAATTCCGGGCGGTACTGAATTATCTCGCCGCCGGAATTATTGCGCAGAAATTTTTTTAGGCGGTTGCGTTTGTCCGCGTACCGCGCGCCGGCGTAAGCGGCAAAGTCGCCGGTCTTATACAAATAGTCAAAATTAGCGCGGTCTTCTTGAAATTTTAATCCACCGGCTCCCGAATATTTATGCAGCAGGCGGCAGGCCGCGGCGTTCACATAAGCCAGTCGGCGTATACCCAGCTCCCGCAGGCGGGCAAAATATTTATCCAGAGCTGTATCTGGAATACTGCGGTACGGACAGATTATACCGAAAGGTTCCGCCGCAAAAGGATAGGCCGTCAAAAACAGATAATCATCTATCTCCAAAAAATAAATATTTTCCGCGTAAGTCCAGGTCTTTTCATTGGCAGCGGAAAACTCGCTGCCCATAAAATTACGCCCGCTGATGATCTCCTGCTCATATTTTTGCAGCAGTTTCTGCTCAGAGCCGTAACGCACCAGATCCGCCGGCTTGGCAAAAAGCAGCGCCGCGCATTTGGCCGGCTCGCACAGCCGGCATTCTGGATCGCTGTGGTCAACAAAAGACGGATAGTCTGCGCGCGTAAACAAACCTAGTTTTCTAAAAAATTCCGGAATAATCGTCAGACAATAAATCTGCCGCGCCGGATGTTCATACAGCGCAAAACACACCAGCTCGCGGCCGTAGCCTTTTCCGCGGTACCGCGGGACGATTTGCACGTAAGCCAGTTCATACTGGCCGGTCTCGTGTTTCAGTATTTGCGCCCAGCCGGCAACCTCGCGTCCGGCATAAAGCACATATGTCCTGTCCGCCGGCACAGTTTTTTCCAGCTGGCCGACCGCCGCCGGCAACGGCTGGCCGCCGTAAAATATTCTGATGCCCAGCACTATTGCAATACCGCGCCAAGATTCGCCGAAGTGACCAGTTTGGCATAACGCGCCAGATAACCGGTTTTGATTTTTGGTTCCGGCGGCCGCCATTTTTTGCGGCGGAGTTCCAGTTCCGCGTCCGACAGGCGAACATTGAGAGTTTTCCCAAGAATATCAATATCAATAATGTCTCCCTCTGCAATAAGGGCGATTGCTCCGCCGGCTAGAGCTTCCGGAGAAATATGGCCTATCGACGCCCCGCGGGTCGCGCCGGAAAAACGGCCGTCTGTGATCAGCGCCACATCTTTATCCAGCCCTATTCCAGCGATAGTCGAGGTCGGCTGCAGCATCTCGCGCATACCTGGCCCGCCGCGCGGCCCCTCGTAGCGAATGACTATGACGTCGCCTTTGTTAATCCGGCCGCCGGCAATAGCTTGATAGGCCGCGTCTTCGCTGTCAAACACCCTTGCCGGCCCGCTGTGCTTGAGCATTTCCGGAGCGACTGCGGACTGTTTAACCACTGATCCATCGCGCGCGATATTGCCGAATAAGGCGGCCAGTCCGCCCTGCGCGTGGCGGGGTTTGTCTACTGGCGCGATGACTCTGGCGTCTTTGACCGGCCGGCCGCGGTAATTTTCAGCGATAGTT
>JAITIS010000025.1 GCA_031279305.1 Candidatus Margulisiibacteriota bacterium | reverse complement strand
CAAAAATATCGAAACGCAGACGCTGGAGTTTGACGAGCGGGAATACAACCGCCGGTCAGGAGAAACAAATGCCTAAGTTAAAAGCCCGGCTGGAAGTCCTGCTGTTTATGGCCAGACAGCCGCTTACGCTGGAGCAGCTTGCCCGTTATCTGGAAGTCAGCGGGGAGGAAACCCAGCGGGCGCTCACTGAGCTGGCCGGGGAGTACGCCGCAGAGGAACACGGACTGCAAATCGTCAACGTGGCCGGCGGCTGGCAATTTGCCACCAAGCCGGAATGCGCCAAACCACTAGAGCTGTATCTCAACGCGCCGCAGGAATTTTCCCTGTCGCCGGCCGCGCTGGAAACGCTGGTCATCATCGCTTATCGCCAGCCGGTATCCAAAAGCGAGATTGAGGCTGTCCGCGGGATCAATTCAGACTGGATCGTCAAATCTCTGCAGGACAAAGAGCTGATCGAGGAGCAGGGGCGTTCGGAAAACATTGGCCGGCCGCTGCTTTACGGCACCACCGCAAAATTCCTCAAGCATTTCGGCCTGCGCGATCTCCAGGACCTGCCGCCGGAGCCTAATATTCAGATGCAGGCCCAGCCGGAATTGATCGCCGCGGGGCTGCAAAAATTCGCGGCGGGGCAGACCGCGGAGCTGGCTTTCAGCGGCGAGATCAAAACAACCGACCTAGTTTAACTTTCCTCTAAAATTGAATATTTGGGAAAATAGTGTAAAATTACGGCACTATCAGGAACGGCAATGAGTGACGCGGAAGAAACCACAGAAAATCCCCAGCCAGAGCGGACTATCGGCCAGCTTTTGCGGGAAGCGCGCGCCGCGAAAGGCCTCAGTCTGGAAGAAATCGCCAACCAGAGCAAAATCAAGGCTTCCGCTTTAGGTTTTCTGGAAAATGACGAATTTGCCAAACTGCCCAATCTGCTGACAGCCAAAGGTTTTATGCGGGTCTACGCCGGCATCTTAAATCTGGATGCCGAGGCGCTGACGCAAAAATTTAACCGGCAGTTTCCTGAGGAGAACGCCTGCCGGACGGGGCGCGAAATCAAAGTGGGAATGACTGTCGACCGGCGCACGCTTTTTCCGAACGGAATGAAAACGATGAATTCTCCGGGGCTGAGTCATTTCCGCACGGCTGGCAAAAATAAAAAAAGCGGCCGGTTGCTAAGCCGTCTAGCCGCCGGGTTTATTGCCGTCGCGCTGATTTTAGCCGCCATAATATACGTCATCAATCATTCTTTGGGCGATATCAAAAACACCAACCTGCGCCAGCAATCCGATGTTGAGAAATTGTCAGCCAAAGACACGCCGGAATCCAAACAGAGAGCTATGGATCCCCGCAAAGTCTATATCAATGCGCAGGCGCTGAACAAAACCTATGTGTCCGTGGTCATCGACGGACGGACTATATTCAACGGCAATCTGGAGCGCGGCGCGGTCAAATCTTGGGAAGGCAATCAATACATTCGCATCCGCGCGGCGGCGCCGAGAAATCTGTATCTGTTCCTCAACGGCGAAGACGCCGGGGTGATGAGCGAGCAGCTAACGGAAATGGAAAAAACATATTACACGCCGTCGAGCGCGGAAGAAACTCCGCCCAAGCCGACCATACCCGCCGCGGTTCCGGCCAAAAGCGCCGCGCTGGGCTCAGCCGCTACCGAAAACATCGGTTCCGGAGTATCATCTATATTGAACAATATATAGCTTTATGGCGGGGTAGCTCAGCTGGTGAGAGCGATGGATTCATAACCCATAGGTCGGCGGTTCGATTCTGCCCCCCGCTACTTAAATATGTCAAAACCTCACTGCCGGCAAGCCTTTTATTATCTCCCTCGTTCTCAGGCTCACCGTCATCGCGCTCAAAAGCAAATCCAAAATATACCGCGGATTATTATTTTCCCTTGACCAGTCATTGGGGTCGTTTTTGATGCCGCTGTCTTTGTCCGCCGACACCCGGTACCGCTCCATAATCCACTCGACCGGACTGCGCCCGTTGACCGCGTATTCATAAACTTCCGGCGGGATATTTTCTATGGTGATATGGCTGTTATAGATAATCGCATCCTTTTTATCTTTGGCGGGGAAACGCATTTTTTGCACCTCGTATATTTCGCTCCTAGCCCGCGGGCTGTCGCCGCACACTATCACCCCGTCCGGCTTGCCCTGATATTCATAATCCAGATGCAGCTCCGCCAGCTGGCGGCCAGCTTTGCTGAACGCCCAGAACTGCGCCGGCTCGTCCAGCAGGGGAATATGCGGCAGGTCTTTTTTCAGGTCCGCGGAAAAAATCCGGCGGTAATCCGGCGAATGCAAGAAACCGTACACATAATAAAAAATATCCTCTTTGGCCGCGCTGCCGCCATAAATTTTTTTGGCCTGCGCGAGAATAAAATCGGACACCGCGTCGCGGCGGATATATTCTTTGTCGCCAGCGGGATTGTCAAAAAGCCCCGGCGCTATTTTAGCTTTTTCCTCGTACCAGTAGAGCGGGAAACACTGCGTTCCCGCATCCAAACAATTTAAGTCGGGAATTATATTTGCAATAAACACCGAATTTTCTTTGCTGCCGCCAATGCCGGAAACACAAATTACCAAATTCTCCGCATTGCCTCCGGGAAAAAGCTCGGGAAATTGCCCCCGTCTGTGTATAATTTTTTCACCATAATAGACAAAAGATTTACAAAAAGGCCTATACAAGCCAATGGTTATTTTTTCTTCTTCATATCTTACAGCGTTTAACCGACATAAATTATCCAGCAAACTGCTCGTCCAACTAATTTTTCTCTT
The DNA here is from genome assembly GCA_031279305.1 of Candidatus Margulisiibacteriota bacterium. Classification (GTDB taxonomy): domain Bacteria; phylum Margulisbacteria; class Termititenacia; order Termititenacales; family Termititenacaceae; genus JAISQA01. The sequence continues at coordinate 1,947 of JAITIS010000025.1, read as the reverse complement.
GTCTGTATTTATAAAACTTTCTAATTTAATGCGCGTGTTCTTTTTTACTTCAAGTTCATATTTATATTGTGTCACTTGCTCATTATAATTATCAATCATTAGTTTTATATTATTCTGCACGGATTTTTTAGAAAAATTATAAACCCACATATCTCTCGCGGTTTCAAAACCCCTAGAATTGAGAGTAAAAATAGTCTGCGTGGCTGTATCAAATTTTTTTGCGGCTTCCAGCGGAATAAAAGTCTTGAATTTATCATTGCGTTGATTGAGCCAGTCGCCGTGCTGGTTAGGCGTGATTTTTTGCCACTTTATTTTTTCCATATCGCCAAAATTCTTAATTATGTTTAATTTCTCTATACGGTCTAAATAATCGCCAATATCATAATAATAAATCTCCGCTTTTTTATTTTTCGCTTCCGGATTTTTAATTAAGAATGTGATGCTAATAGGCGTCCTGCTTCCTCCGCCAAATATTTTGCCGCCCTCTCTGCGTGATAATTCGCCGCTTGTCCTTTGATTTCCTCTTAAATTAAAAACATAAATCGCTGAAAATTCCTCTTCCAAACACTTGCGGAAACCATCGGCGCTATTACCGTCCAGCCAGCCGCTGTTGCTGATAAAGGCGATAATGCCGCCCTCTTTATCCAGTCTATCCGCGCTCCACCGAAAGGCTTTTATATAGGTATCGTAAATGCTATTTTTATTGGTTGCATCTGTCCGGGCCACATAAGTTTCCGCAATGCGTTTTTCCAGTTTAGGATAGTTTTCATTCTGTGCATTATCATTTGCTGATTCCTGTCCGACAGAATACGGCGGGTTGCCGATAATGATCTTTATCGGCGCGTTCTTTTGTTTTTTCACGCGCGCGGAATTTTCGGGAAATATTTCGGAAATGAGCGCTTCGCTCCGGTCTGTTTCACCGAGCTGAAAAGTATCGGTTAAACAGATGCCGTCAAATGCTTTGTATTCCGCGGATTTTATAATATCGTGATAGGCGTTTTCGATATTCACCGACGCTATGTAATACGCCAGCAAAATTATTTCATTGGCGTGCAGTTCTTTGGCGTATTTGCGCGGCAGGTCTGGCCGGCTGATTAGTCCGTTCTGCAAAAGCCGGACAATAAATGTGCCCGTCCCCGTGAACGGGTCGAGGATGTGGACATTTTCGTCCGATATATTCCGGTTAAATTCTTTTTTCAGCAGACACGCCACGGACTTGATAATAAAGTCCACGCACTCCACCGGCGTGTAAACAATGCCGAGTTTTTCCACCTGTTTGGGAAACGCCGTCTTAAAAAACTTTTCGTATAATTCAATAACGATTTTCTGCCTGCCCTGCGCGCTGGTTATGCCTTCCACGCGCTTCCGCACGCTGTCGTAAAATTTACGCAGCGTTTCCGCGTCTTTGTCCAGCGCCTGTTTTTCCAGCAGAGTTAGCATTTTCTGCATTGATCTGGAAATAGGATTATTTTTGGCAAAAGAATAATTCTCAAACAACGCCTCAAATATCGGCTGGGTTATCAAATGCTGGGCGAGCATTTCAATAGCGGACGACGCCGTGATGCCGGGATTGATATTTCTCCGCAAGCCGGCTAGAAAATCCGCAAAAACTTTTTGATGTTTGCCGTCCGTCCGCGCCAAACGGCCAATGCGCTCGATGTGCCGCTCCGCGATCCGCGCGACATCCTTCGCCCATTGCTCCCAGTATAATCTATCGCCGACTTTTAGCACCATTCGGGCAAGCAGCGCGTCTTTGTAATCCTCCCAGGGGAACGGCAGGGACATTGCCGACGGCGGTTCCGCGCCTCCCGCGCCGCCGATAACCGGCGGCGCGCCTATTATTATAGGCCCGCCGGCTTTTTTATTTAGGTCGATTTTATTTGCCACGGCGTTAAAACGGTCGTCGTGCGCCCGCAAAGCGTTGAGCACGGTCCACACCACCGCGTA
>JAITIS010000119.1 GCA_031279305.1 Candidatus Margulisiibacteriota bacterium | reverse complement strand
CTGCGTTTCGATATTTTTGCGCGGCACGATTTCGATGTCGTCAAATATAGCATTTTGCGCCACTAGAATAAACTGCTGGCGCGCCAGCTCCAGCATTCCGACAAAAGTCGCGATGATTTCATAGCGGTTGTCGATGTCCTGAAAAAATTCCGAGAATAGCATGCTGCTCCGGCTGTTCTGGAGACGCTCGATGATCTCGCGCATTTTGTCTTTGATCGGATAAGTGCGCAGCGCCGCAAGCTGATACGGGCTTTGCTTCAGGCGCAGTTCAAAATTCTGCCAGATGCGGCTGAAAGCCTTGACCAGCAGTTCCAGCGAGGCGTTTTTGATGACGATATGTTTTTCTAAAGGCAGGGCGTCGAGGCATTCCTCGTTGAGAGTTTCACGGGTATGGACGTGCGCGCGGGATTCCGCTTTTTGTTTCAAACTGCCGGTTAGATTTTTAAAAGTTTTATACTCGATAAGCCTGGCCAAAAGCAGCGCTTTTTCCTGCTCGGCTTCGGCCAGCAGCTCCTCATTGTTCGGATTGTCGGCCGGCAGCAGCATTTTAGATTTTAACTCGACGAGAAAAGCCGCCATTTCCAGAAATCTGCCGCTGACTTCCAGATTAAATTCTCGCATTTGCCGCAAATGAGCCAGATAGGAATTGGTGATTTTACTGATCGAAATATCCCAAATAGCCACTTTTTCTGCTTCGATGAGGCTCAAAAGCACGTCAAAAGGCCCCTCGAACACTTCCAGGGAAATTTTGAAATGATCGTCTTTGGGAAAATCTAGGGTTGCCGGACTAATCATAAGCTGAAAAATTTTAACATATCTAAACGCTTATGTCTTACTCCGGCTTGAGCGCGCGGGACATCAGCTCGTTGATTGCCGCGGGGATAGGCTTGTTCTCATACAGGATGGCATACATCTGCGCGGTGATCGGCATTGCCGCGCCGGTTTTTTGGGCCAGCGCGTGAGCCAGCTTGGTCGTGGGGACTCCTTCCGCCACCGCCCGCATGCCTTTTAATATTTCCGGCAGAGTTTTGCCCTGCGCCAGTTCCACGCCGACATAGTGATTGCGGCTTAAACTGCTGGAACAGGTGGCGATCAGATCGCCGATGCCGGTCAGGCCAAACACCGTTTCCGCGCGTCCGCCCAGCGCCGCGGCTAGCCTGGCGATCTCGACCATACCGCGCACGAGCAGCGCGGCTTTGGCGTTATTGCCTAAATTTAGTCCGTCAATAATGCCTGCCGCGATGGCGATAATATTTTTGACCGCGCCGCCGATCTCCACGCCGGCGACGTCGTCATTGGTGTACACGCGGAAATAATTATTGTTGAATAATTTTTGGATTGCCTCCGCGGTGGTTTTCTGCCGCGCGGCGATGACTGCCGCGGAAACTTTTTGCTCGGCGATCTCGCGGGAAATATTCGGGCCGGAAAGCACGGCGATGCGCTGGGCGTGTTCCGGCAGGACTTCGCTTAAAACCCCGGACATTCGCTGGCCGGTTTCATCCAAGCCTTTGGTCGCGGACAACAGCAGGCAGTCCGCGGCGAGCAGCCCGCGGAGTTTTACCGCGGTGGCACGGAAGTACCGCGACGCGGTGACTAGCACCGCCAGCTCGGCGTCCTGCAGAGCCGCGGCCAAGGAAGTTTCGCCCTGAATATTGTCCGGCAGAGCAATGCCGTTTAACAGGGTTTTATTCTCGCGCGCGTTGATTTCCGCGGCCAGCTTTTCACTGTGGCACCAGATGCGTATGCTGTGCCCGTTTTCAGCCAGCACTTTGGCCAAGGTGGTGCCCCAGGCTCCGCAGCCGATAACCGCCGCCTTAACCATTTTTCTGGGCGGTGATTTTAGTTTCAGTGCCGGCGGCTAGGCGTTTGATATTGGGGATATGTTTGTGCCAGACGAAAGCCACGGCGGCTGTGGCGAGCAGCCGGTAGGCCGGCGGCTGCGGTGTTAGCCAGAATAAAAGCGCGGCGGCCAGACCGGCAATCAAGCTGGCCGCGGATTGGTAGCCGGTGAGCTGCCTGATGAGCAGAGTGAGCAGGGCGGCCGCCAGAAAAATCCGCCAGTCCAGCGCCAGCGCCACACCCAGCCCGGTGGCTGCGGATTTGCCGCCGCGGAAACGGATGAATACCGAGGCGGAATGGCCGAGCATAGCCAGTATGCCGCAGCTGATTATCAGCCAGGAGTTATGAGGATGGGCTGCCGGCGGAAAAGCCAGCGCGCCGAGATAGGCGGCCAGCGCGCCTTTGAGCACATCGAGCACAAACACCGCCAATCCCCAGCCTTTGCCGCAGGCGCGGATGACATTGGTGGCGCCGGTGGAGCCGGAGCCAACCTGAAAAATATCCACTCCGCAGATCCGCGCGGCCAGCACGCCAAAAGGCGCCGCGCCGAGGAGATAGGCCAGAGGCAAGACAAAATAATTCATAATGCAAAATTCTAAATTACTAATTATCAATTAACAAGCGGCAAAAAAACGCTATACTGGTGTATGCAAAAAATTTTGTGCCTGCTTTTGCTTTTGTCCTGCGCCTTAGCTTTTGATTTCGCCGATCTGTATTACCGCCAGCGGGTCTCCGGCAATATAATAGTGGTGCATAAAAAACAAAAATATCTGAAACTTTACCGGGATGGCCGTTCTTGCCGTTATCCGGTCGCCACCGGCAAAAACACCGGCGATAAACAAATGATCGGAGATCTGCGCACGCCGGAGGGCGTGTTCAGGATTATTTCTATCGAGCCGTCCGGGGATTGGGCTTTTGATTTCGGCGACGGACGGGGCCCGGTGGCCGGCGCCTACGGCCCTTGGTTTCTGCGCTTCGAGGAAAAACCGTGGCAGGGCATCGCCATACACGGCACGCACGACGAGTCCACGATCGGTCTGGACGACACGCACGGCTGTATCCGAATGCGCAACGCCGATCTGCTGGAACTTAAAAAACTGATCACGGTTAATTATCCGGTGGTGGTGCTGCCGTGATTTTGTCTGTTCAAAATTGAACAGGGGGGGGGTAAATCACTATTTCTCTGGCATAAAAATTTCATATACCTCTAAAAACTATTGAGGGAGATTTTATGAAATATATGCAGAAACGCTGGGCGCAATTTTTAGGGCTGTTTTCTTTCCTGCTTTTTATCGCCGGCTGCGGCACGACCAAAATTGTGGGCGGGCGCAAGACCGAAACAGTTTATATTGACCGGGAAAAACTGGAAGACGGCGCCGAAGTAGAATATAAGAGACTGTATGTGTCAGAGTTAATGAATGTGCCGAATACTACCGGTTATGACCCGCAGGGAGGCGCTGTGTTCAGCTGGGGAAATATTAGGCGGGGGACGCTCGACATAGAAATGAGTGCTCCGAGTTATGTATTATTTGATAGAAGCGATACGGATTATATGGGCAATGGAGCGCTTGTTGACGAGAGTTTATTTAACGATGGCGATTTATATTACTCTGGCAATGCGCCTTCTCTGGGGCATATCTGGTTTGACGTTGACGAAAATCATTATGTTTCCTATGTGTACGAGGGCAATGCAGATACTTATATGACTTATTTGTATCCCCGAAATACTTTGCCGAGTGATTATACAGAAGGTCAAATGTCAGACGCTTATGTTTATGGGCCATTTATTCCTTTTCAGAATAACTTAAAAGAGAAGGGCTATCTTATTCCCCAAGGAGCTATAGTGACGATAAATTATTATGCAGACAATGCTTTGTTTGCCCGTATCGCGGGTAGTTATGGCGGGGAATTTATTTACTCGGAAGATTCCACTGTGTATAGAGCTGACACTCCTTTTGATAGTTGGGGAGATTACGGTTATTTGGGTGATCAATGGCTTTGGGACTGGCAGCAAAATGGAGAGGAACCCGCTGGAGTTTCTAAGGAAAATATTGACGCTCAGGCCAGATTTACCAAAGTCATCACTATGGACGACGATGTGACGATCAATATTTCGGTGGCGTGTTAGTTAGAAAATAAAATTATTCTTTTTGTATCTCTGCCAGCCACGCATACACCCGCCCCTTGAAACTTAACAGATCTATTTTTTGCGGAATTATTTGTTTGACCTCCCAGCGATAGGCGTGAAAAGCCGTGCGGATACGACTCTCGGTGATGGCCGGCCACCCGCAGCCATCTGGATATATTTTGCGGCTAATATTCAGGTCGCAGAAAGCTCTTAGATAAAGCGTCGCTCCCGGCCGGCACAGTCTGGTCAGCGCTTCTATGTAATAATCCTGATGCTCCGGCGCGAGCGAGTGAAAACAGCCGATGTCGATGACCGTGTCAAAATAATTGTTTACAGCATAAAGACTGCAGATGTCCGCGGTTATAAATCTGACAGACAGATTTTTCTGTCTGGCTTTTTCCTCCGCGCGGGCTATGGCCGCCGCGGAAATATCCGCGCCCAAAACAGCAAAGCCCAGACCGGAGAGATATAGAGCATTGCGTCCCGGACCGCAGCCGCTGTCCAGCACCCTGCCGCGTATCTGGCCATTCTCGGCCAGACACTGTATCCATTTGTCCGGCTCATCCGCGTCAAAAGGCATATCCTCCTGACTGTATTGTTTTTTCCAAAAACCTTCCAGCTTGGCGCGGTCGCTCATTTTTTCTCCTTACGGCTGCCGGGCCTAGTCGGCGGCACGATATTATGTTTGATGCAGGCGCTGAGCAGCTGTTTTTGTTCAGGATATTTCTCCAGCTCGGCCGCCAGTTGAAAACATAATTCGATTAAAAATTTATTCAGCGCGCACTCGACTGATGCATCTCCGTCATTGTATTCCTGCCAGACGCGACACGCGCCGCCGCAGATATAACGATAAGCGCAGGCGCGGCAATGCTCTAGATCATCAACCGCTGGAATAAAATCTCTCTCCCATTTGAACCCCGTGTAAATATTGCCGAGCTGGTGTTTTAGCATAGCCGCGTAAGTGTCGCAGGGATAAACGTCGCCGTTATTGCGCAGAGACACGCTGCCGTAGGCCGCGCCGCAGCGGCGGGTGACCGGAGTGTGGATCAATATGCGGCATAAAAACCGCCCGGCATAATCAAATCTGCTGGCTATGGCCAACAGTCTGTCCAGCCGTCCTGCTCTAAGGTCTGCGGTAAAAAGCGCGAATAGTTTTTGGTAGCCTTTTTTGAGTTTCGGCCATAACTTTTTGTTTAAGCCGTAAGGGTTGTCCGCGGCCGCGCGATTGGGCTTCATATATATCTGCCGGAAACCCTCGCCCCATAAATCCCGAAAAACTCTGGATACATCGGGGTTGAGACTTGAGATAGTCGCAGATACGCCGCGCTGATATTTTATCCACGAATTGCGCGAAAAAATTCGTTTATAATTTTTCAGCGCGCGCTCGAAAACTTTTGCGCCGCGTCCGCTATTTGTGGCTTCCGCTCCGCCGTCCAGACTTAATCCTATCCAGCAGCCGTGTTGCTCCAGCCAGGCGATAATTTTGTCATCTAATAACAGGCCGTTAGTCATTATGCCCAAAGCCGCGGGCGGTTTGCGATATTGGGCGGCTAGTTTTTGATTTATCGCCCAGAGTTTTTGGAACCAGTCAAAAAACAATAACGGCTCGCCGGAATAGCCAAAGTCCACCGCCGGCCAGCCGCTTTTTTGCTTATAAAATTTTTGCAAAGCCACAGTAAATAATTTTTCTGAAAAATGTTTGGTTTTGTTCAGGGTTTTTTGCGCGTCTTTATTAAAGCAGTACACGCAGGCTAGATTACACTTAAATTCGCCGAGGAAAGATATCGACGTTTGAAAAGGCTGATATTGGGGTTTAGCCGCTGGCGGCGTGAAACAGTTTAGAATAAATCTTTGCAATTCTTTGCGCTTGCCTTTTAATTTCTTGTAATAGTCGAGCCAGTCCGGTGCTTCCTGTTTTTGATATGTCAAAAAATCTTTGGCTTCGCTTTGCGCCGCAGCCAGATATGCGCCGGTCTGCGGGGAGTAGAGCAACGGCGGATCTGTCGGCAGGACAGTCAGCGCATTGAGCGAATTAAGCATAAACGATTTCCAGCTCGAAAAACTCCGCGGTTTGTGTGTTTACCGAGACGCGCGGCGGCAGAGCATATTTTTTCTGCATTTTGCGCCACCATTTTTTGCGTGCGGCTATTAGTTTGTTTTTGCGGGATAGAGATTTTTCAATTAGACGCGCCAATTTAGGGTTTGCTATGTCCGGCAAATTATCCGGCAGGGCGGATTGTTCAACCGTGGCGATGGCGGTCTGCAGAGCCAGCAGTTTTTTTAATTCATTCGGCGGACAAAAAACATTCAGGTCTTTGTGTTTCAGTTTCGGCTGCATTGTTTCCCTCGTGATTATACAGTGAGCCGGCTTTCGCGTATTGGTATCCAGCGGTTAAGCGCGGATACGTCGAAATTTCTTTTGCCGGCGAATTGACAGATTTTCTCCCAGGCATATTTGGTGCCGTCTTCCAATTTTTTGCCGCGCGCCGGGTCTTTGCTGAGAATTATCGAGCCGGGATTTCTGCGGTAATGATAGATGGTTTCCGGCACGGCAGCCATTATGCCGGCTTGATACGCGGTCTCCACGGCAAATATAGTGTCCTCTCCGCCGGAGCCGTAGGTGGTGTCAAACCAGAAATTATTTTTGGTTAAAAACTCGTGTTTGTAAATATATCTCCACACCGCCGGGAATTTGCTCAGCTCCCGCATCTTGCCGCCGATGTCTGTAAATGTTTTTTCTGCGCCCAGAGCAAACAGTATATTTCTGTTCTCCCAGTAAAATCCGCATACCGCGATGTCCGCGCCGGCGCGAGCTAAGACTTCCGCGGCCCTGGCGTAATAATCCGCGCCTTGCAGAAAATCATCCCCGTCCACAAAATGAATATATTTAGCGCTGGCGTTTCTTAGGCCGGTGTTGCGGGCGGCGGCCACGCCGTGATTTTGTTGCTTGAAAATTTTCAGGCGGTTATCCCGCGCGGCATAGCTGTTGTATATTTGCGTAGAGTTGTCCGTCGAGCCATCATCGACAATAATGATTTCCAGATTCTTGCTGGTCTGCTTGATTATACTATCCAGACATTCTGCCAGATATTTTTCTATGTTGTATGCGGTGATGATAACTGAAAAAAGCGGCCTTTTATCCATCGTTATCCCCTCGCGTATTATAACGAAATTATAGTTCGATGTATAATCAGGGGCGATGATATACCAAGTTGCTTTGCCTTTTCCCAGAGAAGATATTATTAAATACCGCGCCGGTGACGAGCTTTTTTTGAACGGCGTTATCTACACCGCCCGCGACGCCGCGCATAAAAAACTGTCTGAACTTTTACAGGCTGGCCAGCCGCTGCCCCTGCCTCTGGAAAATCAGGTTGTTTATTATACCGGCCCCGCGCCCGCGCCGCCTAGGCGGCCTATCGGCTCGGCCGGCCCGACGACCAGCGACCGGATGGATCCTTTTACGCCGGAGCTGTTAGACCGGGGATTGTCCGCGGTTATCGGCAAGGGGCCGCGCTCGGCGGAGGTGCAGAAATCCCTGCGTAAAAATCAGGCTCTCTATCTCGGCGCGCTGGGCGGCGCGGGCGCTCTCTACGCGCGGGCTGTCACCGCGGCGGAGATTATCGCTTTCCCGGAGCTGGGCGCGGAGGCTGTGCGCAGGCTGACAGTCAGAAATTTTCCTGTGATCGTTTTATATGACTGCCGCGGCGGCAATTTATATAATCGTTAGCTTGTGTTAAAATTCCCCACTTATGAAAAAATACAAGCTTGAGGATATTGCCGCGCCCAATCTGTTTGAAAATTATTTTGATTACAGCCGGGTGCCGGTTATAGAGCTGGAGAATGAGATTGTCCCGTTAAAGCGGGCTAAATCTATCTGGATCACGGATACGACTTTCCGCGACGGCCAGCAGTCCCGTCCGCCCTACGATGTTGAGCAGATCGTGCAGATTTTCAAGTTTTTGCGCAAATTAAGCGGGCCGCAGGGCGTTATCCGCCAGTCGGAGTTTTTTCTATACACAGACAAAGACAAAAAAGCCGTGGAAAAATGTCTGGAGCTTGGCTATAAGTTTCCGGAGATCACCGGCTGGATTCGCGCGGCCAGAGATGATTTTAAGCTGGTCAAAGCGATGGGTCTGCAGGAAACAGGCATTCTGACCTCGGCTTCGGATTATCATATTTTTCTAAAATTAAAAAAGACCCGCCGGCAGGTGCTGGATGATTATCTGGCGGTCGTCGATGCGGCGCTGGCGGAGGGTGTAAAACCGCGCTGTCATTTTGAAGATATTACGCGCGCGGATTTTACGGGCTTTGTGCTGCCTTTCGCGCAGGCTCTGATGGAGCGCAGCCGGCAGGCGAAAATTCCCATCAAGATCCGCGCCTGCGACACGCTGGGGCTGGGCCTGCCGTACCCCAACGCTCCCCTGCCGCGCTCCGTGCCGAAGATTTTCCACGCTCTGCGCGCGGAGGCCGGCGTGCCTCCGGAACTGCTGGAGTGGCACGGCCACAATGATTTTCATAAAGTTTTGGTCAACGCCACCACCGCCTGGCTGTACGGCTGCGCTTCGGTCAACGGCACGCTCTTAGGCTGGGGCGAGCGCACCGGCAACGCGCCGATCGAGGGCCTGCTGATGGACTATATCGCTTTGCACGGCGGGGACACCTGCGGCATAGACACGACGATCATCACCGATGTGGCGCGCTATTATCACGATGATCTGGGCGACTATATCTCGCCCAATCAGCCTTTTGTCGGCGATGATTTTAATACGACGCGCGCGGGCATTCACGCCGACGGCGCGATTAAGAACGAGCGTATCTATAATATTTTTGACACCGGCAAACTGCTCAACCGCCCGATGTCCGTGGCGATCACGGACAAATCCGGCGCATCCGGCATCGCTTTTTGGCTCAACGAGCATTTTCGGCTGCCGGAAGAGCGCCGGATCGACAAAAACGATCCGCGCCTGCTGCGTATCTATAAATGGGTGATGGCGCAGTACGCCAAAAACCGGGTTTCGACTATTTCCGAAGCGGAGCTGATCGATCAAGCCAAAAAACATCTGCCGAGCCTTTTCCATTCCGATCTGGAGGGACTGAAGAAAAAAGGCAGCCGTCTGGCCGTGGCGGTGATTAACGATCTGTTTAGCGGGCACAGCGCCGAGCTGCTCACTATGGATGCGGCGGTGATCGAACCGATCCTGCAGGAATTTACTTCTAATGAAGCTTTTATCAAACTGATGTATGTGGTCGATCCCAAAGGCCATAAGATCACGCGCAATGTCACCCAGCCGGAGGACGAAAAAAAATATAGCTCGCTGGGCGGCGAATTTGCCGATCGCAGCTGGTTCCAGAATGCGATGTCCAAGAAAAAAGCGCTGGTCTCGGATTTTTATGTTTCCCGGTTTATCGGTGAATTGTGCGTCACCGTGTCCAAACCGATCATTGATAAATCCGGAGAAATCGCCGGCGTGCTGGGCATTGACATTAACTTTAATAACTTAATTAAATTAGACTGATTATGAGCCTCGTTAGGCGCAGCGCCAAAGTCTTGTCCGGAGTGCTCAGCCATTTTACGGAGTTAGAGATCGATCACGGCTCCGGCTCTTATCTCTACGGATTGGACGGCCGGGCCTATCTGGACTTTGCCTCCGGCATCGCCGTGACCGGCACGGGGCACTGTCATCCAGAGGTGGTGCGCGCGGCGGTGGAGCAGACCAAAAAAATCATTCACAACTGCGCCGGCGTGACCTATATCTCCGCCAATATCGAGCTGGCGGAAAAACTGCAAAAAATCGTGCCGGTCAAAGACGCCAGATTTTTTTTCACGCAGTCCGGCTCCGAGGCGGTGGAGGGCGCGCTCAAAGCCGCCAAATATGTTTCCGGCAAAAGCGGCGTCATCGCTTTGCAGGATGAGTTTCACGGGCGGACTATGGGCGCGCTGTCGGTCACGGCCAAAAAACTTTACCGGGACGGCTACGGTGAGCTGATGCCCCGTTCTTTTATCGCCGAGGCCTCGCTGGAGGCTGTGGCTAAACTTAATGACGGAAATATCGCCGCGGTTATCATCGAGCTGGTCAAAGTCGAGGGCGGTTATATGGCCAGAGACCGGGGTTTTGTGCGCGGGCTGAGGGATTACTGCGCGCGGAATAATATTTATTTCATTGTTGACGAAGTGCAGTCCGGTTTTGGCCGCACCGGCAAAATGTTTGCCTGTGAATGGTACGATCTGGAGCCGGATATTCTGGCTCTGGCCAAAGGCATCGCTTCCGGTTTTCCGCTGGGCGCGGTGGTTTTGCAAAAAGAAATTTCCGACGGCTGGAAAACCTCAACGCACGGCGGCACTTTTACCGGCAACCCGGTGGCCTGCGCGGCGGCCGGCGCGACGCTGGATATTTTGCAGAGAGAGCTGCCCAGAATGCCCGCGAAAATAAAAACCGCCGAAGAGGCCTGCGGCCGGCTGATCGCCAAGTATCCTGCGATTTTTGTGAAACTTCAGGGACTTGGCTATATGCTGGGGCTGGTCTGCGCGTCCGGCGCGGTCTGCGCGGCTCTGCGCCAAAAAGCGCTGGAATACGGTCTGCTGCTCATCAGCGCCGGGCAGTCCGGCGAGGTCGTCCGGCTGGCCTATCCGGTCACGGCGACTATGCCGGAGCTGGAAAAAGGCTTTGCGATCATCGAGCAGTCCGCCGGAGAATTATAATGTTCCGCTACTGCGAGTGGCAGGATCTGCTGGAAATCGCCGCGCGGAAAAAACAAAAACCTTTCCTGCTTATTCTGGATAACTTGGAAGATCCGCGCAATTTTGGCGCGATACTGCGCACGGCGGAAGCCGCCGGCGTGCACGGGGTCATCATCCCCAAACGCCGCTCCGTGCGGGTCAATGACACCGTGCTGCGCACCTCCACCGGCGCGGCCGAGCTGGTGCCCGTGGCGCAGACAGCCAATATAAACGAAGTGATCAAACGCCTGCGAAAAGCCGGCGTCTGGGTCGCCGGTCTGGAAGCCGACGGAGACCGGGATTACCGCGCGGCGGACTATACGGACAGCCTCGCTCTGGTCACAGGCAGTGAAGGCCGCGGCCTTGCCCGGCTGACCAGAGAGCTGTGCGATTATATAGTAAGCATCCCGCTGAAAGGCCGCATCACGTCGCTCAACGCCTCGGTGGCCGCCGCGCTTTTGCTGTATGAAGTTGTCCGCCAGCGTGATAAAATACAACTATAATTAAAGAGACGGAGCCTAAATGAGAGTGATTGTCTTTTTGCTCGTCGCCGCGCTGCTCGTTTGGTACTGTATCGATCCGTATCTTAAGTACCGCAAAAACAAAAAGCAATGAACAGCGGCAGATTAAAAATACTGATCATCCTGCTAGCGCTGGGCTTGGCCGGCGGTTTTCTGGGCGCTTTTTTCTCGTTGTCCCGTTCTGGCCGTCCGGGCGGCGGGCGGGCGGCGCTGTCTGAAGATCTGGCGGTTAGGCAGACCGCCGGCGGTTATTTGCAGGCGTGGCAGGACAGCGCGCCGGATCGGATGTATGTTTTTCTTTCCGCGGTGGATAAAGACAGGGTCTCCGCGGAGGAATACCGCCGCCATTTCGAGGCTTTCCCTGTGGCGCCGCTGCATTTCAAGCTGGGCACCGTGAAGCTGATCGAGCCGGAGCGCGCCGCTATGCAGGCGCGCATTATGTGGCCGGAGCTGGCCGAGGAAGGCGCCTTGGATAGAGAAGAACAGCTGATCCTCGTCAAAGAATCCGGCGTCTGGCGCGTCCGGGAAGAAGAATCGTTAAATTAACCGGCAATATCTAAAATATTTCTTAAATGTTATAATCGCCGTATGCCCCGCTTGAATTCGGATTTTCTGGTTAAATGCATCGAAACTCTGGAAAAATCTTACAAACTGCTCGGCCAGAGCGCAAAAGACAGCATCGATTATGAGATGTACCGCAACTCGCTTGTCAAAAGTTTTGAGCTGACCCTGGAGCAGAGCGGCAAACTTCTGCGCAAAAAACTCACGCCCTATCTGGCCTCCAAAAAACAAGCGGACGCGCTGGTTTTTAAGGATATTTTTCGGCAGGCCGGACTGCGCGGCCTGCTGGATGCCGCGGCGGTGGAGCGCTGGTGCCGTTACCGCGACAACCGCAATGACACGGCGCACGATTACGGCGAGGAGTTTGCCGAGGAGACGCTGGCTTTGATAGAGGATTTTTTGCGGGACGCGCGGGTTTTACAAACAGTCATTGATAATGCCTGAGCTTTTTATTGACCGGAAATCCCTGGAGACGATCCGCGCGGTGATCGGCAGGCTTTGCCCCGAAGCCGAAGTCTGGGCTTACGGCAGCCGGGTGGACGGCACGGCGCACGAAGCCAGCGATCTGGATCTGGCCGTGGTGGATTTTGGCCGTTCGGGCGGCAGCATTGCGGCGCTGCGCGCGGCTTTGCAGGAAAGCAATGTGCCGTTTCTGATTGATTTGTTTGATTTTCACGCGCTGCCGGAAAATTTTCAGGAGGAAATTAAGCGGCGGCACACGGTGCTGTGCTCCGGAGCGTCAAATAAATCTGTTAAATAATCTTGGCCAAAAGCTCAGTCATCGGGTAATTTTTCTTGAACTGCTGATAATTTAATTCCGCAGTTTTTTGGGAATTATTCCAGTCAGCCAGACGCTTGAGGCACTCGCCGGCCAGCTGTTCATAAGGCGCGCTGGTCAGGCCTACAGCTGGATAGGGATTATCGGCGGAGCGTTCCGTGATCACGAAAACTTTGTTGTTGAGCAGATATGAGATGCGCGCGCTCTCCAGGATATTCATACTATAATAATGAATATTCAGCGCAATTTTAGCTCTGGCCAAGTATTCGTCGCGTTTGGCTCCGTACACGCCGAATAGAGTTTCAACTTTGAGGCCTTGTTCGCTTAATTTTTCCAAAATTTTCCGCCGGCGTTCATTGATACTGCCGAAAAATAACACATCTATATCTTTGTCAGCCGGACTCAAAACTTCCAGTTTTTCGTGATAGCCGAGAGGCAGATATTTGGCCGGGATATTCTCAGCGCGCAGAAAATTTATATTTGCCTCGGAATAGTCCCATATTTCATACGCCTTTTGCAGAAAATCTTTAAAACCGGGAATTTCCTTATACCAGCCTTCGGCATTGCTTAATTGCTCCAGCTGATAGGGGATATACTTTAGTTTTTGGGGAAAATTCTGAAAGTTTATAATCGTGAAGCCGAGCATAATATTTATTTTGTCATTTAATACTTGGTTTACTTTCAATGAGCAGGGTCTGCCCAGCGCGGCAAATGTATGAATGAGCAGCAGCGCGATTTCCCGGAATACCAGAGTATAACGGGGATCTTGTTTTGGCTGGACAAGACAAATATGATAGCGGCTCTCTCTCATAACCGATAGTATAGCAAATAGTTTTGCGAGTATGTATAATAATGCTTAACTAGTATTCTTTAGGGGGTAAAATGCCTATCAAGGCTAAAAAATCGCGCAAAAGAAAACAAAAAAATCATCCGGCGCCAAAAACAAAACACAAACTAAAACTGCCAACACTCTCTCTATGCATGATCGTCCGCGACGCGGCGAATAATCTGGCGCTCTGTCTGGACTCCGTAAAAAATGCCGTGGACGAGATTATAATAGTAGACACCGGCTCGCGCGACAATACCGTCGCCGTTGCCCGGAAATACACGGACAAAGTATACCATTTCAAATGGCGCGACGATTTTGCCCGAGCGCGCAATTATTCCCTGAAATTCGCCACCCAAGACTGGATACTGGTTATGGATGATGACGAGGCGCTGGCCAGAGATTCGGCCAAAACCATCAAACGGTTTCTGGCGCAGGGCGCCCAAAACATCAACGGTTACTCGGTGTGGATTTATAACTGCGACAGGCAGGCCGCGGAAAATGAAATCTGGAAAAACAAAAAACACAAAGGCTGGGAAGTTCACCAGCACACCAGACTTCTGCGCAATAACGCCGGTCTAAAATTCCGCGGCTTTTTACACGAGGCGCCGACCGGTAAAAATCTTGTTTTTTACGATGCGGATCTAAAGATTTTGCATTACGGTTACAGCGTTTACACCAGCCAGAGGGCGGAGCGCAATCTGCGGATTATGCGGAAACAGCTGCAAGAAAAACCGGATGATGTGCCCACCCTGTATAATTATGCCCGTTCGCTGGTGAATTATGAGGATGCAATCACGCCTGCTGTGCTGTTTTATATGGATAAGACGATCTCTAACTATGTCAAAGGCAAAACAGGCGTGGTGTTTTTGACGCTGGCCTATATTTACAAAAGTTTCATTATAATTCTATTGAAAAAAAACAACTATGCGCAGGCCGAGAAATACTGCTATCAATGGCTGACCAGACTGCAGGACAAATGGGATTTATTTCCTTATTTATATCTGGGCAAAACTTTGTTTTTGCAGAACAAAATAGACGACGCTTCTAAAATATTGAAAATAGTTTATGAAAAATATAACAGCAAAATCCCGTTTTGCCCCCGGGAAGACATTCCCGGTTTTGAGCGGGAACTTTATTTTTATTTTGGCTATGCCAGCCTCTTAAATTTTGAATATAAATTGGCGCTCAAACTGCTGAATAAAGCCGGGAAATATTTTGACAATGACCCGGCGCTGAACAAACTGCTTGAAATTGCGGAAACAAGGCTTGCCCTGCCCCAGTAGTGAAGCGCCCGAAGGCGATAGGCCGAGAAAGGCGCGACCGCGTCGAGCTTCACAAGCGAATAGCGCCGTGAAGTGAGAGTAACGAGCATAGCGACGTTAACGCGTATTTCCTTGCGCGCGCGTCGAGCTTTACAAGCGCGGCGCCGTTAAGCGAGACCTACAAGCACGCATCGTGTGCGCCGTAGTGAAGTACCCGAAGGCGATAGGCCGAGGGTATAATCCCCCATTTTCAGGGTATAATACCGAGGGGGAGTTCTTATCTGTATTATTGGTTACTCAACAGAAAAAATAAATGCGTTATTATGCAAGTTATTCCCCAGAAACATCGATAATGATGTGAATACGGTAGCGAGGGAGAAATATGGGGATCAATGGTATTTCTGGCATTAAAAAAGAAGAACTCGATAAGGCTATCTTTACCCTCGGTGGCTTGGCTGTTGAAAAAGCAAGTGGGGTCTTAAATAGGGATATTGCTCACGTATCATCTGATAATAATAATTATTCGTTCGACCCTTCTCTGTTGTCTAAGGTGCAAAATAGGCCCGGGCAACTTGTCAATGAGAAGCTGGTATAAAGATAAAGAATTAAGAAAGGGGAGGTGATTTTTATGACAGATACACCTAATGTAACGCCACTTAATGATATAGCTGAAGCGGGGTATGCCGCTGTAAGCGCTGTTGGCGCACAAAGAGCGGCTATTATGGGGGCAGTAAAATCAGCTGCTACTGGAACTAATGGAACTACTCTTACTGGTATTGGTACTAATACATATACGTATGCAGGTAGTAATGCTACTGCGGCTGGCAGTATTGCTAAGTCATTGAATGGTGTGGATATCGCCACAGGCGCCGGCGCTCTGGTGCTGGACGACGCTTTGCAGGAACTGTCCACTATCGAGCAGGCCGCGGCCCAGCTCGTGGCGGCGGAGAATAAAGCCCAGA
>JAITIS010000085.1 GCA_031279305.1 Candidatus Margulisiibacteriota bacterium | reverse complement strand
TAAAGCCAGCCCGTTGGTTTATAGTACACATAATTGCACAGTCTTTTTTTGTTACTAGGCCCACGCCGCCCCCCCCCCCCCCCCGTACTAATAGTAATTTCGGGTAATCCTGCCTCCTTACGAAGGCCACCTAAATTGAGTATATTCCAATCACAAAAAAGCATTCTCATAAGTTATTCCTATATGTTCGCGTAAATTCTCGCCCTGATAGCAGCTTGTATGCATCATATCGATGAAAGTACGAGAGCTGATGTATCGATTTTTTCTGGTGAATTCTGTTATAACCTGTATTTTTCTATGAACGGCCTAATACTAGGGTCATTGCTAAAATATCTATTCAATAAACTTGCGATCTTATTAAATCCTCTGCGATTTTTGGTTGTACTATAGCTTATGATTAAGTCGGCAAGAATTCTCTCAAGATTATCATTGATTTCATTATTTCTTAAGTTTTTTGAATATGCTATGTCCTCTATAGATATATTTTCTAGAATGAATTCTCCAATAGCAATAATCTCATTGTAGTCAGGATTTAGCTGATCCAAATATTTATCCATTAATACAGCAACTGTTGGTATGTTGTACTTATTATAAATGGTTGCCTTTTCTGCATTATGCAGACTATGTGATCTAATGGTTCCAGCGGCGTAATATTCTCCAATTGATTGTATCGGGTTAAAATTAGACCATTGACTTATCGAAGTTTCGTATAACGTACTTATATTGATGTAATCAAATACTTTTGGTGGATTGAACAATTTTATAACAGCGTGAACCAAGTCGGGTTTTAAAGCCGTGGTTACAGTTATAGCGTTAACTCGTAACTGGGAAAAAAACCAAAATCCAAATTGTGCGATTTCAAAACAGTAGCCCGTCCGACGATTGAGAAACTCTGGTAGTGTATAGTAGCCGGTGTTGTTGGGGTCGCCGGACAACCCCCTGATATTTAAGGTATTTATTACCCGCTGGAACATCCTAATTGCTTCATCTTCCGATGGAGTTCTATCCCGCCAGCCCGCGCCGAGTATTCTATTCACCGCATTCATTGCTGTGCCGCCATTGTCCAGCCAGACTAACGGCAGGCCGCTGCGGCGTATCTCCGCGGTTAGGTCGCGCTCGACATTATTCGTCTCGATTTGGAATGGATTTTTGAAACGGATATTTATGTAATAATGATTGACTATTTCATTTTCTTCCAGCCGGCCGTTGTTCGCGCCCTGTATGACGCCGTTAATGAAAAAACCTATGTCGGCGTTGCCGTATCTGGCGATGAACTGCTCGTAGCCTTCGCCGGCGCCGCGGTCAATAGCGCCGTTGCCATTCTTGTCTTCCAAGCCAAGGTGCGGGAGAAATGCTTTCCGCGCGAGCGGTGAAAATTGTCTAATCTGAACGCTGACCGGCGGCATATGGTTTTCTCCTTTCCCTGATGCATTAAGATATCGCAGGCGCGCGGAGAAAATTGCAGGCTTTTTAATTTATCTCTAACTTCATTCCCCTGCTGAAACTAACCGCCCGTCCGGCCTCGACCTCGATGACCATATCGGACGGTTCGGCTATGCTGTAAAACGCGCGGGGAAATTCTCTTTCCTGTTCCGGCGGCACGGACGCGCTGTAGGTAATGCCGATAATTGTTTGGTCTTTCAGCCAGATTATATCCAGCGGAAAACGCATTTCTTTCATCCAAAAATAACGGATTTCCGCCTGCGGAAAAACAAACAGCATTCCATCCGCCGGGATGCTGGCTCGGCCCGACAGCCCCTGCGCGGCGGCCGCCGCGCTGACCGCGGTTTCGAGAATGAGCTTTTGGCCGCCGAGGGTCGCTGGGGCCAGATCCCCGTCTCGCCAATCTTTCATAACCGCGGCCGCAGATCTTTGATTATGAGCTGCAATTTCCGGCGTCCCTGCCATTCATTGATGGAGAGATTAAAAGCTATTTCCAGATCGCTATTTTGTTTGATGGCAGGGAGCAGGCCTCCCATACCGAAACCGACGCCGTCGATGATGTCCACTCCGTCCGTGAGCGAAAAACGCAGATGCTTGCCGCCGCCAATCGGCGCAAAATCATAAATAGATAATTCTTTGGTTGTAAAAACAGGCTGGGGATTATTCTGGCCGAAAGGCGCGAGCTTTTCGATCTCTTCCGCCAGCTGTTTGCTGATCTGTTCTTTGGGCAGCGCCGCGTCGATCTGAAGTTTGGGTATATAGCTGTTTTCCGTCAGAGTTTCGCCCAGAGTTTTGCGAAAGGCCTGCGTAAATTCCTCTATCCGGGCTGTTTCGATTTCAAACCCGGCCGCTTCTTTGTGGCCGCCGAAATCCTTGAGCAGGTAGCCGCATTTTTGCAGCGGCTCGAAAATATCCAGCCCCTCCAGCGAACGGATCGAGCCGCGGCCGCCTCCGCCGGCGATGGCGATCAGCGCGGTCGGCCGGTTGTGCTGTTTGGCGATCTGCGAGGCGACGATGCCGATAATGCCGGGGTGCCAGCCTTCGGCGGCCAGAATAAAAACTTTTTCACTGGCCGGGTCCGGCAGTTTTTGAATCGCGGCGCTGACCTGTTCTTTGATCTCCGCGCCCAGCTCCTGTCTGCGGGTGTTGTGTTCGTTCAACTCCAGCGCGATATTTTTGGCGCGGTAATAATCCGTCTCCAATAAGAGCCTGACCGCCAGCGAGCTGTTGTCCATCCGGCCGGCGGCGTTTAAGCGCGGGGCGAGGCCAAAACCGATGTCTTTGCTGGTGATCGCGCCGCCTTTTAGCCCCGCGATATCCGCCAACGCGCGCAGCCCCACGCGTTTTCTGCGGTTGATCTCCTGCAGCCCTTGAATAGCCAGCGTGCGGTTTTCTTCCAGCAGCGGCACGATGTCCGCGATGGTGCCGAGGAGCACGAGGTCGAGATACTGTCTGGTCTCGCTGTAAGGCCGGCAGCCTTTGAGCCGGCATAGCTGCTCGACAAATTTGAAAGCCACGGCCACGCCGGAAATATTGCGGCAGGGATTAGGCTGGTTGTTCATTTTGGGATTGACCAAAAAATCTGCGGGCGGATAAACCACCGGCGGCATATGATGATCGGTGACGATGACGGTCAAACCTAATTCTTTGGCGTATTTTATTTCCGCGTAATTGCTGATGCCGCAGTCGACGGTGAGGATTATTTCCGTGCCGTCAGCTTTGATCTGTTTGACCGCGGGCTTATTTAAGCCGTAGCCCTCGGAAAAACGGTGCGGTATATAATAAGCAATGCGTGCCGCGCCTAGATTTTGCAGGGCGCTGTAGAGCAGGGCGGTGCCGGTCACGCCGTCTACGTCGTAGTCGCCGTAAATAGTGATCTTTTTCTCCAGATTTTGGAGCAGATAGCGCGCGGCTTCGGCGATCTGGGGTATCGCTTCCAGCGGAGATAGATCTTCCAGCCCCGGATTTAAGAAATTTTGTTTTTCTTTTGGCGTGTTCACGCGGCGGTTTTGCAGAACGGCGTTTAAGACCGCTTCGCGGCTGTTTAATTCCGGCGGAGTTTCTGGAAACAGCCATTCTTTTTTGAGCAGAGAGAGAGGCATTTAAGCGCGGAGCAGAAATAACGGCTGCCCCAGTTCTACTGTCTGGGCGTTTTGCGCCAGTATTTTTTCCACGGCGCCGGAAAATTCGGACTCTATTTCGTTAAAAGTTTTCATCGCCTCTATGACGCAAACAGCCTGTCCTTGGGCGACCGTGTCGCCGACGGCGATGAACGGTTTGTCATTGGGCGCGGCCGCCGCGTAAAAAGTGCCGGTCATCGGCGCTTTGATGGCGGTCAGACTACCCTGATATTTGACCGGTTCTCCGACCGGCGCGGCCGGCGCGCTGGACGGCTGGACTGCGCCAGGCTGGTTGCTGTCTTTGCGAATTTCTACTTTGAAGTCCTGCTCCTCGACGGCCAGCCCCGTGATATTTGCCTGTTCGACGAGTTTGATCAGGTCTTTTATGCGCTCCGTGTCCATTTGATTATTCTAGCCTAGGCCGGTGTTACGGTCTATACTCAGCCTGTCCGGTGGTGTCTAGCACTGTTTTCCAGAGGCGGCTGTTCACTTCCAGTTTTTTACGGAAGCGCGTGATCAGGGACATAGGCAAATGGATATAATGATCATTGCGGTAGCCGATGACCATCGCCGTGCGGCCGCTCATTGCCGCGTGCACCGCGCTCTGGCCGAGCATCAAGCAAAAAACATTGTCGTCGCCGGTGGGCGCCACGGAGCGGATCGTGTAGCTGGGGTCGATATAGCGGACATTGACCTCCAATTTTTCTGCCGTGAAATACTTAATAATTTCTTTTTTGAGAAACGGCCCGATATCCTGCAGGCGTTTGTTGCCGGATTTATCAAAATCCGCCCGGTCTGCCTGCATTAACTCTTGTCCGGCGCCCTCCGCCGCGACGATGACGGCGTGCTGGCGGCGTTCGATGCGGTTTTTTAAGTCTGCCAAAAACTTATCCAGAGCGAACGGCTCCTCCGGGATCAGGCAAAAATTGACTACGCAGCTGGCCAGCGCGGCGTTGGCCGCGATGAATCCGGAGTCGCGTCCCATCAGCTTGACCAAGCCGATGCCGTTGACCGCGCCTTTGGCCTCCATATGCGCCGCGGCGATGACGCGCGTCGCTTCCTCAACCGCGGTCTCAAAACCAAAAGTGCGCTCGATAAAAGCGATGTCATTGTCGATGGTCTTGGGTATGCCGATGATAGCCAGCGGCTTGCCGCGTTTTTCCACTTCGCGGGACAGTTCCATCGCGCCGCGCATCGTGCCGTCGCCGCCGACTACAAAAAGGATATTTATGCCCAGATTTTCCAGATAATCCGCCATCACCCCGGATTCCTGCGGCCCGCGCGAGGAGCCAAGTATGGTGCCGCCCTGCAGATGAATATTGTCAACCAAATCAGTGTCTAGCGGTAGAGGCTTCAAGCCGATAACGGGATTTAGGCCGGCGTAGCCGTAACGAAAACCATAGATTGCCCTGATGCTGTAATACTGTTCGGCGGTGTAGACTATAGAGCGGATGATAGTGTTTAGCCCTGGACACAGGCCGCCGCAGGTGACTATGCCGATTTTGACATCCTGCGGCTTGAAAAATAACTTTGGCCGGGGGCCGGCCAGCTCGACCATCGGCGCTCTGGCTAGATCATCCGCATAAACACCCACATCAGCCAGATGACGGTGAAAAAGTATCCGGTCTTTGTCCGGTATACCCTCGACTTTGCGCCCCAGTATTTTTTCGGCGCTGTGCCGGGGTTCACCAAGCGCGCGAATAAGCAGATCCTCATAAGTGACTTTGCGCATAATTTTATAGTAACACGCCCCTATCGGTCGCGTCGAGATGCCGTTCTAATAGATTTCCGCTATAATATGCGCAAATTAAAGTGAAAGAAGGCGCATAATGCTTATCAATAATAATAATCTCGAGCGGCTTTTATTGTACAAAAATGCGCTTAATAAACTGCAAAGCCTCGGCTTCAATAAAGTGTTTTCGGACAATCTGGCCGATGCGGCGGGCGTCGCCTCGACGCAGGTCAGAAAAGATTTTTCGGTGCTCAAGCTCAGCGGCAACAAGCGCGGCGGTTATCAGATCAACGATCTGGTGGAAAAACTAAATATTATTCTGGGCAAAAAAGAGCTGAATAATGTCATTCTGATCGGCGCGGGCAATATTGGCCGGGCGCTGCTTAATTACCGCGGTTTTGAAAAAGCCGGCATAAAAATCACCGCCGGTTTTGACATAGATCCGGCCAAACAGAGCGAAAAGCCGCTGGTGCTGCCGCTGGAAGATCTGGAAGAATATGTGCACAAAAATAAAATTGAAATTGCCGTGCTGGCCGTGCCGGAGGGCGCTGCCCAGCAGGCGCTGGATCTGCTGGCGGCCGCCGGTATCAGGGGCGTGCTTAATTTTTCGTCGCTGCGCCTGAAAGGCAACGACCGGACGGTCATCAATAATGTCAATCTGGAGCTGGAGCTGGAAAATGTGCTGTATTTCGTAAACGCGCTGGGGTAGCAGGATTCTAGGCCATTTTCTTGATGTAAATCACCGTGTAATAACTAGGCAGAGTGTTTATTTCGACTGGACTAGGGTTTGTTTCTCCTGCGCTGCCTAGAGATATGCCAGTCTTAGCCGGTGAAGTATCTCCCTCCCATAACCCATCAGCGCAACTAGCGCTGCCGACACTTCTGCCGTCGTGAATTCTGCCCCGGAGCATCTTGCCGCCGTGGACGTGGCCACCGTCTGTGACGCCGTGCGTGTGAGCAGGCATATAGTTTATGTCTAAAGTAATGCTATGCTTATCTTTGCCGCCGGTAGCGCCAAAAGATACCCCGCCACGAATGAATTTATTTCGCAGATCGGGCAGTCTAACGCCGTTCGCTATTTGTCCGTTGCATTGATACCAGCCGACCAACGTTTTATTATCCTGCCAGCCGCCGCCGTCGTACATCAGGATTGTGCCTTTAGGCAGCATAGTTAGATTGAGCATATCGCTGGCCAGCATTTCGGCGTTTAGCGTGATAACCATAGTTAAACCGTCTTTTTGATATAGACGAGTGTATAGTAAGGCGGCACAGTATCTACAATAAACGGCGCACTGCTTCCGGCATCTTGAATAGAAATATTAGTCTTAGCCGATGAAGTATCTCCCTCCCATAACCCATCAGCGCAACTAGCGTCGCCGACACGTCTGCCGTTGTGAATTCTGCCCCGGAGCATCTTGCCGCCGTGGACGTGGCCATAGTCTGTGACGCCGTGCGTGTGAGCAGGCATATAGTTTATGTCTAAAGTAATGCTATGCTTATCTTTGCCGCCGGTAGCGCCAAAAGATACC
>JAITIS010000080.1 GCA_031279305.1 Candidatus Margulisiibacteriota bacterium | reverse complement strand
ACTTCGCTTGCGCTTGTGAAGTTCGGGTCTGCGGTTTTGCAGACTTTTTTCATCGGCTGATTTCTACAGGCGCCTTTCAGCTAAAACTGGAGGTGGCGGCCGGAGTTGAACCGGCGCATCGCGGTTTTGCAGACCACTGCCTTACCACTTGGCTACGCCACCCCGCAAACAAGGTCATAAATTTTATTCCACGGTGACGGACTTGGCAAGATTGCGGGGCTGATCGACCGAACAGCCTTTTTCCACGGCGATATAATAGGCCAAAAGCTGCAGCGGTATGACCGCCAGCACCGCGGATATGGATTCCGTGGCGTCCGGAATGCGGATCACTTCGTCAGCCACGCGGTCTATGTCGTCATTGCTTTCGGAAGCGATGGCGATGAGCCTGCCTTTGCGCGCCTTGACTTCCATAATATTGCCCAGTATTTTTTCGTAACGGCGCCCTTTGAAAGCCAGCACCACAGTCGGCATATTTTCGTCAATGAGCGCGATAGGCCCGTGTTTCATCTCGGCGGCCGGGTAACCCTCGGCGTGTATATAAGAAATTTCTTTGAGTTTCAATGCCCCCTCCAGCGCGATGGGAAACCCCACGCCGCGCCCTAGGTACAGGACATTGCTGTGTCTGGCAAAAGCGCCGGCAATTTTTTTAATATGCTCCACCTCTCCGAATATTTTGGCTATTTCATTCGGCACGCGCTTGAGGTTTTGCAGCATTCCAGCCGCATACTCTTCGGACATCGAACTGCGCAGGCGGCCAAGATAGACGGTGAGCAGACAGATCACCGCCAGCTGCGTGGTAAAAGCCTTGGTCGAAGCCACGCCGATCTCGCGCCCGGCATAGGTGTAGACGACCATATCCGAATCCCTGGCGATAGTCGAAGCCGGCATATTGACTATGGATAATACTCTGGCGCCCAGAGCCTGCGCTTCGCCGATAGCGGCTATCGTATCGGCGGTTTCGCCGGACTGGCTAATAGTCATAACTAGAGTCTTCTCATCCAGCACCGGATAGCGGTAGCGGAACTCCGCGGCGTAATCCACCTCCACCGGGATGCGCGCGTGTTTTTCCAGCAGATATTTGGCGACCAGCCCGGCGTGCCAGCTGGTGCCGCAGGCCGCGATGACTATTTTATTGACGCCGATCAGATATTCCTGATGTTTCTCCAGCTCGGCAAACAGCGCCCCGTCATTCTGCGGCGAGATGCGCCCGTCCAGCGTGTCCTGCACCGCGCGCGGCTGTTCGTAAATTTCTTTGAGCATATAATGCGGATACTCGCCTTTTTCGATCGAAGCGGGGTCTAATGACAGCTCAGTGATTTTATAGCTAACTTTTTTGCCCTGCAGATTTTTCACAACAAGTCCCTGCGGGCCTAGAGTCGCTATTTCGCCGTCCTTGAGATACACCGCTTTATTGGTGTGTTTGATGAAAGCCAGCGCGTCCGAAGCGGCGAAAACCTCGCCGCGTCCCAGCCCGATGCACAGCGGCGAGGCTTTTTTGGCCACGACCAGCTCATCCGGCCTGTCCCGCGCGATCACCGCGAGGGCGTAAGTGCCGGTCACCTCGTTCAAGGCCGCGCGCACGGCCTGCTCCAGATCGC
Source organism: Candidatus Margulisiibacteriota bacterium (assembly GCA_031279305.1). GTDB lineage: Bacteria > Margulisbacteria > Termititenacia > Termititenacales > Termititenacaceae > JAISQA01. The sequence continues at coordinate 20,135 of JAITIS010000080.1, read as the reverse complement.
CGGCGTAATATTTGCCGATGAGCGCCACCAGCACCTCTGTGTCTGTCTCGGACTGGAAAGCAATGCCTTCGCTTAACAGCTGGTTTTTCAGCACATTAAAATTCTCGATAATGCCGTTGTGCACCGCGACAATCCGCCCGTCCGCAGTGCCGTGCGGATGGCTGTTTTCCAGAGAAGGATGCCCGTGCGTCGCCCAGCGCGTGTGGCCAATGCCTAAGCGGCCTTTCAGCGTCTGTTTTTTTAATTTCTGCTCTAGGGCGCTGATTTTGCCGACCGCCCGGACTGTCTCTATCCGGCCGTCATTGAGAATAGCAACGCCGGCCGAATCATAGCCGCGGTATTCCAGATATTTCAAACCGTCCAGAATAACCGGCAGGGCGTCTCCGGAACCTGAATAAGCCACGATGCCGCACATTAGGGGTGTATCATAACACAGGCAAAACCGGAAAATCTATTTTTGAGATTTTTATTAGATTGGCCACGCGGCATTGGCCGCGCCTTTGGCGTCCCGATACATTTTTAATATCGTAGCATAAACCAGTTTAGCCGAGGGATATTTGGTCGCGGAGCGCGCCGTCGCATCGCTCATAAAGTTGTCGGTATCGGCGCTTTTTACTTTGTTGGCAACATTTTCGGAAGCGTCATCAAAACCTAGCAAATCCCTGACGGCCAGCGCAGATGGATAGACTGTATCGCCAACGCCGTCGGCGTAGGGATAGGCAGTCAGTTTATATGCCACTTTTTCGCAGGAGTTTAACAGCGCGGTCATACCTGCCGCGGTGACCGAGCGGCCGCTGGCGACGCCGTCATAATTACCGCTATAGCTATCGCGCACATTTGTAGCCATTTACACCCCAGGTATTGTAATTATTGCTTGGCCAGCGGAAGCGCTCGAAGTCCCGACATCAAAAATGGGGTTACTGAGCCGAGCTGTATTGATATAACTAGAACCACCGCCGCCGCCCCTATCATAAGCAGAGGCGCCGCCGCCATACCAGCCGCCACCGCCACCGCCGCCATCACCAGAGCTATGATGCGCGCCCTGACCAAACGAGCCGGCCCAACCACTTTTACTATTACCGGTGCCGCCTCCGGTGCCGCCTGCTGTTTGAGTTCCTCCACTGGCGCCGCCGCCGGCAGAGCCATTCGGGGTATTATTGATGCCGCCGCCGTGGCCGCCGGCTGATTTATTATTACCTCCGCCACCACCGCCGCCGGCCACGATCAATACGTTTCCTTTATAGTTCGCATAATTAGCCAGCACGCCTTTATTAACAGTGGCAATATGCGTCGCGCCGCCGCCGCCGCCGCTATAGGCGCTGGGTCCGGCATCTCCACCGCCATTATATCCGCCACTGCCATAACCACCGCTTGTATTAGATGTTCCCGCGCCGCCCACGCAGATATAAAGGATCGTTCCTGCGGCGAGATATATAAACCCGTGGGCATAGCCGCCAAACCCGCCAGGGCCGTCGTCGTTGCCGCCGCCGCCGCCAAACACTTGTAATGCATACGTTCCGGAAACTGGCGCGGTAAAAGTCTGAACCGTCTTGACGCAGCCAAACGCGCGAACTCTGGTGGCGTTCTTGATATCCCGGATCGTATTGTACAAAGCCCGCGTGGATGGATACTGATCGTCTGTCGACGCGCCGGATATGACGGCGGTTTTGTTCGCCGTCTTTTCTTTGGTCGTCAATATATCATACATCAACCGCGCCGAGGGATAATAATCATTGATGCGCGGATCGCCACTGCTCAGACCATCCAGAGAGGCCAGCTTGTACTGCACTTTTTCCATTTTGTTCAGCGCGTTTTCTATATCGGCCGCTCTAAGCGGTTTGTATTGTTCTATGCCGCTGTAAGCGCCGCTGTAGGCCATAAGCTAAATCGCTCCCCCGCAGTTTAGCCAGCCTCTCAACTCGACCAGCGCGCCATATAAAGCCTGCGTTGAGGAGTAAACAGTATCGTCGCTGGCCGCGTGGATAGACTGCACTTTGTTCCGCGTGCTCTCCAGCCGCTTGCCATCAGCCTGGTCATAAACCGCTTTAGCTGTAGGATAGGCATCTTCCGAAGATGGGCGACTCGCCAGATCGGCAGTTTTGTGCGCGACTTTTTCCAGCAAATTCAGGGCGGCGGTCATATTTGCGGCCGTGATCTCTCCGCCGCTGGCGATGCCGTTGTAGCTCCCTGAGTAATCAACTGCCATTATGCCCCCCGCTAAAAAAAAATAAACCGCCGCCCCTAATCCGCCCTTAGTCTCGCTCTATTCTTAAATCTCAAACTGGATAACCAACCAATTGTACCTAAATTTTATGTATATTTCAACATAATTTTTTATATTTATTTATACTTAGTTCAATTATACATAATAAATTATGATTTATTAAATATTAAGGAAATTAACTATGCCTCAACAGGATATTCGGAAAGTTATCGGCGACAAGCTAAAGGTCATCCGCGCCAAGCTCAAATATTCGCTCTGGCAGATGGCCATAGAATGCGGTTTGGACTACGCGCATTACTGCCTGATCGAAAAAGGCCGGCGCTATGTGCGGCTGGATGTTCTGCAGCGCATTTCGGACAATCTAGGCATTGCTATGGATTTTTGGTTCAGGGACGACGCTCCGCGTTTTGCGCCGGTTTATACCAAGGCGTTGTCTGAAAATATCAACGCGCTGGACAATGATAAAAAAGAATTCTTGCTGGAAATGCTCACGGCCTACCGCAAAACCCGCAAATAATTTATTTCAAAGTTTTGATTTCCTCGACAAACTCGTTTACGCTCTTGAACTCGCGGTACACCGAGGCGAAACGCACGTAAGCCACGGGATCGAGTTTTTCCAGCTCTTCCATCACCAGCCGCCCCAGCTGATCGCTGGAGACCTCGCTTTCATTATTGTAGGGGATTTTGTGCTCGATATTTTGCAGCACCTGTTCGATTTTTTCCATCGGGATCGGGCGTTTTTCCACTGCGCGCAGCAGGCCTTTTTTGATTTTCTCGCGGTCATAAGGCTCGCGGCGGCCGTCTTTTTTGATGACAAAAGTGGCGCGCGGCTCGATGCGCTCATACGAAGTGAAGCGTCCGCCGCATTTCTCGCAGAGCCGGCGGCGGCGGATGATCTCGCCTTCATTGGTCGTGCGGGACTCGATCACCTTATCCTGATCTTTGCCGCAAAAAGGACATTTCATAAATCGATTATACCCTCACAGGCCGCGCACCGCCACTTTTTTGACAAAAGGCCCGAATTTGCCGGCAAAAAGATTAAGCTGTCCCGCGGAATAAGAGCCGGCTTGTTGATAATCCGGATTGAGCAGCTGCTCCCCGGCGTGGAACTGCTGGAGATAGTAGCAGTCCGCGCCGTTGATCATTCCGGCGACCCGGATAAAATTTTCCTCATCGAGAAAAGCCGGCAGGACAGTCGTGCGAAATTCATACGCGACGCCGCTTTGCATAATGAGCTCGATGCTGTCCGTAATTTTTTCCGCGTCTATCTCTGTATTGACGATCCGGGGGTACAGCTCCAGCGGCCCCTTGATGTCCATCGCCACGTAGTCCAGCAGATCGTCCACAAAAAGTTTTTTTAACATCGCCGGATTGGTGCCGTTGGTGTCCAGTTTTACGGCCAGCCCCAGGGCTTTTATCCGGCGGATAAAATCCGGCAGATCGGCATGCAGGGTTGGCTCGCCGCCGGAAATACAGACGCCTTCCAGCTGTTTGAGCCGTTTTTGAAAATAAGCCAGCAGCTCGTCCGGATCGATCTCCGGCAGAGAACTCTCCCCGGCATTGACCAGCGCGGTATTGTGGCAGAACACGCAGCGAAAATTACAGCCGGCGGTAAAAACCGTAGCGGCGATCTTGCCTGGATAATCAATCAGCGTGGTTTTTTGCAGGCCTTTGATAACTGGCATAAACCCTCCCGCGTTACTTCAATACACCGGTGACTTTCAATTCGCGGTACAGCCCCATATCATTGCTGACCACGCGCCCGTCGTCAAATTTAATAACTGGCAGCACAGCGTCGGGACGATCGGCCAGCAAAGCCAGAGCCTCGGCCTTGACCGCCGGATCGCCCGTGGAGCGCTCCTCAAAAGCCACGTTCTGTTTTTTTAACAGCTTTTTAATATCCTCGCATTTATCACAGTCCGGTTTGCTGTACAGTATCATAGTCGCTCCATCTTAATAGCCAGCAGGCGCGCGGGGGGATTGCGTCCAAAACATTCGCTCCGCTTACTTTGCCACCTCGTAGGTTTTGCGGTCGGCGAATTCCTGCTGTTTGCCTTTGTTCCAGTTGGACACCGGGCGGAAATAGCCAACGATGCGTGAATACACCTCGGTTGTTTTGCCGCAGGCCTTTGTTTCTGTTTTTGCCATAATTTCTCCCCTCCTTTTCTTTCTAACTTTTTTATTTTTTTTAAGCGGTCGCCAGTTCCGGCTGTTTTTCGTTCTCCATTAACCGCTCCACGATATGGTTGCATTTGTGATGCGCGCCGGAAATATAGCCGTGCTCCGGACAGATCGAGAAAGTCGGCGTCACCGTGAAATAGGGCAGGCGGTAATTCTCGGCGATTTTCTTGACCAGCCGTTTGCATACCTCTGGATCGTCGATTTTCTCGCCGATAAAACCGTGCACCACCGTGCCGCCGGTGTACAGCGCCTGCAGTTCGTCCTGATGATCCAGCGCCTCAAAAATATCCGCGGTGGCGCTCACCGGCAAATGGGTCGAATTGGTGTAGTACGGCGACTCCGGCGTGCCGGACTGGATAATGCCGGGGAACTGCTCGCGGTCGCGCAGGGCAAAACGGTAAGTCGCGGATTCGCAGGGCGCGGCTTCCAGATTGTAGAGATGCCCGGTCTCTTCCTGATACTGGGTTAATTTTTCCCGCATAAAATGCAGCGTCTCCACGGCAACGGCTTTGCCTTCCGGCGTGTTGATGCCCCGGTCGGGGCCGAGCAGATTGAGCAGGGCCTCGTGCATACCGTTGATGCCGATCGTCGAGAAATGCTGATCGTAAGAGCCCAGATAGGCGCGGGTAAAAGGCATCAGGCCCTTGCGGAGATTGGCTTCCACGACCTGCCGCTTGATCTCCAGCGAATCCCTGGCCAGATCCATCACCGCGCCGAGTTTTTCCCGAAACTGCTCTTTGTTTTCAGAAGTGTAGCCCAAACGCGGCAGGTTGAGCGTCACCACGCCGACCGAACCGGTCTGCTCCCCCGCGCCGAACAGGCCGCCGGTTTTGTTTTTGAGCGCCTTCAAATCCAGCTGGAGACGGCAGCACATCGAGCGCACATCGCTGGGTTTGAGCGAGGAATTCACAAAATTTTGAAAATACGGCACGCCGTATTTGGCCGTCAGCTTAAACAAAAGATTGGCGTTTTCGTTGTCCCAGTTGAAATCTTTGGTGATATTGTAAGTCGGGATCGGATAAAAAAACGGCCGGCTGTCCGCGTCGCCCTCCAGATAGACCTCGATGAAAGCTCTATTGAGCATATCCATCTCGGCCTGACAGTCGCCGTAGGTAAAATCCTGCGGCTCGCCGCCCACGATAGCCGGCTCGTGCTGCATATCCTCCGGGCAGCACCAATCGAGAGTCACATTGGTAAAAGGCGGCTGGCAGCCCCAGCGGCTCGGCACATTGAGCGAAAAAATAAATTTCTGCATCTGCTGTTTTACCTGTTTGTAGCTGAGCTTATCCGTGCGGACAAAAGGGGCCAGCAGCGTGTCCAGCGAGCTAAAAGCCTGCGCGCCGGCGTGCTCCATTTGCAGAGAACCCAAAAAATTAACCATCTGGATAACCACCACATCCAGATGCTTGGGCGGCAGGGAACAGATTTTATGCCGGACGCCGCCAAAGCCTTTTTTAATCAGGTTTTTCAGCGACCAGCCGCAGCAATAAGCGACGATAGCGTGGCTCAGATCGTGAATATGGAGCGCGCCGCAGCGGTGCGCGTCGGCGATAGCTTTGGGATACATTTCGTGCAGGGCATAGTTGGCGATGATCTTGCCGGAGATATGCGACATCAAGCCGGAAAAAGAAAAATCCGAGTTGCTGTTCTCATAGACGCGCCAGTCGGTTTTTTCCATATATTCATCCACGGCGTTTTTCACCTCGACAAAAGTGGACTGCGCGTCGCGTTTGCGCTCGCGCTGCTCGCGGTAGAGTATGTAGGCTTTGGCGGTTTTGGCGTGGCCGGATTTGATCAACACTTGCTCGACGATGTCCTGTATTTCCTCGACCGCCGGAATGGAGCGCTCGTGAAACTGCTGATTGAGCCGCTCCACCACCTGATCGGTCAGCTGCTCGGAAATACTCCGGTCGTGACCGCCGATCGCCTTAGCCGCTTTGAAAATCGCGCTGGTGATTTTAGCGCGGGCAAACCCGACGATATGCCCGTTTCTTTTTCTGATCTCCTTGACTTTTACTTCCACCATATATCCTCCATTTAAGAATAAGCGCTTTCAGAGACCATTTGCCCCTCAAGAAATCCCCCTGTTTCCAGCGACCACTCGTTTATTGCCTATAAATTGCGTAAAAACCCGTATTTAGTGTGGTTCGCGTATAATAGCACACTATATATATGGTGTCAAGTGTTTTCTTAAAAATTTGGTCAAATTTTGAATTTTTGCAGAACTGACGGGAAATTTTGTCCCCGCCGGATAATTTTTTCCGGCTCCGGAGTTTTTTTAGTTCGCCGGAGCCGATATGGCCTCTACCGGGCAGACACCGGCGCAGGTGCCGCAGTCCGTGCACAGCGCGGGGTCAATCACATATTTGCCGTCGCCCTCGCTGATCGCCTGTTCAGGACACTCGCCCGAGCAGGCGCCGCAGGAAATGCAATCCTCCGAAATAACGTGCGACATAAAAACGCCTCCTTTTATTTAATCTATCCGGTGATTTTGCGCAGTTTAACAATCCGGTTTGGCGGTGTCAACCACAAACAGTGTATAATCCCCTATGCGCGAAATAGACACGCGGATCATTACGGAAAAAATCACTGCCGCGGCGCGGGACAGCAATATTCACCTGCCGCCGGACGTGGAAAACGCTCTGCGCGCGGCCGCACAGACAGAAAAAAATCCGCTAGGCCGGTCCGTCCTGCAAAAACTTATAGAAAACGCCGCCTGCGCGCGCGCGGACGGATTGCCGCTCTGCCAAGACACCGGCACCTGCATAGTTTTTGCCGAGATCGGACAGGAAATACATTTTAAAGGAAATTTCAAGGAAGCCGTGCAGAGAGGCGTGGCCGCCGGCTATCAAAATCTGCGCAAGTCCATAGTTCGCGACCCGCTGGACAGGATAAACACAGGGGACAACACCCCGGCGGTCATTCACGCTGAACTGGCGCCCGGGGACAAACTGCGCCTGCGCGTACTGGCCAAAGGCGGCGGCGCGGAAAATAAATCCGCCCTGTATATGCTGCGCCCCACGGCGGACAAAAAAGAAATAACCGCCAAAATCACGGACACGGTCAGAAAAGCGGGCGCCGCGGCCTGCCCGCCGCTGATCTTAGGCATAGGGTTAGGCGGGACATTTGACACCGCCCCCCTGCTGGCCAAAAAAGCCCTGCTGCGCGAGCTGGGCAGCCGCCACCCTGATGATTATTACGCGGGGCTGGAAACAGAAATTTTGGCGGAAGTAAATAAATTAAATATCGGCCCGGCTGGCTACGGCGGCAAAATTACAGCTCTTGCACTACATATTCTCGCAAGTCCGTGTCATATTGCAGCTTTGCCCCTAGCCGTAAATATTCAGTGCCACGCCGCTCGGCATTGCGAAATTGTGCTTTAAGCTGTTCCGCCTCGGCCTTTTCTTTGGCCTTAAAGTCCTTAATGAACGCGGCTAATTCGGCGCGCAAATCAAAACGACAATGCACTATGCACTTCACGATTCCCTTGCGAACAGTACGCTCCCAGCGCGCCAAAGCGCCTGACAATTCTTCTTTTTTACTGGCATAGGCTCTTTCGCGTTTTTCTTTGGGCAATTCTTTATATTCAATTGCATATTTTTTGTATTCCTCAAATTTTGCTTCTTGCCTCACAACATCCGGGGCGCGATTCACATTTATATTATCGGCCAAGCATTTGGCCAAAAACACAGCATCAGCCATATAATGGGCATAATAAGCATAATCTTCTTCGTCGGCGCGCGGCATATTGCCAAATTCACTTCTGGCAAAATAATTACTGCGGAATTGCTCGTATCTTTTTTGCTGATTGACCAAGCTGGCGATCCGGGTTACGTCCACGCCATATTCGGCGAACCATTTAGCATACTCGGCATCGCTTTTGTGGTTCACGACCCACCAGCCAGAAGTAGGCATTTTCCCGGTTGCTTTATACTGCGCCGCTATTTTCTGGATAGACTTTTCTTTTAGCTCCTGGCACCAAGGTTCGTTGTCCCTTGTATACGTTTTATGGATTTGTTCTTTTTCTGCTTTTAACATATTAACTTATCGTCATTTTTTATTTTTTATTGCGGAGTAAAGGCTAAGCGCCTTGTGTTATACTTTCACCCGTAAAAATTGCCTTACGATAATTTACGACTATGCTAAATTATCGTCAACCTGGCTGATTTACTAAATTAAGGAGCGGCCTGCGCTGTGAAAATCATCGGCATCACCGGCACCAACGGCAAGACCACCACCGCGCATATAGTTTGCGAGCTGCTGCAAAAAGCCGGGCACAAGGCTATCAAAATCGGCACGATCACCAACCGCCTGACCACGCCGCCGCCGTGGGAGCTGGCGAAAATTTTTGAGCAGGCCGAAAAAAGAGGCGTGGAATACCTGGTGATGGAAGTGTCATCGCACGGCATCCAGCAGGACCGGATCAAAGGTATTTTTTTTCACGTCAAAGCCCTGACCAATATCACGCGCGATCATCTGGATTATCACAAAACTTTCCGCGCCTATAAAAAAGTTAAATCCGGCTGGCTGAAGCGCGGCTGCGGCATTAAAATCTATCCGCGCGACTGGCGTAAAGAAAAAATAGATTTTATCCAGCCGTATGCGGGACATTTCAACAAGCACAACGTGCAGACCGCGCTGGCTGTGCTTAAAGCTTTAAACATTCTCCCGGAGAAAAAATTAAAAAAACTTTTCGCCGGGCTGTCGCCGGTGCCGGGACGTTTTGAGGTCATTGCTAAAAAACCTTTCACGGTCATTATCGATTACGCCCATACTCCTGATGGACTGGCAAACCTGCTGAACGCCGTGCGGGAACTGCGCCGGAAACAGCGTTCCGGCCGCATAATCACGGTTTTTGGCTGCGGCGGCGACCGGGACAAAGGCAAGCGTCCTAAAATGGGGCGGCTGGTCTTAAACCAAAGCGACCTCTGCGTCGTCACCTCGGACAATCCGCGCACGGAAGATCCCGCCGGGATTATCAAAGATATTTTGACCGGCATGCGCCAGAATATTTTTGGCCGGCGCCGGCGGATCAGCGTCGAGCCGGATCGCCGCCGGGCTATCGTTCAGGCAGTCGCGCTGGCCAAGCCGGGAGATTTTGTCGTGCTGGCCGGCAAAGGCCACGAAACCTATCAGGTGCTGGGCGCCCAAAAAGTCCATTTCGACGATCACGAGGAAATTAAAAAGGCTCTGCAAAAATGGCGGCTATAAAACGTTTTCCCAGCCGGACCGCGCGGATCGGCTCTGTCAAGATCGGCGGCAGATGGCCGATCGCCATTCAATCAATGACCAACACCTTCACGACCGATGTCCGGGCAACTGTCAAACAAATAAAGGACTGCGCGGCTCTAGGCTGCGCCATAATGCGCGTGGCGGTGCCCGACCAAAAATCCGCGGCCGCTTTCGCCGCTATAAAAAAACTTTCTCCCGTGCCGCTGGTCGCGGATATTCATTTTGACCACCGGCTGGCGATTGGCGCGATCGAAGCCGGCGCGGATAAAATACGCCTCAATCCCGGCAACATCCAAAGCGGGAGTAAATTAAAAGAAATTATCGCCGCGGCCCGGAAAAAACACATCCCCATCCGTATCGGCGTCAACGCCGGCTCGACCTCTAAAAACCTCGCCGCGCTGGCGTTGGAATATTGCGAGTTTTTTGAGCGGCAGAAATTTACCAATCTGGTGCTTTCGCTCAAGTCCTCCTCGGCGCTGGACACGCTGGCCGCTTATGCCAAAATCACCGCCCAACGCCGCTATCCCCTGCATATCGGCATCACCGAAGCCGGCACGGAATATTACGGCGCGCTAAAATCCGCCGCGGGGCTGGGCGCGCTCTTATCCAGAGGCCTCGGCGACACAATCCGTGTTTCGCTCACCGCCGACCCGGTCAAAGAAGTCCGCGCCGCCCGTCATATACTCAAAGCGCTGGGTCTGGCCGCCGGCCCGGAAGTGGTGTCCTGCCCGACCTGCGGACGCACGCAGATCGACATCATCAGTCTGGCCAGCGCCGTCGAGCAGAGACTGCAAAACTGCCCAAAAAACATCACGGTCGCCGTGATGGGCTGCGTGGTCAACGGGCCGGGCGAGGCCGCGCGCGCCGACTACGGCATCGCCGGCGGCAAAGGCCGGGGCGTTATTTTTGCCAAAGGCCGGCGGCTCAAGACCGTGCCGGAAGAACACCTGCTCGAGGAGCTTTTCAAGTTAATCGAGCATTCTTAAAAAATTTCACTAAATAAAAATACCACAGAAAAAATCGATTCATTTTTCCCGGTTTAATTCCGATTTATTTATATAAATAAACGAAAAGGGGTGGGTTATGTATGCCAACCTGAAATCTCTGCCAAGACCAAGATTGGTGTCCGTCAGAGCAAGCTATGCAGCCCCGCTGGTCTACACGCAAAGAGATTTAGCCAATCTGCTGACTATTGAAAATATGGACAGCCTAGACGTTGACAGCCTCAATGCCAAAGGCGGCGCGGGTTGGTTAAAATTTGTCAGAGCGTTTGCCCAATCCATTAGAGAAATAGGCACCCCCGAAGCGCTGGGAGATGCCGCTAAACTTTTAACAGAATACCGCGAGCTGGCAATTTTGGCCAAAGCAAACAACAACGATTTTTATATTGATGATCCGGCTTTATTTTTTGAGCAATACACCCGCTGCTTGGATAAATATTACGCTTTTCGCCAGCAGACAAATCTCGCTTTAGGCAGCTGGCAGTCCGCGCCGTACGACGCCCAGCAGCTCTACAATGCGGAGACTCTGCCCAAATCAATAAAAACTGCTGTGCAAAACCTTTCCGCCGTAACGTATAATCTAACGCCGCGACTAATAATAGAAAATCCGGTATTTGCCAAATCAACCGGCGAAAAAGCAAACAGCAGCGGAGAAGATTATCATAATGTTCCCCGCTATGTTTTATATCAGCTTTTGTATTTGCTGCAGCATCCGGCGGCTATATTTATTTCCACGCCCAGAAACGCTGCCCAGCAGAAATACGCGGAAGAATATGTGCTCATCCTCCGCGCAAACTGGCAGAAAATACCCATTATTGCCGTGTTAAAAGCAGAGCTTTGGGGAAATAAATATATCTTAAAAATAAGCTCTGTTTACGAGCACAGCAATGTTCAGGCCATTTACCGCGGCGCGCGCCGGGAGCACCTAGACACACTCATTCCGCAATAGCAACAAAACTGAAATTTTTAGCAAATTCTTGCGATAACTTATCACTATGCACCAAAAAATAATCGCCGCCGAGCGCTCTTCCGCGGAAATTAAATGGCTTCGCGCAACGTGCTATGCTGACGCGGTTTTATTGCTTAATTCCGCCGAAGAAATTATTGCCGATTTATCTGAAAAATTAAACCCTCCGGAATTTCTAGCCGAAAATCAGAATATGCCAGCGCATATGAAATATTTTATTCAACTGAAACAACTGTTCGAGGCATTTCACCAGCGGTTACAAACGTATAATAATAAAGAATTAGACGACACTATCATTGAGCTTTATATAAAAATGCAGGACGCTTTTCATTCTCTGGAACGTGATTATTTAAGACAGCTGCTATCAAATCCGTAGTATAATTTTTCTGTGCCAAACTCCGCCGAATTTTATATGCGCCGCGCTTGCGCGCTGGCGCGCCGGGGCGCCGGCTTTGTCTCGCCCAATCCGCTGGTCGGGGCGGTCATCGTCAAAAACGGCAAAATCCTCGCTGAAGGGCACCACCGCGCTTACGGAAAAAATCACGCCGAGCGCGAGGCTATTCTAAAACTAGCCGGCCAAAATCCCGTCAAAAACTGCGCGCGCGGCGCGGCGCTCTATGTGAATCTCGAACCCTGCGCGCATTATGGCCGGACTCCGCCCTGCGCGGGACTCATCATCGAGGCCGGGATAAAAAAAGTCGTTTTTGCGCTGCGCGATCCCAATCCTCAAGTCCGCCGGCGCGATCCTGTCCGCCTCCTAAGAAAAGCCGGCGTCGAGGTTGCCTATCCCTGCCTGGAATCCGAGGCCAGAGAACTGAACAAAATTTTTCTAAAAAACCAAACCCGAAATAGGCCCTATATCACGCTCAAATCGGCAATGACTCTTGACGGCAGGATCGCCGACGCGCGCGGCCGGAGCCAGTGGCTCACCGGAGAACCGGCGCGCGCGGCAGTGCACAGATTAAGACTCATTTATGACGCCGTGCTAGTCGGCAAAAACACCGTGCTCAAAGACAACCCCCGCCTGAATATCCGCCTGCCGGGGATTAAAAAAGAAAACTATAAGATCATTCTCGGCGCGCGCGCGGACTTTCCTAAAAACACTAACCTATTGCAAGACCCGCGGGCCCTTTTTCTCGGCAGGAATATAAAACTAAAAAATGCTCTGCGCGCGCTGTACCAAAAACACCGCATCTGCTCCGTGTTGGTCGAAGGCGGCCAGACGGTAAACACCGCTTTTCTTAAAAGCGGGCTGGTCGACGAATGGCAGCTGTTCGTCGCGCCCAAAGTCTTGGGCGACGACGCGCTGCCGGTGCTTGGCGGGCTGGGCATAAAAAATCTGGACTGCGCTAAAAATTTCAGGGCGCATTCTGTAAAAAAGCTGGGGCGGGATTTTTTATTCGTGTTATTTCCAGAGTAAAAACAGGCCAAATAAAACCGGCAGCATAGTGTAAGTGAAAGTATGCAGCAACCTGCCGCGCGTCCGGCCCCAGCGTTTTTGCATAGCCGCGTATTTGAAAAGGCTCTCCGGCTTGAGCGCCCGCCACCAGCCGACAAACAGGCCGTAGATTATAAAAAGCAGACCGGCCAAAATCTTCAAGACGGCCAAACCTCCTATTTCAGGATTTTCCAGCGCCAAGGCGGCAGAGCCACCCAGGTGCCGACGCCGACCAGATGGTCTTCCGGGACAAAGCCCCAGTACCGGCTGTCCGAGCTGTTCGGACGGTTGTCGCCCATCACAAAATAATGCCCTTCCGGCACTTTGAGCGGGCCGTAATAGCTGAAATCATCGACCAAAGGAATATCCACCGGCAAATAGGCGCCGTTGATCAGAATCCGGCCGTTGCGGATCTCCAGCACATCGCCCGGCAGGCCGATCAGTCTTTTTACATAATCCATCCCGGCGCGCCCCGGCTGGATAAAATAAGAAGCATAAAGCCGCCCGTCTATTTCGTAGACGTAGTCCCGCGCCGGCTGCGGAGTCAGGGGCACTTTGAAAATCACGATATCCAGTCTTTTGGGCTTGTTGCCCCACCGCCATAAATAGCGGGTCTTGATCAGCGGATTTTCTGACTGAAACCAAGGATTGGGTATGGGCGTCGGGACGACCAGCTGTAAATTGCGGGAATACCAGAGTTCGCGCAGGGGATTGGAAACGCCGAAATGCAGGCGGTTCACGATCAGCACATCGCCGACCTGCAAAGTCGGGATCATCGAACCGGAAGGAATGATAAAAATCGTCAAAACCGTCGCCTTGAGAAACAGCGCAAAAACAACGACGCCAAGAATAGACCAGATCGTTTCCTTTTTTCGGGGCTTGGGGCGAAGCATTACGCTGGCGGCGCGGCGTCAGCGGCTGGCGGGGTATCCGCAGCCGGCGGCACGATCTTGCTTTCCGCCGCCCGGGCGGCGGTGCGGGCCTTATCCTGTTCTTTGCGCAGTTTGGATTTTGCCGCGGCTTCCGCGATATTTTTTTGCAGGTCTTCTTTCACGCGGGTGATTCTGGAGCCGACCAAGCCGCGCAGATAGTACAATCTAGCCCGGCGGGCTTTACCGTATTTCACCAGCTCGATCTTTGCGACGGTCTTGGTGTGAATGGGAAAAGTCTTTTCCACGCCGACGCCGTCCACGACTTTGCGCACGGTCACGGTTTCATTCAGGCCGCCGCCCTGCCGCCGCAGGACTACGCCTTCAAAAATCTGAATGCGCTCTTTTTTTTCTTTTTTGCCCGTATCCTCCGCGATGCGCTGGTGAACTTTCACCGTATCGCCCGCGCGAAATTTGCCGGCGTCCGTTTTTTTCTGCCTGTTTTCAATTTCCTGTATAATTGCGTTTTTCATAATCCGCTCCGTAAACTTTCCCGCAAAAGGGGTAATAGTTTATTATATTGCCGCGGAAACGGCAAGGCCCGCCGTGGAACAATTTGTTTCACGGCGGGTTATATACAGCGTCAGCCTTGCATCTGGCTCGCCAAATATTCTTTCCGCAAATAACCTTTGGGCGCCAGCGCGTCAATATGATCCCACGGCAGCGCTCCGTCAACCGGCAGGGGCCGCAGAAAATCCGCCAGCCCGCAGCCGTTTTGTTCCAGCGCTTTCAGCCACAGATCGTAATGGAAATGCTCAAACCAGGCGTCATACCGGCAGCCCAGCCGGTAGGCCGCCAAGATAACCGCGCCGATTTCCCGACCCGCGCGGCTCAAGACCGCCTCGACAGCCGAAGATTCCGCCTGATGACAGCGAAAATTTAGGCGGCGGGATTTTAAGTTTTGTTTAATCAAAGCCTGCTTGCGTTTTATTTCCTCCGGCGCGTTTGCCGCCGCCCACTGAAAAGGCGTGTGGGCTTTGGGCACAAAATTGGACGCGCTGATGGTGAGCGTAAAATTCCGGGTTTGGGCCGCGGCCAGTATTTTGCGCGCCAGCTCCGGAATGGCCAGCACATCCGCGTCCGTCTCCCCCGGCAGTCCGAGTATAAAATACAGTTTCAGGGAACGCGCGCCGCTAGTTATAGCTATATCCGCCGCGCGCAGTATGTCCTCCTCGGTAATTTCTTTGTGAATAATATCCCGGAGCCGCTGGGTGCCGGCCTCCGGCGCGATCGTCACCGTGCTGCGCCGGATTTTCTGGGTTTCCGCCAGCAGTTCGGCCGACAGGCTCTCAGCGCGCAGGGACGGCAGAGAAATGTTAATTTTCCGCGGCAGATATTTTTGATTGAGCGCGCCGACCAGCTCCTTAATATCCGGGTAATCCGTCGCGGTCAGGGACAAAAGCGAGATTTCCGAATGGCCGCTGTTTAGCAGCCCTTGTTCCGCCGCGCGCAAAATATTCTCCATAGACCGCGGACGCAAAGGCCGCCAGGTAAATCCCGCCTGGCAAAACCGGCAGCCGCGCAGACAGCCGCGCATTATTTCCAGCGTCAGGCGATTGTGCACCGTGTCAATATAAGGAATGATCGTTTTGACCGGATTATCTAAGCTGTCCAGATTTTTAATATAATTCTTTGCTGTCGGATTGCGCAGCGAGGGAATATAAATACCGTTTCTTTTTAACCCCGCCAGCTGCTTTAATTTTTCCGCGCGGGACATTTTTTTTACCTCCGGCCTGGCCAGCTCGCGCAAAAAATCCTCGAATAACTCCTCGCCCTCGCCCACCAGCACGACATCCAAAAAATCCGCCAGCGGCTCCGGATTGAAAGCGCAGGGACCGCCGGCAAAAATCAGCGGAGCGTCGTCTGCCCGCTCTCCGGCCCAAAGCGGTATCCGCGCCCGCTCCAGCAGCAAAAGCACATTGGTATAGGTCAGCTCGTGCTGGAGCGTAAATCCCACCGCGTCAAAATCCCGCAGGGGACGGCGGCTCTCCAGCGAAAAAAGCGGGATGTTTTTTTCCTGCAAAAGCGCGAGCAGATCATCTTCCGGCAGGAACGCTCTTTCCACCGCCACGTCTGGCAAGGCGTTGCCGCGGAAATACAAAATATTTAAGCCCAGATTGGCGGCGCCGATTGTGTATTTATCGGGATAGCACAGGCAGCAGCGGACTGCGGCGCCAGGCTTGCAGACAGAATTTTCTTCCTGCCCGATATACTGCGCCGGAGCGCGCACCGCGCGCAGCAGTTTTATAAATTCCCGCTGGGTCAGCATCCCAGCGCTGTTTTGACAAACCGGTGATTAAAAGCGTGGCCGGAGCGGCAGACAAAAAATTCCGCCCGGGGCAGGGCGCCCAGCGCGTAAATATCGCCAACAAAATCCAGCGCTTTGTGCCGCGCCAGCTCATCGGGAAAACGCAGCTCCGCAGAAAATCCGTCCGCGCCGATGACCAGCGCGTTTTTCAAGGTCGCGCCCCGCGCCAGACCGCGCTCCAGCAGATACTCCAGCTCCTCCCGAAAACCGTATGTCCGCGCCGGCGCGATCTCGCGCGCGTAGTCGTCCCGCCCCCACTCAAAACTAAAAATATCCGCCTGCACCAGCGGATGACTGTAGTCCAGCAGAAAATTTACTTTGAAATTTTCCGCCGGCACCGCCAAAATAAATTTGCCGTCCGCGGTTAAAAATTTAGGCTCCTTAAATTCAAAAAAATTTTTTTCTTTGTCCTGCTCCCGCAAGCCGGTCTCTAAAATTTTTTCGGTGATAAACCGCGCCGAGCCGTCTTTGATCGGCGCCTCGGCGCCGTCCACCTCGATCAGCGCGTTGTCCACGCCCAGCCCCGCCAGCGCGGAAGCCAGATGCTCGATGGTCTGGATCGTGCTGCCGTCCGGGAAAACAATCTCCGTGCCGCGCTCGTTGCCGCGCACATTGGGGCCAAAATATCTGCTGGTCAGATTCGAACTGCGGAAAATCAGGCCGCTGTCCGCTTTTAGCGGCGTCAGAGTCGCTTCCGCGAACTGGCCGGTGTGTATGCCAAAGCCGTTAAAGACGATCTGTCTGGCGAGGGTTTTTTGTTTCATCGAGGGATTATAGCACTAACGGTTTTTGGTTAGTTTTTCCACCAGCAGTTTGACCTGCTTTACGGTTTTGATATACTCTGCAATTTCAGTTTTTGTCGGCTCGTACTCTTCTCCGGGATAACGAGGGTCGACCGCATATAATTTTATGTCCGCCATCAAATCATTGTTCAGCAGCTTAAACGCCGAATTTTTCTGCAAACAAAGCTCCAGCAGGGCAGTCAAATCGTGTGTTTTATTAAACGGTATTTGCTGAAAACAGAGAAATCCTTTTAAGTATTTTTCTATGGCCTGCTGACAGTGAAAGGCAATTACCGAGCGAGGCGCAGATTTATTTTTGGTCAATATCTCGATTGTCTTTATGTCCAGTCCGGCTTTATCCTGCCATTGTTTCAATAAAATCACTCTGCCGTTCATAGAGTCATCCCTTCGGTAACCGCGGCATAAGAAATTGTGTTGAGCAATTTTTTTTCCCAGGAAAAAGTTTTTTTATCCCGTACAATAACATCAACAGGACTAAAATATATATTGTGAAACTTTTGCGAAAGACTGCGCCTGATATCCATCTTTTTTCTCGGCGACAGCGTTTTTTCCGAAACGATCAAAAAATCCCAATCGCTGTCTTTGGCGCAATCCTGGCGCGCGCGGCTGCCAAATAAATAGACCCGCGCATTAGACAGGCCTTCCTCAGCGACCAGTTTCTTAAAAAGTCTAAGCACGGCGGCGTTTTTCATAACGATAATTATACTATGTTTTTTTCGTTTCGCCGCACTAGACACAATCCGCCCTTAACACAAACGCCGCGGCTTTTCTACTTCATCGTACAAACCGGAGAGCGGGAATAAGTTCTGGTCGCGGTCAGGCCATCCTTTAATTTTTAGAAATTTTAGCGAAGTCAAAATGGTCACAAATGGATCCGTCGGGCATTTGATAAATTATTTTGCCGCCCAAAGAATACACATTGGGCAGGCCAAATCGGCGATTTTCCGTTTGGGCTTTTTTGGCCGCGCTGGGATGAGCGGGTATTATCAAACGCGCTTCTTGTAAATCCGCAGTGTTTTGAGCGCTTCGTTTTTATCCCAGAGCTGATCGGTAATATACTTGTGTATGATCATAGATATAAAAGTTTGATACGGCGGCCCCGCCTGGCTCGCTCTGGTTTTGACCTGTTCCAAGTCGCCGCCATTGAAGCGTAAATTCACGCTCTGGTTCTTGCGCGCGCGCTTTAGGACAGCCTGAAATCTCTCTTTAGTTTTTTCTGACGCAGGCGCATAAGTTTCAATTTCATCTTCGACGCTTTGTTCATAAGCGTCCAGCTTAAAGTTTATTTTCTTTTTCATTTGCTTAGCCTCCGTACAATTTATGATATTTCCTGCTGGGAAAAATTGTTTTCAAGACAATTTGTCCTTTTTTATTTATCAGAGCAGGAACAACATTGATGTAGTTATTCAGCTTTACTATGCAATATGCCCGCCCTTTTCTAGCGGGGTTTTCGATAAGAGCCTTTTCTTCCCCGCGCAAAAGAATATCGTGCGCTTCTTCAAAACAAACATTTCGCTCTTTTTTTAATAAAGAATTTTTAGTCTCGTCCCAGATAATATCCACAAATATATATTTTAAGATATTGTATATACATTGCCAATGACATTGCGCTCCCCGGCCAAAAACCAACACTAAATACCGATACATCATCCTGCGCAATCCCATCGATACAGAAGTACGGCGGAGTGCGCGACAGGCCGAGAAAGGCACGATCGCCTCGAACTTCACAAGCGAATAACGCCGTGAAGTGAGAGCAACGGGCATAGCGACGTTAACGCGTGTTTCCTTGCGCGCGCGTCGAGCTTTACAAGCGCGGCGCCGTTAAGCGAGACCCACAAGCACACATCGTGTGCGCCGTAGTGAAGCGCCCGCAGGCGACAAGCCAAGGGTATAAACCACCCAAGAAGTGGGTAATAATTAGTGTCCGTTATAAGGGGGGATTTATGTCAGAGTTTTTTAAGGATTACAAGAGCTGTAAAAATTTTGAGTTCAAGGTCAGCACCAAAAAAGATATTGAAAGAATTTTAAGATATTTTCAGGCCAAAGATTATACGCCGCTGCCGAAAGAGCTGCTGGTGGAAGCGAAATAAAATTTAGGGGGATTTTATGAGAGTGTTATTATCTCAAGAAATTAGTGCCAATTCTGTCAATGTTTCTTACAACGGCGGGGGGGGGGTACTCCTATTTTCCAAAAAACAACTACATTTAGTGAGCTTGATAAGGCTAGTGATGGCACGCCAGACGGAGTAATCTCTGGCGGGGATTTAGTGAGTTTTGTTATGAAGGATACCACTCTTAGTGAAGACTGGAGTGACGAAGTGGCTAGCTTTGCTAATAAACACCTTTCCACAATTTTTAATAATACTAACCCTAATCAGCAAATTACTATAACAGTTTCTGAAATAAGACAATCTGGCGCAACGGGCATACATATTAAAGCAAGCATCCCTAGTCAAGATGGAATTGCTGAAGAATATTTCGAAGGAATAGATTATGTAAAATCAACTGAAAAAAATAGTGCTGGTAAACTAAACGATGTCCCTATAGCTAACCAACCAGAATATATTGACACGACTGGTAGAGACAACGGCGACGGTACTTATACTGTAGCTTGGCATACAACTAAAAATATGGATAATTGGAATGACCGTTCACAAGGAGCATTACAATCTAGCGTAATGCAGGGTACTTTGGGCAGATTAAGCGGAGAATATCCGGATGATGCTATACGAGATACACTCTTAGATACCCCTATCAAAAAAGATTTTCAAGATACTTTACAGGACTTGGTCACGTTTCTTAATAATCCCAAGCATTTCCCTAATAATCCTAATTATAGGGTAACTGAATTACAAGTAAATGGTTATCCGCCGATAGAACCAACCGGCGAGAACAGGCAATTTACTACAGCGGATATAGAAAAAGTCTTTAACGAAAAAGGGTTGTCTCTCCTTACACAAATAACAAAAGAAGGAAATAATCCTATTAACTGGATTGCCAGACTTGATGTTAGGCTTCAGGGTGATGGAAAGGCTATTGTTGGAGAAAAAAT
>JAITIS010000041.1 GCA_031279305.1 Candidatus Margulisiibacteriota bacterium | reverse complement strand
ATGGCGGAAATAATCGATATTTGTGATTGCTGGATGGTGGACTATAACACTATACAGAACGCGCTGGTCTTGCAGGAACAATATGGTTTTGCGTATTATGACTGTCTTATAATTGCTTCGGCCGCAGAGACTGGCTGTTCCTATTTGTTTACAGAGGACTTAACCGACGGACAAAAAATAGATAACGTAATTATTAGAAATATTTTTAATTAAGCGGCCCGCTTGAGCCATACACAGGCAGGCGGTCAGTCTGCCTGCGCGGAGCGGGCGGGGCTGAGGTCATGCCTGCGATTGAGTTTGGCCGATTAGCTTCTTGCGGTGTGTTATAATGTTGTCAAGGAGTAAAAATAATGTTTGATATTCAATCCGCCGATATTAAAACTGATTATGCTGAGCTTGCCGGTATGCTCAAGGAACATGATCAGATTATTTTAACCAATTCAGGAAAAAATGAAGCGGTGCTGATTAACTTTGAGGATTATGCGGAAATTAAAGAATATCTCCGGAGAAAATACCTGAACAGCAAGCTTGATGAGGCTGAAGCGGCGGCGGCCAAACCGGAAACGCGGCGACTGGAGCATGAAGAATTCTGGGATGCGGTTAGTTAACTAATTGTGAAATACAAGATTATATACCTCGAGCTTGCCTTAAACGATGTGCGTGAAATAAAAGAATATCTTTCTCGGTTTTATCAGAGCACAGTCACGAAGTTTCTAGCAGAATTAAAGGAGCGCATATACGCTTTAGAAAACGTGCCATGGATATAACCAAGCGTCTGCCTAATAATTGATGGCGGGACGGGCGCAAATTTACATGTCCTCCGGTATTGCCAGATAACGCACCGCTTCCCGCGCGATTTCCCGGAAAACCGGCGCGGCGACATAGCCGCCTTGATGCTGCCGGTTGCGCGGGTTGTCAATGACCACCAAAATTGTCAGCCGCGGTTTCAGTCCGGGCACCAGTCCGCAAAAAGAACTAATGTAATCATTGGCATAGTAACCGCCGCCGTGCGGACGCGCTTTTTGCGAGGTGCCGGTCTTGCCGCCAATCGAGTAGCCGGGGATTCCAGCCCGGTCGGCCGTGCCTTTTTGCACGGTTTCCTGCAGCATCAGACGGAGCGCGCGCGCAGTCTGCGGCGAGATAATCCTTTGTTTTTCGGGACGCAGTGTGAAATCTTTGAGCAGGCGGCCCTTATTGTCATAAATTTTTTGCACAAGGCTTGGCTGAACGTATACGCCGTCATTGGCGAGGGCATTGACCGCGGCCAGCATTTGCAGCGGTGTTACCGAAAAAGCCTGGCCAAAACCGTAAACCGCTTCGCTGTGCGCGTCGACTTTGTCCAGTGGCGCGAGCAGACCGGCTTCTTCGCCGGGCAAAATCCCAACGCGCTGATGCAGCCGAAAACGGCGCATAAAATCCTGCATTCTGTTTTTGCCGATGGCCAGCGCCAGTTTGGCCGAAGTGATATTGAGCGATTCGATCAAAATATCTTTGAGATAACGCGGCCGGTCTGGGTCTTTGAGCAGATGCGATTCACGGATCTGCCGCTTGGCGTGTTCGAAAACATTGCCGTTAATAAAAACAGTGTTTGGCGTGGCCAGCCCCAGCTCTAGCGCGGCGGCGACGGTGATTGTTTTGAAGACTGAGCCGGGCTCGTAGTTGTACCCTGTGGCGTTGTTGCGTAAATTATTGGCTGGATATTTAAAATATTGGCTGGGATCGTAGTCCGGCAGCGAGACCAGGGCTAGGATTTGGCCATTATTCGTGTCCATGATGATTACACTGCCGCTGTCCGCGCGCGTTTCTTGCAGCGCCGCGGCCAAATATTTGCGCGCGATGTACTGCAAAAACTCGTCGATAGTCAGCTGAATATTGTCACCGTCGCGCGGCTCGACCACGACGCGGTTGCTGAGGTACAGCTCCTGGCCGCGCACGTCTTTTTCAAAAAGCAATTTGCCCGGGATGCCTTGTAAATATCTATCCAGCAAATACTCTAGGCCGGACGCGCCTTGATTGTCGACATTGACGAAACCCAAAACATGGGCGGCTAGATTGCCGCGCAGATAGACCCGCCGCTGGTCGTCGGTAAAATACAAACCGCGGAGCCGCAGAGCTTTTAATTTGTTTTCTTCTTGCTCGCTGAGACGGCGTTTGAGCAAAATAGTATAGCGTTGATTTTTAATTTTTTCGTAAACGGCGCCGGGCTGGAGATTCAGCGCGGCCGCTAACTGCGCGGCGGCGGCCTGCGGGTCTGGAATTTCCGAGCAGTCAATATACGCAGTTTTGGCGGCGACTGTCGCGGCCAGCAAGATGCCGTTGCGGTCGGTAATATTGCCGCGTTTGGCCGGCTGGGTATCCTCTTGCCACAGTTGCTGTCGCGACAGACTTTGATAGTCTTGATGTTTCCAGATCTGCAGATAAAAGAGCCGGCCAACCACCAGCAAAAAAAGCAAAGCCAAAAATAAACTGACGCCGCGCAAACGCTCAGGCTGGGTCATGGCTCGCTCCGCCGCGGCGTGTTTTTTTGAATAAAACGAATATTGGCTGGACGGATCAGTCCCAGCCGCGCGGCCTGCGCGTCGAGATACTCTAGTCCGGTGTGCCGCGCCAGTTCGATTTGCAGCCGCTCATTTTCGTACTGCAGCTGCTGGATTTGATTTTCCAGAACGGCCAGCTGTTTATGCAGCTGGAGCAGCGGGATTTGTTTGTAGAGCAGAGCCGCCGACAAGCAGACAAAAAGCGCGGCCAGCAAAACCAGCAGGCGGTTTAAGTTTTGTTCATGCATCCTTTTTCTCCGAGGCGCAGTTTGGCGGAACGAGAGCGCGGATTATTTTGGGTTTCCACCGCGCTTGGCCGCAGCGGTTTTTTCGTCAGGATAGTGAAACTACCTTTTTTTTGCAAATCTTTGAAAACAGTTTTGACGATGCGGTCTTCCAGCGAATGAAAAGAAATAACCGCGAGGCGTCCGCCGGTTTTCAATAAATCCGCCGCGCCGGCCAGCGCGCCAGCTAGAATATTCAGCTCGTCATTGACCGCTATGCGCAGAGCTTGAAAAACCCGTGCCAGCGCGGCGGTTTTGGCGGTGTAACTGCCGGAGATACTGCGCCAAACAATTTCTTTTAATTGCCCGCTGGTCGTGAACGGCTTTTTTTGCCGCGCGGCCAGAATATTTCTGGCGATACGCCGCGAGTATTTTTCCTCGCCGTAATTATAAATAAGATCCGCCAGCTCTTTTTCCGCGTATTGGTTGACGATTTTCTCCGCGGTCAGAGGCCGCCGCGGGTCCATGCGCATATCCAGAGCGCAGTCCTGCCGCCAGCTGAAGCCGCGCTCCGCTCGATCCAGCTGAAAAGACGAGACGCCCAGATCAAAGACAAAGCCGTCGACCGGTGCGGTAATGTATTTGGCCAGCTGGGAAAAATTGCTGGAGATCAATTTAATATTAGGATTGGCCGCTAAAATATCCGCGGCATAGTTTGGCACATGGGGGTCTTGATCAAAAGCAAACACCTGATGAACTTGCCCCGCGATTGCCGCCGCGTGCCCGCCGCCGCCGAAAGTGCAGTCTACGATAGTCTGCTCGGCGCGCAGATTTAAACCCGTCAGGATTTCCTGGAGTAAAACCGGCGTGTGGCTCATTTTACCTGAGCGAGTTTTTTCAGCCGCGGCAGCTGTTTTTCTATTTCCTGTTCGCCGGCCTGGATCAGTTTGCGGTAAAAGTCTTTGCCAGGCTTGAGTTCTGGTTTGATGTATTCCTGGAGCGGCTCCAGCAGCAACGGCTTGTATTTTTGGTAACGCGCCAGGTTGTTCAGCTCGTAAATATCGTAACTACGCGAAAGGATCTGGAAAATATTGCGCGGTTTTTCTAGCATGACGCCGCGCGGTATGACATTCACGCCGAGGTAGACTGTCGGACGATGCGCGGCGAGAGCGCTCAGAGGAATATTATTGACCAGGCAGCCGTCAGCCAGGTAATGGCCGCGGTAAGCGCTCGGTGAAAAAACCCCTGGTATCGAACAGCTGGCCGCTGTCGCGAACGCGATCTCTTCATCAGGCCGCTCGAACACGTACTCCCGCGCGGTCAGTAAATCGCTGGCGGAGATATGCAGCGGGATTCTGGTTTCGCCGAAAGTTTTGACCGGCAGGACAGTGTCTAAATATTTTTGCAGTTTGGCGGGATTGAGCATGCCTTGTCCGGTCAGGCTCAAGCTGGCGATTTTGAACCAGTCGAGTTCCAAGACGATTTCCTCTATTTCCACGGGAGTTTTACCGGCGGCGTAGAGGGCGGCGGCTATCGAGCCAGCGCTGGTGCCGGAGATGCAGTGGATCGGAATGCCGTGTTTTTCCAGCCCCTTCAAAATGCCGACATTGGCCAGACCGCGCATACTGCCGCCGCCCAGCGCGAGGCCGATTTTTGGCCGAAAATGCAAAAAACTTAAAAAAGCAAAAGACATTTTTAATTCACGTCCTTGATAAACCAGATCGACTCCAGCCGGTTTTCCGTGGTGATTTTGGCCACGATAATATATCCGTCTTTCTGCCAGACCAGGCCGTCTTTTTCCAGGTCGTATTTATTGCCCCAGAGTTTGGTCAGCTCGCCTTTGCTGTCGCCGATTTTCAGGCCTTTGTAAATCTCGCCGCTGTGTCTTTTAGAGAAAAAAGCGCGGTAATAATGATTGTTGTACAGATAAAAATAACTGTCGCCGTAAACAAAAGCCACATCGTCGTCGTCAGGCCGTCCCTGGCGCACCGGCAGTATCGCGTTGGGCGCGCCTTTTTGACGCAATAAATCAACGTGCGTGGCGCCCAGCTCAGCGATGACGTCTATTTCAGCCCACACCCCGCTCAAAATAAGCGTAAGCGCCAAAAAAATTCCTAATTTATGCAAGTTACCCGCCCCCATTTATCGATATGATTATATCATGATATTTTGATTGTTACTTTAGTTTTAATAATATATAATTTTATACTAACAGGGGAAAGGGGAAAATTAATTTTGTTCACTAAACGGACAGGTTTAGTTATTTTAGGGTTCGTCCTGCAGTTGGCGGCTCTTTTTGCTCTCAATGATCCGCCGGTCAATGTTAATCCTTTCATTACAACTGATAATGTTTTTGTGGGACAGCAAAAAGTTCCCGTAAAAGTTTTTAGGATTAACGGCGGTTCCTCCTCCGCTGGAAATAAAATTTATCTTGTTGTGAAGACTACTTATTCCAGTGACGTGCCCTACGGCGACAAAGGTATCAGCGCGGTAGATATAGTGCCCGGTGTTGATTATAACGATGGCCTCGGCGGGAGCACTCCGCTTAGCGGGAGTAGAATAAGCGACAGCGAGTATTTGTTTGTTATTACTCAGACTGCCACCACCAATTATCTCTTGCGTTATACGATTTCGCCAAAGGCTAAATACTCCTTGACGGGCGGCACGGAAATTTATACTGACGCTGTTTTGGCCAGCGTGCGCGAAAATGTGGACGATGAGGAAATTATTGTTGAAAGCAGCAGCAACCGGCCTATTAAAATTAACGCCAATGGCTTGGTTTACAAACCGGACAGTCTGAAAAGCATGCTGCCAAATAATTCTAACGGCGTGCCGGCGGATATTACTTTTGCGATCATGCAGTTTACACTGCGCGCGGAGAATTCGGAGGTCGG
>JAITIS010000111.1 GCA_031279305.1 Candidatus Margulisiibacteriota bacterium | reverse complement strand
ATCTCAGGAAAAAGCTTTTGGCGATCTGCTTATGGATAAAGCCGGTGAATACTGGGACGAGCTGAATGCTGTCAATATACGCGAGACTGGCTTGAGCATGGGCAAGGTGGAGCAATACTGGCCGTCCACGGCCGTGAAGCCGCAGGCCATAGTAAATAACGATCTGGATTTTGAGGTCGTGCGCATGGGATTTCAAAAGGCCAGAAGCAAAGGCGTTGTGGTGCCGGTGCCGGTGGATGCCTGGGGCAAGCTGAACAATCACCTGATCGGCGCGCACCACGCGCTGGAAATAACGCTGAAATGGCGGGACCTGCGGCAGGCAGTGGATAATCATAACTTGAAATACCAGATAGAACAAAAATACGGCGCGCAAACTTATAAGACCCTGCTGGATATTGTGAATTCCATGTCGGCCAGGGGACTGCGCGGTCAGCTGGACGCCGCCAGCGGTGTAAGCGCCGCGCTAAAGAACTGGATCAAGGCCAAGGTTGCGCTGAATCCACGGATATTTTTAAGCCAGCTTCTGTCGACGACAAACTACATAGAAAATGTGCCGATCGCGGAATGGACTAAATACTTCACCGAGGGCATTGCAGACTTTAATCAGACCAGAGAATTTATGTTTGAACATTCCCTTTATCTGCGGATGCGTTATGAAAAAGGTTTTAATGAGGATATTAAACGCGCGCTGGCCGCTGGCAAAAAACTTGCCGCATCTAAAAAAATAAATGATGTGCTGACTTCGCTGTCCAGAATGGGCGACATCGGCGCCGTGATATACGGCGGCTATCCAATGGTCAAGTATCTGACCGAGGTCAAAGGCATGTCCGTTGAGGATGCTGTTAAGCAATTTGAGCAGGCGACGATACGCTCGCAACAGTCTGGACTGATGTCTAGTTTGGATAAAACCCAGCAGAGCCGCAATTTGGCCTGGAATTTTTTCAGCGCATTCTCGAACACGCCGCGGCAGTACGCGCGCAAGATAGCGGACGCCTGGATCAGCTATTACAACGGGGATATAGGTAAAGCGGAGCTAGGCAGGATAATGGCCGTGTACGCGCTCTGGCAGCCGTTTTTGTACGGACTGCTTGGCGCGGCGGTCAACGACATTCTGCGCGGCGACGATGACGATGATGAACGCGCGGCTAATTACCGTAACGCCGTTGCAGAAAATATCCTTGGGACATACTGGAACGCCTTTCCTCTGGTTAAGGATGTTGGTAATTACACGGCCAAATGGCTGATCGAGCAAAAGCGGCCGTATAGACTGACCAGTACGCCGGTCATGGATGATATTGGCCGGATGCTCCGCTCGATCAAAGATTTCGAGGATATGACTTTTGCGGATTATGTGAACGTTATCGGAACACCGTTGGAGCTGGCTACGGGGGCGCCGGTAAAGACGGTTGAGCGGTATGCGGTGCGGCCGTTTCGGAGAAAATAATAATGAGCAAGAAAGTGAGTATAGATTATGTCTACGGAAAATTAGAGGAAATGGAAAAAGCCATAGATGAAAACTTTAACCGACTTTTTGGCACGCTCGATAGGCTGACCGAGCGCATGTGCAAAAGCGAGAAAGATGTAGCCAGGGCAAAAGGCTTCATGGTTCCGATCGCCAGCACGGCCGGGATTGTCGCCACGGCTGTAGTTAATTTTTTGTTCGGACACTGGGGGGCAAAATGAAAATCACATACCAAGCGCAAAACACAGACGACAAAAGCACGGGCGGCATCCTTACTTTAAATGCTTACAGCATGCCGATCATCACCTACCGGGCGGTGTCCGGCGGTTATGGCAAGGGTTCTTTGCCAGCCGGCAAATATTCCACCGGCAAAATATGGATGCCGGAGCAGATAGCCGCGCTGCCTAATGCGGCCAGTTACCAAGCGTTCGGTTTCGGTTTCTTTTTGCCGCTGATTCCAAAATTTGAGACGGATAGGACGGAGCTGGGCATACACCCGGACGGCGGCGTCCCGGGCACGCTGGGCTGCATTGGCCTTAAACTTCAGACGGCCGCCGATGCTATACGCTGTTACATGCTGCTGCTGGGCGGTGCGGCGGCCGACAGTATAGACGTGGAGGTGCTCTAGTGGAAGAAAAACAGGAACTGGACGAACGTGTCGAACATTTGAAAGATGTGCAGGCGTTCATTGATGATCTGATCACCAATAAAAATATTATCCAGAACATCGTGATTTTGTATGATTTCAAGTGTCCGGATCGGAGCACGGACATATCTTTCAATTATGTGGGAAATTTTAACGCGGTGGTTGGCATGATGGAGCGGCATAAAAATATCATGGCGGCAAAAACAGTCTTAAAAGAAAGGGATTTGCTATGACAGACGAAAAACAAGATAAGCTACCCGGCGGACTGGATCATAAAGACCACGGACTGACCGGCTGGATAAGAGACTTTGCAAAGTACGCCGATGATGACGGCTGGCTCAAAGCACTCCTGTGGACTGTGTTCGGCGGCGCGTTTTTTATCGCTTTAATTTTGGAAACGACTTGTTTTCTGCTGTCCGCAAAGGACGGCGTGGCTTACGCGGCGTATGTGGGCGCGCTGGGCTGGACTTTAAAATTAAAATCAGATGTGGACGCCCGCG
This sequence comes from Candidatus Margulisiibacteriota bacterium, assembly GCA_031279305.1. Classification (GTDB taxonomy): domain Bacteria; phylum Margulisbacteria; class Termititenacia; order Termititenacales; family Termititenacaceae; genus JAISQA01. Next base: position 1,484 of record JAITIS010000111.1, on the reverse strand, counting down.
AGGATGGGTAGGATGCTGAAAAAAGTATTTGAATTTATTCGCAATATTTTGGCCGTGGTGTGTATTTTCGCGCTGACGGCTGGCGCGGTAATTCTGGGGCTGGAGAAAGGAAAAAAAAACAATGCAAAACCAAAAATCAAAAAACTGGATGATGATCAGGCTGATATTGCTGGCGATTATCTGGCTAATAAGTACCTCAAACGCTGAAACGGATTATCACGCAAAATACAAAGAGCAGACGGCCGTAAATCTGATGCAAAATGAGCTTATCGCCACGCTAGAAAAAGAAAACGCAGAGCTGAAAGCTAGAGAGGAAGCACGGTGTATTGTAAAAATTCCGCTTACTAGCGTTGTAATAACCACCGAACACGCGCAGGGCGCGGCCGCGGTCGGGCTAATCTGGCTGATTGTTTTGCTCTAAAGTACAGTTTTCCACAAAACCTAACAAGAGTGATTTTTCAAGAAAAATACCTGAGCGTAAAACCCTCGTTTTAAAATGGCTTAGAATGGTGTTTGGCTATAGTTTTATAGTACAAATGCTGGCCAGAACAAACGTCCTCCGCGCGGCCGGCGGCCGCCTGGCAACTGCATAAAAGCCACATTCTCACGGAAGCTGACAAGAATTAAAACAACGCCGGCTGTATTTTTAAATCGGCTATTCTTTGCTTGGCCGCTTCAAAGTATTCTGGGTTAATCTCCACGCCTATATATTTACGATTTAGACTGTAACAAACTGCGGCAGTTGTGCCGCTGCCAAGAAAAGGGTCAAGGATCGTATCGCCTGAAACGCTGGATATAGACATCAATTGGCTGATCACACCAGCATTCTTTTCGGTCGGATGACCGTAAACGGGCTTGTGGACATTCACAAGCTTAATGCCGCGGTAAAAATCATAGGGTTGGTTATTATCAAATGTCGCGCCTTTATCGCGTATATACATTATAAATTCCCGGTCCGGCAGATACTTGTTATTCTTTCCGGGGATGGGATTATTCTTTCCGTATACCAGCAGATCCCAGTTATAGTTATTGCTACTGGCAAAATCCATATATTGTGGCAGCAAGTTTTTCGAGCTGAAAATATAAGCGTTGAATTTTTTGAGCTTAGTTTTTATCTTTTGCAGAAAATCCCGCGGTGTGAAGTTGTCCAGTCCGGCAGCGGCAATATTTCTTATAAAGTTTTTGTCCCATAGGTCCCAGCCTCCAGTATATTTTGTAATAATCGAATACGGCGGATCGGTGATCAGGCAATCAACACTATTGTCCTGCAGATCGTCCAGCAAAGCAAGGCAATCGCCTAAATATATGTTGTTTGGCTCGATCATAAGGGAGTTAAATCTCGATTATTTCGGACTTGAAAAAGCACAGCCAGTGTGTTTTGGATTGCTTGCCTGATTTGTGCCCGAATAACGGCCTGTGGCCGATGACCCTGATTATGTCGCTGACCTTGATGTCGTACTCTGACCACTTGAATATCAGCGTTC
>JAITIS010000027.1 GCA_031279305.1 Candidatus Margulisiibacteriota bacterium | reverse complement strand
CATTAAAAACATCTTTGCGGGAAAGAGTGGGACAAACTTATAAGTGGAAATTATTGCTGGAAATAGCCACAACGAGAAACCCTATAAAATACAAATATAATATAAGCTATCCATTAAATAAAATGCCAATGGTTTGTTTTGCTACTATAAATTTTTATAACGAAATAAACAATCCTCAACATAGAGGAATGTTTAAGTTTTTTGACAAATCTTTCATTGGCAAGCCAATAAATGCGGATTTTATTGCAAACTTGTCAACATTGATTGATTTTGCTAATGAACGATTGTAAATGAACAAAAGGAGAATAAATGAGTAAAACCAAAATAACGTTTTTAGGAGGCTTGGACGCCATCGGCAAAAATATGCTGGTCGTCGAGCATCACAATTCCGCGGTCATTATCGACTGCGGTATGAGTTTTCCCGATGAGGAAATGTACGGGGTCAATATGGTGATCCCCAGTTTTGAATACATCCGCAAGATCAAACAAAAAGTCAAGGCGGTGTTCATCACCCACGGCCACGAAGACCATATCGGCGCGCTGGGCTATCTGTACCGGGAATTTAATTTTCCGCTGTACGCCACCGGCATCACGCTGGCTTTTGCGGAGGGCAAGTTTGCCGGCGCGCAAAAAAAAGAACTACAGAAACAGGTGATCGCTTCCGGCCAGGTTTATGAATTTGACGGACTCAATGTCGAGCCTTTTGACGTCTGCCATTCCATACCGGAGGGCGTGGGGTTTATTATCAATACACCGGATGCGCGGATCGTGCACACCGGCGATTTCAAGCTGGACGCCAAGCCGCTGGACGGTCGGCTGACCGATCTAGACCGCCTGCGCGGATTGAACGGCGCGGATGTTCTGCTGTGCGACAGCACCAACGCTGATCAGCCCGGCTGGACTATTTCAGAGAACGATGTCGGCAAAACTTTTGACAAATTATTTTCTAAAGTTAAAGGCCGCATTATCATCGCTAGTTTTTCTTCCAATATTCTGCGGATGCGGCAGGTCATTAACACCGCCCAAAAATACGGGCGGCGCGTGGCTATTCTGGGGCGCAGTATGGAAAATAATTTCCGCATCGCTCAGGACGCCGGATTTATCACCTGTCCGGAAAACGCGGTGTGCGGCATAGAGCAGGCGGCTTCCCTGCCGGACAGCAAAGTGGTGGTGTTAACCACCGGCTCGCAGGGCGAGCGGATGTCCGCGCTGACCCAGATGGCCCGCCGGCGCTATGACCGGATGAAATTAAAAAGAGAAGACACGGTTATTATTTCCGCTTCGCCGATCCCCGGCAATGAAAAAGACATTAACGAAACCGTAAATAATCTTTTTCGGATCGGCGTGCGGCTGTTTTATGACCACGTGAAAGAAATCCACGCTTCCGGCCACGCCTGCGCCGAGGATATCAAAACACTGGTCAAAGCCGTGAAGCCGCGCTTTTTTATTCCGGTGCACGGCGAGTATCAGCATCTGTACGCCAACAATCAAAACGCTGAGGCGGCCGGCGTGCGCCGCGCCAATACGCATATTTTTCAAAACGGCGACCAAGTCGAAGTAGGCCGCAGTGTCTGCCGCTTGAGCGGACGCGTCTACGCCGGGCCGGTGCTGCTGGACGGAAATTACGGCGCCGATCCGCAGGAGCCGGTTTTTGAAGAGAGGCATCAGCTGTCCCGCGGCGGCATCGCGGTGGTGGCCTGCGTGCTGGACAGGACCAACAAACTGGCGCGCCCGCCGCTGGTTGACGGCAGCGGCTTTTTATATAAAAAAGAACAGGAGCAATTCCTGCCGCTTTTTAAGGAACGGATCGCCGTTCTGGCGGAAAGTTTGAAAGGCAGCGACAAAGAACAGAAATTAAAAAAAGAACTGGAGAAATTTATTTATGACAGGCTGCGGCGGCGCCCGGCGATTCTGGTTAATATTATCGATCTGTAGTTTTGCTTTGGCAGGCATTGTCTCAATGCCTGCGGCAGAGCCGGCTGCTGAAGATTCCGCTGTTTCGCGGAAAACAGCCGCGGCGCGTTATATTTCTCTCGCGCCGAATATTACGGAGACGCTCGCTTATCTGGGCGGACTGGATAGACTTGCCGCCGTGACCAATGACTGCGATTATCCAGAGGCGGTCCGGACAAAAACTAAAATCGGCAAATACACCCATCCCGAACTCGAAAAAATTATTATTTTGCAGCCGGCGGCGGTTTTGCTGGAGTCCTCGGCCGATCCGCGTTTCAAAGCCAAGCTGAGAGAATTAAAAATAAATTATCTGGAATATAATTTTGCAGGCTTAAAAAATTACTTTGCTGAAATAAGGCGTATGAACAGAGATCTGGGCTTGAATGCGGAAGAGCAGATTGATCTGCTGGAAAAATCCTGCCCAGCCGCGCTGCCCGGCCAGAATAAAACAGCGGCGATAATCGTCTGGCAGAATCCGCCGATAGCCGCCGGACGGGACACCTATCTTTCAGATTTTTTTGCCGGACTGGGTTATCGGAATATTCTGACCCAAACCGCCCGTTATCCGGAGATCAGCCCGGAGCTGTTTTATCAGGCGGATATTATTATAAACTTAAGCGGTCGGCCGTGGCTTTTTGAACGCGGCGTACGGGTCTGGACACCCGCCGACGCGGATATTTATCTGCGTCTGGCGCCGCGCCTTTTACAGGCGCACGCGCACACCGCGCTGGCTTTGGCGGAATTATCCGGCGGCTGGTCGGAGTCCGACAAACAGGCGCGCCTCCGGGATTACCGCCTGCTGCGGCTGGTTTTCGCTCTGCTGGCCGGCGCGGGGCTGGCGCTGTGCGGCCTGCTTTATCAGACTATGCTCGCCAATCCGCTGGCCGAGCCGTATCTGTTAGGCGTATCTTCCGGCTCGGCGGTCGGCGCGCTGGGCGGATTATTGTTTAGCCTGCCGCCTTTTGCCACCGCGGTGCCTGGCGCGGCTCTGGCTCTGGCTCTGGTCTATGTCTTTGCTAGACGGCAGGGCAAGATCGACAATAACGGCCTGATTCTTTCCGGCGTGATGATCAACGCTTTTTGCGGCGCCTTGATTATGCTTTCGGTCTTTTTTGCCGGCGACAAAGTGAATTCTCTGATGTTCTGGCTGATGGGCGATCTAGGCGCGGGACTGTGGCCGCAGGCCGGGCTTATCGCTCTGGCGCTTTTGGGTGTGAGTATTTTTGCGGTCTGGCAGGGTGGACGGATCGAGCTTTTAGGCGTCGGCGACGAGCAGGCGGAGGCGCTGGGCGTGTCGGTCAATTCCCTCAAATCTGCGCTGCTGCTCTTGCTCTCTGCGCTGACCGCGCTGATTGTGGCCTCGGCTGGCATTATCGGTTTTGTAGGGCTAATCATTCCGCATATCGTCAAAATGCTTCTGGGTGAGCGCTTGATTCTTAATATTTTCTGTTCGCTTTTAGGCGGCGCGCTGTTTTTAGCTTTGAGCGACTGGCTGGCGCGGGCTGTTGTGCCCGAAATAACTCTGCCGGTGGGCATCATCACGGCTATTATCGGCGTGCCGTTTTTTGTGCTGGTGTATAAAAGAGCGGCTTAAGCGGAATACAGCCGGTGGATATCGCCGGCCAGCCGGCTGACGCCGTAAGTCCGTAAAACTTTTTCCTGTCCTGCTCTGCCGAATTGCTCCCGCAGGTTTTTGTCCCGGCTTAGCTTGAGGATTTTTTCCGCGAAAATATCCGGCTCATTCTGTCCGCAGAGATAACCATTTATGCCGTCCTCCACCAGATCGGTTACGCCGCCGGCATCAGTGCTGATCACCGGCTTGGCGCAGGCCAAGGCTTCGATGAGCGTGACCGGCGTGCCTTCATTGCGCGAGGTGAGCACTACCAAATCCAGATCGCCGTAGATTTTGGCCGGCTCATTCAAAAAACCGGCGAAAAAAACTTTATTCCGCAGGCCCTTGTCCGCCGCGGAGTTTTCCAGCCGCGCGCGCAGCTCGCCGCCGCCGATAATCACAAAACGGATCTGCTCGCTGGCGGCGCAGACCCGCGCGGCTATTTCTAAAAAATATTCGTGGTTTTTGACCGGCGCCAGACGCCCGGCTATGCCGGCTAGGATTATCTCCGGCGGCAGATTGTAGACAGAGTGCCAGTGTCTGGCATTCTGGATATTTTGTAATTTCTCCAGCTCGAAACCCAGCGGAATGACCGTGATTTTTTCCGGTTTGGCTATGCCGTAGGCCAGCAGGTCGGCTTTTTGCCCGGCGGAGATAGCGACAATTTGCGTTGTAAAAAGCGCGAGAATTTTTTCGATCAAAATAAACAGGCGGGATTTAGCCCGGCCAAAATAACTGTGAAAAATATGCCCGTGAAAAGTGTGATAGATCTGGGGAACCCCGGCGAGCTGGGCGGCGATCCGGCCGGCTAGTCCAGCTTTGGCTGTGTGCGTGTGCACGATGTCCGGTTTTTCCCGGCGGATTATTTTGTAAAGCCGCCAAATAGTTTTTAGGTCTTTGAGCGGATTTATCTCCCGCCCCAGTTCCGGCACATTCACGGCGCGCAAATTTTTGTCTCTGGCCAGATATTCCATAGAACCCTCGCCGGCTGCCAGCGAGCCGTAGACGAGCAGCGAAGAATAACCGTAATCTTTGTCCAGATAATAATTGAGATTGGTGACGTGTACAGCCGGCCCGCCGATATTGAGCCGGGAGATGATGCGGACTACTTTAGGCATTATTCCGGTAAAATTCGATAGTTCTGGCCAGCCCTGCGTCGAAAGCAATCAGCGGTTTGTAACCCAGCAGCTTTTCCGCTTTGCTGATGCTGGCCAGCGAATGTTTGACATCGCCGGGACGCTCCTCGGCATATTGCGCCCGGATATTTTTGCCGAGGCTGGCGTTAATCTTTTCCGCCAGTTGATTAAGCGAAATTTCGTAGCCGCAGGCGATATTGATAACCTCGCCGACAGCGGACTTGGGCGCGGCGCAGGCGAGAATATTGGCCTGCACATTGTTGTCGACATAGGTGAAATCCCGCGAAGTCAGTCCGTCGCCGAAAATAGTCGGCTGTTTGTCCGCAAGCATAGCTTTGATAAAAAGCGGGATCACCGCGGAATACACGGAGCCGGGATCCTGCCGCGGCCCGAAAACATTGAAATAGCGCAGGATCACGGTCTCCAGCCCGAACAGTTGGCTGAAATTTTGGCAATACAGCTCGCCGGCTAGTTTTTGAATGGCGTAGGGCGATTTGGGACGGGTTTCCATAGTCTCGACTTTAGGCATTGCCGGCGAGTCGCCGTAAGCCGAAGAGGATGCGGCGTAAATCAAGCGTTTTACTTTTGCTTCGCGCGCGGCGGTCAGAATATTTAGCGTGCCGGTGATATTGGCGGCGTTGGTTTTGAGCGGATCGTCCACGGAACGCGGCACAGAAGGTATCGCGCCGTGATGGAGTATATAGTCTATGCCGTCCGCGGCTCTGCGGCAGTCGTTCAAACTGGTCAGGTCGCCCTGCTGGAAATCTATTTTATTTAAGAAAGTCTCAATATTCTGGCGCCGGCCGGTCGACAGATTGTCCAGCGCGCGCACCGTGTCGCCGCTGGCAAGCAAGGCTTTGACGATATTGGAACCGATAAAGCCGGCCCCGCCTGTGACCAGAAATTTTGCCATCAAAGCTCTCCGTAATTCAGCAGATTGACTTTGTTGGCAAGCATAGCGAAAAACTCTAGGTTTGTCATTAAACTGTACTCCTGCAGGGAAATATTGGCGATAGATGTCGGCGTGTTTTCCGGGGCGGTGAGAGGATGGCACATATACTCGCTGTTTTCTTGAACTTTTCTGAGCAGCAGGCGCAGATGTTTTTCGCTCAATACTGCCGGCGCCGGCCAGAGGGCGAATAATGAGCTTAAATTCCGGTTGGTTTTGACCCTGAGTATTCTGGCGGTGAGCCAGTTTAAGCAGCCAAAAATATAAGCGATAATCTTGCGCAGCAGGTGTTTTAGATCGTCCGGCTTGAATGGATCGTATTTATTGAACACCGGCTTTTCCAGCGCTAGCCTAAGCGGCAGTTTTTTGTCTCTGGCAAAACGGGCGACTATGGGAAAAACGGACGGCCAGTTATGAATATGCTGATGACTGTCTAAATGCGTGGGTTGGAGGCCGAAGTCCAGCATTTTTTGGTACTGGCGCGCCAGCTCCGCCTGTATATAACTTTTTTTTACTTTGCCCCTGAGCAGCTGGCGTTCAAAATCACCGCGGTTCTGGAAATGCTCATTGTGGAGTGTGAGATTGAAATGCAGTCCGACCGGGATCTTGTCGCGTTTGGCCAGCTCAGCGGCGGCTTTACTCTCCGGCAGATCAACCAAAAGCGTGGCGGAAGAAATTACTTTTTTTTTGTACAGCGCGGCAATAGCCTGATTGGCTTCCGGGCTGATGCCAAAATCGTCGGCGTTGATAATGATATTCATAAGGGCTAGAATTATAATATTATGGGGTAAAATCCGCAAAGCAATATTACTAAGGAGAAGCTTATGCGTAAATTCTACTGGGTGTTGTTAGCTGTGTTTTTGGCCTTGGCCGGCGCGGAAATTAAACTTCCTAAACCGCGGATTTCCAGCGGCGAGGGTATTTTTACGCTTTTGGAGAGGAGAGCTTCCGGCCCACGGGCTGGATTTCCCGCCGGCGCCGTGTCGGACAGCGAGCTGGCTACTATATTATGGGCGGCGACCGGCCGGAATAGAAACAGCAGCGGCTGGACTGTGCCGGTGGGCATGGGGCGTCCGCCGCACGTCAAAGTCTATGCTGTGAAAAATGACGGCGCGTTTCTCTATGACTGGCAAAATCACGTGCTGTTAGAAGTCAATACTAAAAACGTCAAAGCGGAAATAACCGCGGACGATTTTGTGCGGAATTCCCCTGTTATTCTGGTTTTCGTGGCGGACACTGCCGCGAACAAACGAGCGGAGCTGGACAATATTCTGGCCGGGGCGATGAGCCAGAATGTCTATCTGGCGGCGGACGCGCTGGGCGTTACCACGCGCTATCTGATGACCCTTAATGCTGGCGGCATACGCCGGGAATTAAAGTTAAATACAACAGATATGCCGTTATGTATTATGCCGCTGGCAAAATAGCCGCCGCCCGCGCCGAAAAAATAATAGGAAGCGAAGCCGCCAGACTGCGCGGCTAATATTTTTGTTTGTATAACTGAATTTATCCCGCGGTCTCCGTCCGCCGGCTGCCAAACTTTTGTAAAAATGACTTTTAGAAAATTCTTGGTAGCGTTCACGAATAGGGGGCGCATATCTAGTTTTAAACTCTGAGAGTATATAATTTTTAGCAATCTTGTGTCAAGTGAATTTTTATTTACGCAAAAAATTGGTTAAAAAAGCTCCAATGGGAGATACAATGTTTGCGCGTAAACGCCAGTATTCGCGCGGGTTTCGGCGCGTTCCTTGTATCTTTTATAACTGAGTTTCGTTTTTAGTTCCAGAGCTTTTCCCTCTTTTTTTTGCAGTTTAGCTTCGCTCATCTAAGCGCCAGCAGGTTGTTCGCGCCGCGTAAACTCCAGTTCATGCGCTGGTTTTTCATCCTGTCGGTCACTGCCAATCCTACGTTCCGCTCCATGGCGCCGGAGCCGCGGCAGAACATAGCCTTCTCGGCGCGCGTTAATTTCGGGTCGGTCAGCTGCGGGAGCGGATAGAGGCCGTCGATATTCCGGTCCACATATTGCGCCAGCTTTTGCACGTCTGAATTTTTGTACAAGATTGATAACTGCCAGAGATTTTTGCGCAAAAACTGCGGCTTTCCGTGCAGCGTGTGGTCTATCAGCCGCTGTTCCATGCGTTCCGGCAGTTTCAGCAGTTTGATTTTGTCGATCACGTGCCACGGGTCTATCTGCCAGAGCGCCTGCGGGTAGTGCTCCTCTCGAATATTATGTATCCAGCGCGCGCCGTCGGAGCGTATCACTACGTTGTTTGCCAGCTGGTGCTGATAATATTTTGTGGTGTTCCAGTACACCCGCTGGCCGAAGTCGTCCGGGTGCTCGATACGCGCGATTATGCGCTTGTTTTGTATCGAGTATTTTTTACCGCACCGCTCTTTTGCCGTGTAGACAATGGCAATTCTCGGCATGTGTTTCTCACTCTTTTTGTTGTCGCGCGCGTGGATCATTGTTTCGTCCAGCTCGATGGCTACTGTGTCCGGCTTTTTTTCCACCGGCTCCAGCTTGATCTCGCCGCTGCCGTTAAACAGGTCGTCTATCTCCGCTTTTTCCCGGTCCGCCACAACCTGCCCGAGCTTTTGAGTATCTTTCCATATTGCCGCTTTGCTGCGCAGCGCGCCGGTCAGCGCGGATAATTTTTGCGCCGCATAGCCGTAT
>JAITIS010000132.1 GCA_031279305.1 Candidatus Margulisiibacteriota bacterium | reverse complement strand
TAATTCTGTCTATAGCCGCTCACTCAAAGAAGATGTTTTTCTGCGCGGTTTTTTGGAAAATTTATATCTGCGTTTGTCCTGTCATTTCTGCCCGTATACAAAAATGCGGCGCGTCTCTGATATTACGCTGGGAGATTTTTGGCTGGTCAATAAATACAAAAAGACATTAAATGACCGCAAAGGAATTTCGCGAATTTTATTAAACACTTCTAAAGGAAAAAATTTTTTTGCGGGAATACAGCGAAAGCTGTCTCTAGTCCGCCCCTTACACCTGTCTATTATAAAAGACGACCCGGTGTTGCGCGAACCGGTGATTCCGCATAAAAATAGGGCAGCTTTTTTTGCAAGATTGATTGAGGGTAATTCCGTGATAAATTTAATTCAGTCTGAGCTTGGCGCTAAAAATGTCGGGATTATAAATTACTGCCACTCCAATTCTAATTACGGCGCGGTTTTGCTGGCGTATGCTATGTCGCGTATGCTGGAAAAATTAGGTTATCGGCCTGTGGTCATCGATTTTGTGCCTTATGAAGTCCGGCTGGAAGAGCGCCGGCCGTCGGTGTTTGAGGATTTTCGCCGTAAATATTTGCGCAGGACGGCGCTCTGTTATTCTGACAAACAGTTGGCTAGACTGAATAAAGAATTACCCAGAATAATTGTGGCCGGAGATCAAACAATGCGTTATCCGTATGGATACACTTATTTATTGAAGTGGGCGAAAGGCTTAAAAACTTTAATTATGTATTCGGTCAGCTTTGGCCGTAAAAAGAAAGTGTTTTATGACCCTCTAATTTGGCGGAAATGTTTGTGCCGTTTTGACGCGGTGTCTGCGCGCGAACACAGCGGCGCGGAAACATTTAAGCGTTACGGTGTGAAGGCTCCCGTGGTTTTAGATCCGGTTTTGCTTTTGGATGCCCAAGACTATCAGTCTATTATTGATGCTGAGCGCTTAAATAATTTTTCGGAAGAATATGCTGCTTATGGTTTATTGGACAAAACTATTTTGACGCAGCTAAACGAGCCGGCCGTTTTGGCTGGTTTAAAAAGCAAGTGTAGGTTTGTGAACATTTTGAAAGACGAGAATGGCAGGGACAGAACCTTTGGCGAATGGCTGAGTTATATAAAAGGCGCCAGATATGTCATTACTAATTCTTTTCACTCCGTGGTGATTGCTTTGATTTTTCAGAAACAATTTGTAGTGATACAACCGACTTGGCGAGGCAATGAACGAATGCTTAACTTATTTGAGCAATTCAATATATCAAAAAATAGGTTGTTCGAAAATATCGCGGATATTACACCCCAATCTTTTAATGTGCCAATAGATTATTGCAAAATTAATTCTATCTTGGCCGGCGAGCGCAAGAAATCTCTACATTTTTTGACAAAAGCGCTGGGCATAGAGCCAAATTATAAAAGGATAATTATTGGCGGAAGCTGGTTGCCGCTGTACACCCGCCTAAAGGTTAATATTATTAAAGATTACAGCCCGGTGATCAAAAAAGTAGTTTCAAAATTATTCCACTGACCGCTGAAGTTATATATTGCAAAAATGTAGCAAAATCGGTTAGAATTATAAAAGTTACCGGGGGGAGTATGCGGGGGATTTTCAGAAGAATAATAATCACGGGAATAATTCTGTGTGTTTTTGTCTGCGCGGCGGAGAAAACTTATTTCCTGCCGGATCTGCTCAAAGCCGCGGACGAAAATAATCCAGCCATCCAAGCGGAAAAAATTACGCTTAAACGTTATGCCGAAGAAATCCGCTTGGCCAATCTGGGCTGGATACCAGATTTTACTCTCTCGCACGGGGTGTATACCGATGACAGCGGCGCGGTCGATAACGGCAGGACGTATAATTCTTTCGGCATCAATATTTCCAAACTTTTTTCGCAGGGCTCGCGCGTGCAGATCGCCAGAGAAAATTACGCCAGACAGGAGCAGGAGCTCGCAGCGGCGCGCGCTAGAGTGTATCAGCAGATCAACGACGCCTATCAGAATTATGTCCAGCGCCAGAAACGGCTGGAGATATTAAAACGTTCGTATCAGGCGGCGCAGAATAATCTGACGATCGTCCGCCGTAATTTCGCCAGCGGCAATCTGCAGCCGGATAGAGTGATCGTCTCGCAGGAAATAGTGTCCAATTTTGAGCTGCGCATCGAGGAAGAACAAAGCGCTCTGGCTAAACTTGATTTTCAAATCAAAACCCTGACAGGGCAGGCGGTGAATGATGAGCAATGAACCGACTATCGGCTTTGAGGATTTTGTCCAAGTTTTTAGCAAATACGCGCATATAGTTATTTTTTTCACTCTGTTATTTTTCGCCGGCGGGCTTGCGCTGTCTTATTTTTCCAGCGATGTTTACCGCGCGGAGGCCACGATTTATTCCAAAGGCTTGGAAAAAGGGTTTTCGGACGAGAGCGGCCACGACGTGCTGGCGGTTTCCCGGCTGCCTATTGTGTACAAAGAAACCGCGCTGCGTATGCTGGATCAAGATTTGATCAGTAAAAATATCATCGCCGGGCGGTCATTAAACGCCGAACAGCGCGGGCGCTTGCGGTCTAAAATTCGGCAAAACTTGCAGGCCATCGCCCAGAATGATTCTTTTGTGCTTTCGGCGGACAGTCCAGACGAGCGGCTGCTAGGCGAGATATTACAGACCACCTACTATGATGACGCTCTGCTCCGGCGCGGCACGCAGGTTAATTTTATCGGCAAATCGGCGATCGTGGAGATCATTTATAGCTCCAGCGACCCGGAAAAAACCGTGCAGTTTATCAATCTGCTTACAGATGTTTTCGTGCCCAAGTACAACCGCATATACAGCAAAAAAATCGCGGACCGCAATGTTTCCCGCTTGGAACAGGAAAAAATCGAGATAATGCAGGACTACACGGCCAAAAAACAGAGCCTCGATATCATTAATCAGCGCCTAGCGCAGAAAGGCAGCCGGCGCAGTTACATCGCCGTCCAGCGCGTGCGGCAAAATCCCAAAGTAGAGGCTCTGCAGACCCGGCTGAAAAACGCCAAAACCAGAGAAGAGGCGGCGCGCATCGAGGCGCAGATCGACCAGCAGCTGGCCACGATCTGGGTGGACGATCAATGGCTGGAATACATCGATCCGGACACCAAACAAATACTGCAGGATCAGATCAAGGCGGAGCTGTTGTTTCAGGACGCTTCTTCCCGGCTGGACATCATTAACGCTAACATAGATTATTACCGGCAAGATTCCACGCTGGCGGCCATTCCCACCGCGTTGAATGTTTTTAACTACGCCGGCACGCCGGACCGGCAAAAGACCATCCCGCTTTTGCACGTGCTTATTTTGGCGTTTATCGGTTTTTTCCTGTCCAATTGGTTTATTTTTATGCTGGACGCCGCCCACCCAGACCTCAAAATTTCCGATCTGGAAAAAAAATCCGGCAAAAAAACGCTGGTGATGTTCCCGATCGATTACAAATCGCTGGCTATGGACAAAGAGCTGGCTTATTTTTTCCTAACGCTGGAAAAAAATAAAACTAAAACCGTGCTGTTTACTTCACAGGAATATAAAGAAGGAAAAACTTATGTGGCCAGCGCGCTGGCTGAATACGCGGCTTCCAGGCTGGGTAAAAAAGTCCTTCTAATCGACGCCAATCATAATAATCCCTCGCTGGGACGCCTGTACAAACTAGGCAAAACCGGCTTTTCCGATGTGCTGGCTGATCTGAAAATTACGCCGGAAATGGCCCAGCCGCAGCCCAATCTTTTTGTGCTGCCTTTCGGATCGATGCCTCTGGCCAGACATATTCACAACCTCGGTCAGGGCAAGGCGCTGGAAGCGGTGGTGCGCAGCGCTGAGCGCCGCTTTGACTATGTGTTTCT
>JAITIS010000118.1 GCA_031279305.1 Candidatus Margulisiibacteriota bacterium | reverse complement strand
ATAGACATAAACTGCTTGATTTATCTGGCCGCCGCGGCGCTGCTTGAGTGGAAGTCTATTGGCCAGAGTAAGAACAGAAAATATTTAGCCCTAGCGCCGGCGCTGATGGTAAATTTATTGATAGGCCTAAGCGCGCTGTATATGCTGGCTTCATTGCATATGATTTATTTTCCGCGCAGATTTGATCAGCTTAAATGGACGCAGGATATTCATAACCGCTGGAAAATGTCCGTGCATATCCAGACGAGCAAAATGTTGATCGGCAAAACTAAGGCCGAAGTGCTGGAAATATTAGGCGGCGTATTTTATGAATATGCTGAAAATCATATTGCTTATTATCTGGGCTTTAAGCGCTGGATTGATCCGGATGTTTTAGATATTTATTTTGAGGAGGGCATAGTTGTTAAAACCGGCCAGCACACCACCTAGCGGTGTTTGGCCGCCAATAGCAATCCCAGCGCGGTCTTGGCGTCGATGATTTTCCCGGCCTCCAGCAGCCGCAGAGCCTCAGCGAAAGGCTCCGGTTTTACCGTGATGCATTCATCATCGTCTCCCGGCAGTTTTTGCGGATACAATTCCGTGGCTAGATAATAATACATATATTCATTGCAGTAGCCGGGCAGAGAATAGCCCGCGAATAGCAGCGCCAGTTTTTGCGCGCCAAAACCGGTTTCTTCAGCCAGCTCCCGGCGCGCGGCCTGCTCCGGTGTTTCGCCGCGGTCAATACTGCCGGCCGGTATTTCCAGCAGATCGGCTTGCACCGCGCCGCGGTACTGGCTGAGGAGCAGGACTTCTTTTTTCTCATTCAGGGCGACGACAGCCACGCTGGGCGGGTGAATGATACGGGTCTGTTTGACTGTCCGTCCATTAGGCAGAGTTAATTCAGTTTCATAAATATCAAAAATACGACAGGAATAAACTGGCGCGGACATAGAAAAATTATAGCACGGGTTGTTTTTGCTTCGTGAATATATTTTACCTTCGCGCGTGGTGCGGGCGCGCAGACGCGCTCCGGCAAAATATATTCACTCCGTAAAATTAACGATTTTACTTATATTCAATAATATTTCTGCCGCGGATAAATTACTTTCAATGCTTATGATTTTATGCCTGCTCGTCCTGCCTTGAATTACGGCTATGCCAGACTTTGGCAGATTAAGTTTTCTAGCCAGAAAAGCGCAAAGCTCCTGATTGGCTTTGTTGCCCTGCGCCGGACTTTTGATTTTTATTTTAGGCTGGCCGGCAAAATAACCGGCAAAGCCGTTTTGTCTGGCGCCGGGCTGAATATAAAGCGCAATTTTCTGTTTCATTGGAACGGCCGGCTGGCGCAAAAATCCGGCACCAAGATTTCCTGACTGGCTGTTTCCTGTATCCAGACATTGGCCAATCCCAGTCCGGCGGCGTATTCCACTATTTCATTATATTCCTCCGCGGACAACCTGCGGTTTAATTCCGGTATATTTTTGGCCTCGTGCTGCGGCGCGTACTGAGACATCAAACTTAAATGTATTTCTGGATCAAGCGCATACAGTTCGTCAAGAATTTTACGGCTTTCCCGCGCCAGCCCCGGCAGGACGAGATGGCGCACCAACACGCCGCGCGCGGCCAGGCCGTTTTGGAGTTTGAGCCGTCCTTTTTGTTTCAGCATAAATTGTACAGCGGCCAGAGCTGTTCCGGCGTAATCAGGAGTGTGTGAATATTTCCCTGCTGAAATATTGCCGGCGTACTTCAAGTCTGGCAGATAAATATCAATCATTTCGTCCAGCGGTTCCAAAATTTCTATTCTCTCGTAGCCGTTAGTGTTGTAAACGACAGGCAGGACAAGCCCCTGCGCTTTGGCGGTCAGCCAAGCCTGATACAGCCACGGCGCGTGCTGAGTCGGCGACACGAGATTGATGTTGTGCGCGCCGCTTCTCTGCAGGCCGAGCATCACCGCGGCCAGTTTTTCTATAGATATATCCTCAAGAGGAGCGGAAGTGTCTGGGTGGGAAATTTGCCAGTTCTGGCAGAAAACACAGGCCATAGTACAGTGGCCGAAAAACAGCGTGCCGGAGCCCCTAGCACCGGAGATTGGCGGTTCTTCGCCGTGATGCAGTCCGCAGTAAGCGACGCGCGGTGTGCCGCCAGCCTGACAAAATCCTTTTTCGCCGGATAGACGATTCACGCCGCAGCGACGCGGGCATAGAGCGCAGCGCGCGGCCAGCTCGAATAATCCTGCCGATCTTTCCACGAAATTATTGTAAAGGTTTTCGGACGAAATTTATATATTGACGGTTGAGGTCATCAATCATATTTTCCGCCGCTTCGGTTTTATTTTTTATTTTGGTCTCGATATTCTCTTTGTTCAATTTTTCTAAAAGCAGAGGATATTTGCGCTGCACCAGCTCGGATTTGTTGCCGGCGGTTTTTTTTAACGTTTCGTCAATATTGCTTTTTAGCTGATGATAGACGCCGTAGCGATACGCTTGGATATGACCGGTGACATAAAGTATTTTGACGATTATTTTCATAATCCCGACAGTGGTGAGATGATGGGCAAAAGCCGACTCGATGAGCGCGCGCCCGATCTCCGGATTATTTCCATCTTTGAGGACGCGCAGTGTGTACGCCGTGGCATCTTTGCCGGTGTTGAACGATTCGCGGAAAATCAAGTCAAAATCCCGCAAATACTGCTGATACCGTTCGTTTACTTTGTTGCTTTCGATGAGGTAGCTTTTGTCCATAGCAGATAAATACCCCGCTGGGGAGCGGTTTATACTATAATT
>JAITIS010000113.1 GCA_031279305.1 Candidatus Margulisiibacteriota bacterium | reverse complement strand
GTCGAAAAGCAGCGCGCGGATTTTTGACATGGCTGAGAGTCTAGCATATATTTAGCTCTATGATTATCGGTGTTACAGGCCTTACGGGCAGCGGCAAGTCCGAGGCGGCGCGACTGCTGGCGCGGCGTTTTGCCGCGGAACATATCGAGGTGGACGCGGTCGGGCATCAGGTGCTGACCGAAAACAGATTTGTGCGCTGGGCGCTGCGTCTGCTCTGCGGTTCGGCGGAGAGGCCGGCCATAGCTGAGCAGGTTTTCAAATCTCCGTTCAAACTCTTTTGCCTGAATGCGCTAACGCATCCTTTTATGCGGCGGATTATCCGGCGGCGGCTCCGTGACTGGAAAAAACATTTCGTCCTTGACGCGGCGTTGCTTTATCAGATGGGCTTGGCCAAATACTGCGACAAAGTGCTTTTTGTCGACGCGCCGGAAAGTCTGATTTACGAGCGGCTGACCGCCCAAGGTTTAACCGCCGGTCAAGTCTGGCGGCGGCTGGCGGCCAATCAAAAAGTCTATATCTATAAACAGCGCGCCTCCAAACTTATCGTCAACGACGGCTCGCTGACCGCCCTGCAAAAAAATATCGAGAATTTTTAAAAATAAATTCCTACTATTATGGTACGACTGCGCGCGGATTTCTATGCGCGCGCAGAAGTATCCCGGCCAACGGGGCGGCGAATAAATTCCTACTATTATGGTACGACTGCGCGCGGATTTCTATGCGCGCGCAGAAGTACCTGCCGCAGGGGCGGCAGGTATATTTTCCTAAAAACAGGGTATGTCTCCTATATATAAGAAATAATAAGGAGCAAAAATGGCCGGCGGCAGTATTGAAGACAGTGTTATTGCCAAACTAAAACTCGACGAATTGCAGCCAGAGGAAAAACCGGTGGCTCTGCTGGCGTATTTTAACTCTGTGATTACCGGCAAGACCCGCACTAGTCCGGTCGAGCTGAAAGCCGTGCTCAGCTTGCTCTATTCTTACAAGGACCTGGACAAAAAAAGAGAAATCACCGTCTATCTCAACACGCATCAAATTTCGATCGACCATTTTTTCAGCGACAACATGCAGCGTTTTGACCGTTTTGAATTCAAGCCGTATTTTCTGAAACTCAAAGGCATCGAGCCGGGACGCGAGTTTGCCGTGCCGGTCAACGCGCGGCGCAATTTTGAGAATATTCAGCCTTTGAACACCAAGCTGTACAAAGATATGCTGGAGAGCGATCAGCAGACGTTGCAGCTCAAAAGAGCCGCGCTGCAAAAGGTTGACCTGCAGGCTATCGCCGCGCGCCGCGCCGAGGAGAGCCGCAAGATCACCGACGCGTTCAATCAGCTCAAACTGCGCGTGGACAAAGACCTGCAGTCCGGCGCCGCGACCAAAGAACAGATTTTAGCCAAACTGCATTTTGTCGAGGAGCTTTATCTGCCGGCTTTGCAGCTGCGCCACAATGAGCCGGCTTTGCAAAAACTGGCTGAAATACTTTTTGCCGGCGCGGAGCAGACAGCAGTTGACGAGGTTTTCGACTCTCTGAAAATGCCGCAAAAGCAGCGCGAGGCTTTTTGCGAAACGCTGGCCAAGAAAATCTAAAGGGAGAATTCATGCCGCAGGATGAAGTAATCGAGGAGTTTTTGACCGGCGCGAAAGCCGGCGCCGCGGACACGGCTGCTGGTTCGGAAAACGACGCTGAGCAGAAAAACAAAAAAGATTTGCCTCCAGCCGGTGAGCTGCCTCCGGTCAGCAACACTGCGGCGGCGGTGCTGGACACCGGCGCTTTTTTTGCCAATACCGCGGAAGAACTGCGGCAGCATAGATCGACGCTCGCGGCGCATCAGCGTCTGGGACGCAAATCCAGCGAGCTGGCACGGACAGTCTTCGGCGAATTTGTCGACAGCCGCGTTGCGGAGCAGGTGCGCCGCGCCGCGCGCCATACTTATCTGCTGCTGCGGCAGGGCGGGCTGAAAGAAACGGCCAGCCAGTTCAAAACTATGCCGGAGGATCTGCAGGAGGAAATTTTTTTTACGCTGCTCGACACGGAGTCCGGCTATGACTTGCCGCCGGTGCGCGCGGCTCTAGGACAGCTGGCGCGCGGCGCGCAAATCTCAGCGGAATTGAAAGCCCGGGCGGCGGAAGTTTTGAAAGGCGGTAAACGCGGTTATTTGGCCGAATTGACCGGCAGTCTCTGCGGCTCTCTGCGCGCCGCCGCCGCGCAGCTCGACAATATTCCTCTGCCGGCAGCCAAACCGGAATTTAGAAAAATGGCCAAAGCTATTCGCCGCTGCAATAACACCGCGCTGGCCACTGCTTTTGCTGAACTGCTCGAATACTTTGCCGCTTTCTCCAGCCTGGTCGCGGAACAACAAAAACTGTTTTTGGAGCGGCGGGTCAGCCTGAAAGAATTTGCCTGTTATTTAGACTCGGCGGCGCTCGCCCTGGACAATGTTTGCGTAAATTTTTTTGCGCGGCTGGACGCGCTGCCGGCAGAGCGCGGCGCGGACTTTAGTTTATTGAAAAAAACGGTGCAGGCGGATCAAGCCACAAAATACTCTGCGGTCGCCGCGCTCCTGCGGCGGGAGTACGAGCAAAGCGGCGGAACACTGGTGCTTAAATTAAAATCCGACGCTTATTTTTTAGTCAACGCCGCGCTGAGCGGCGCGTATAGCGCGAAGGCAGCCGCTTTGGCCGCCGTGCCTTTGAGCGTCTTGTTTTGCGATCTGGAGACGGAGTCCGCGCCGCTGAATACTCCGGCTGATTTGATTTTTTTGGACAGCTGCTATGAGTACGACAGCCAGTACAAAAACGGCACGGCCATCGCTCTGGACGTGATCGTCAAACTGCTCCGGCAGAACGCGCGGGATATCAGCCGGTGGGACAAAACCAAAATCGACGAACTGCGCAAACTGGCGGAGTTTTGCGGGCAGACCGGAGCCGCGCTGCAGGACTTTGCCAGAAAACTAGAGGACGTCAAAGAACGCAAAAAAATGGACGTGGTGCGGCTGCTGATCAATACCGGCGCGCGTTTTTTGCAGGATCTGGTCAGAGCTTTAAAAAGTTTGAATAAAAACGCGGCTGTCCAGGAGACGCTGGCGCGGTATCGTCTTTTGCTGGAGGATACGCGCTGGCTGCAAAATATCGTTTTGCTTTGTCAGTATGCGGGAGGTGAACGTAATACGGCGGCTGAGCGTGTAAATATTTAGTGTAGTTTTGTTTAACAGTTATAAGGCATTGACATTTATGTGTTGATTTAATAATATGAATAACTTACTGCCTATGACTGTTAAGTAAAATTTAAGGATTGAAGTCCTTTCTAACAAAAAAAATCGATGCATTTTTTGTATATTTGCCGCCGATAAGTAGTCTGTATACAAAAAATATACGGGGGAAGTGTCCATGCTAAATAAAATAAAAACGCTGCTTGGCGTATGCTTTCTTATGCTGGGGACAACAGCGTTTCTGTCGGCCGCTGGTTCTTATTTAGAAACCTTGTATGGACCGTACGATATTCAAACTCCTTCACAGAATGACAATATCACTAATAAATTAACAGTCGGCAAACAAGTTTTTTCCGGTTCTGTTGATGAAGGCATTAGCAATACGTTATTTATTGATACACCTACTATCTATAATAATATGTCTACGGATTCATTTGAGACTTTTATTACATATAACACTTCGGGAACTAATAAAGGAAAATATGGTAGAGGGACTAGCGGCACTGACGAACAGCGTTACGAGATGAAAAAACCTAATCGGAGCAATTCCGAAAAATTGCTGCCTGGTTTTCCGGCTGTGCCCAAAAGCCAGGCTAAGAAAAAGACGCTCGGAATTTTTGATGTTTATCCAGGCACGGCTAATATTATTAATAATGAAAATTTAAAAGTTTCTTTCAAAGTCTACGCTGTAAAAGATAGCAGTGAAAAATTTGTTCAGCCGTACATGGACCTCTCTAGAGTTACAGTTTCCATTACTGTGAAAAAAAATGATGGCAGCAGGGTTACTATTAATACGGAAACCTTTATAGTTAAAAATGCCACTACTAATCCCGAGCTCGAAAAGACAGAATCATTTGGCTCCGACGGCAATTCCGAATGGACTACTTATATTACCACCGGACATAATGACGGTCAGGCTTATGGTTTTAATTTCATATACAAGGATACTAAGATAGATGCCGGATCAATTGTGCGTGTGGTTATCGATGCGCCATTTGCCGAAAAAAACAGCGCAGAACATTTGGACTACGAGGTCTTGATGGAAGGGGTGCCTTTTCTAGAGAGAGTGGTTTCCAATAATACCGAATCTGGCAAAAAAGATGATAATAATGCAACTTTGAATGCGCAGCTCTACGGCTGGACGGCGGCTGGCGGAGGAGATATCAACGGAGACGGTTTCCCTGATCTGGTGGTCGGCGACCCGTATTACAAATACAGCAATAACAATATAGACGGCATGCGCACCGGTCGCGTGTATATTTACTTTGGCGGGCCGGACAAAATCTTGAGCGCCGAAAAGCTGCCGACGCCAGATATTTATATTGAAAATCCGGCTGCTTCAAGCAATGCCAAACCGCGCGACCGTGAGTTTGGTTTCAAAGTAAAATTGGCGGATATTAATAACGACGGTTTGGCCGATATAATAGTCGGTCAGCCTTCCTATCATACGCAAGGTGATAGCAGCGTCAATCAAGGACGCATCTTGATTTATTACGGCGGCAAACATCTTAAAGACGGATCGCTAAGCATGAATACTTCCAAAATAGGCGATGTTGTTTATCTGCTCGATCCATCAATCGAAATTAATCTAGGAAATGTT
>JAITIS010000096.1 GCA_031279305.1 Candidatus Margulisiibacteriota bacterium | reverse complement strand
TTGCTAAAGATGAAAAAGTAACAAATATTGCGCAATCTGTAAAATTAGATATTTTGAGAGGAACAAGTCAAGGGTTGCAGGATGCTACTTCTAAACTTATGGATTTATGGTTGGAAGATCCCACTGGCCAAAAGTTAAAGGCAGTGCTTACGGTTTTACAGGATGAACTGCCAGCGGATGCGTTTAATCAGTTTAAAGATTCTTATCTCCAGCCAGCCATAGATGTTATGAGCAAAATTGATGGCGGTAGCAAGGTGGCAGAGAAGTATGATTATTTTGTTTCTGTAAAATCACCAGAAAACCTAGCGAAACTAGGAATGAAATTCAATATTTCTTCTGGAGAACTAACTCTCGTATTTGCTGATGGGATAAAAATGGACAACGAAAGTTTAGATGGAAAGACATTGGTTTTTGATAAAAATACACAAGGGATTGAAATTTTTGAACTAGCTGAAGGTTCGTTTATGCTATGTGTTAATAACAAGGATGGGAAGAAAGAGGGTTATTATTTGACTAGCCCTGTTTATAATTCAAGCTATACCCCCGGATCCAGATACGCTGTGGTGAGTAAAAATGAGATTAATTACACATTATCCGCGTAAAATAAATTTGGGGTGTGGTTATGATTACTTGCAGGGTTATTTGAATGTCGATTTTTTCAATACGGCGGTCGCAGATGTAAAAATGTCTGCGACCGCTCTCAACCTGCCGCATAATTATTTTGCAGAAATTTTATTAAAAGATATCATCGAGCATTTTGGTTATTGTGATTCTTTGGTTATTTTGGCCAAATGTTATCTTTTGTTAAAGCCAGGCGGAGTGTTGGTTATTACTACTCCAGATATAGAAAAAGCGTTTCGGCAATATAATTCAGCGGCTAGCCTTGAGGATAAAGAAAATATTTTGTGTCATGTATACGGCATAGAAGATGCTGGTATGACGCATAAGTTTTGTTTCCCTTTGCCGTTCTTAGAAAACCTGCTTGCCAAAAGTGGATTTACGGTGACCAAGCGGGAGTTTTTTGAAAATATAGTATTTAGGCCAACGATGACGGTTCTGGCTAAAAAAATAGATGATGATTTTTTTGAGAAAAGAAATATGCTAATTACAACAATATTAAAAAATAAGGAAATAAGAATTTCTTATGCAGATTTCTCTTATTTTGAGACTATCGTGGATAGTTTTTTGAAGGTAACAAACTTGAATAACTTGCGAGATTTTGTGAAACAATATGGTCATATATCGCCAAGGTTGCTTTTATTTTTATTGAAAACCAATCAACTAATGGTTGATAAATCGACCGTTAAAAAAATCATAAAAGAATTACAAAAACTGATAAAAAAGTTTGATAGAAGATATTTCTCGGATTTTTCCACTAAAGAAGCGGATTATAAAGTTTTCAGATATACAGAAGCCTTGAGGAATAAAAACACTAAAATAATTCGTTAAAGGAGCAACTTATTATGGGTATTGTTATCGCAGAAAAGCCAATCATTGAGAAGCACCAGCCAGATTGTGCGGTGTGGGAACTTACATTATTGTGTAATTTTAAGTGTCTGCACTGCGGTGGTTCGGCAGGATTGAGTCGTAAGAATGAATTAACTTTTGCCGAAATGACTAAAGTGGCGGAAGATTTGAAAAAAATAGAATTTCAAAGAGTTTCTCTAATTGGCGGAGAGACATTTTTGCGCAAAGATTGGTATGAGATTGCCAAAATGATTGTCGACACAGGACTGGGCATTACTTATGTTACAAATGGCTCTTTATTCCCTAATAATGAAAAATTAGTTAAACAAGTAATTGATACAAAACCGAGCGTTATTGGTTTTAGTTTAGACGGCGGCAAAGCAGAAACGCATGACTATATCAGAGGATATAAAGGTGCTTTTGCTAAATTATGGCAATCACTGGCGTTATTTGATGATGAAGGCCTAAGTTTGTCTGTTATTACAGCGGTTAATAAATTTAATGTTAAAGAATTACCATTGATCCGTGATTTGATTTTAGGTAAAGGGATAGCTTGGCAAATACAAATATGCAGCAATAATGGAAAACGGTTTGATAAAAATTATTTTTTGAGTAAAGACGAATATTTGTATGTTGCCAAGTTTATTCATCAGTCCGTTAAAGAATATACAACCGATGAATTGCCTATAGCAGGCGCTGATGATTTAGGCTATTTTTCCGAAAAGTATCCGTTTTGTACGATAAATTATAATTGTTGGGACGGTTGCAAAGCTGGCCGCAGCAATCTTGGTATTCAGAGCAACGGCAATATCAAAGGGTGTGATTCTCTGCCTGATGAGTATATTGAAGGCAATGTGCGCGAGCGCAGTTTGTATGATATTTGGACTGACCCAAAATCTTTTGCTTATACCAGAAATTTTGACAAGAGCCGGTTAAAGGGCTGCTGCGCAAAATGCCGGTATGGCGTGGTATGTAAAGGCGGCTGTGTAGATATCGCTCATTCTATCAGCGGACATGCTTTTGAGAATTCTTATTGTTTGTATGCTAACGAAAACAATTTAGGGTAAACTTTATATTTTGTTTATTACAAACCCCTGCGGTGTATCCTTGATATTGTAGCCTCCGGCGAGTATTTCCGCGCGGAGCCGGTCGGCCAGCGCGAAGTCCTTATTTTTCTTGGCCGCCGCTCTTTGTTCAGCCAGCTCGCTGATTTCCGGCGGTATATTATTTGCTGCCGGGCGGTTCCTCTCCTTGTTTTGCAGCAAGCCCAACACTCCGCCTAAGTCTCTGAGCGTTTTTCTCCCCAAGATTTCTCCGCTGCAAAATTTGGCCAGCTTAAATAGCACGCCAATCGCGCCGGCGGAATTAAAATCATCATCCATAAACTGGGTAAATTCTTTTTCATATTCACTGTAATCCGGCTTTAACTCGTGAGGAGTGGCTGCTACGGCGCCGGCGGTTTTGTACAGCTTGTCCAATCCTTTTTGTGCCTCATCGAGCTGTTCCTCGGAGAAATTGATCGGCGAGCGGTAATGCGTGCTTAGGATGAAAAAACGCAGAACTTCCGCGTCGTATTTTTGCAGAATGTCGCGGATGGCAAAAAAATTGCCCAGCGATTTGGACATTTTTTCATCGTTGATATTCACAAAACCATTGTGCAGCCAGTATTTTACATAAGGCTGGCCGGTCGCGCCCTCGGACTGGGCGATCTCGTTTTCGTGATGCGGGAAAATCAAATCCTGCCCGCCGCCGTGTATGTCAAAAGACGCGCCGAATTGCTGCATCGACATACAGGAGCATTCGATATGCCAGCCGGGGCGTCCTTGCCCCCACGGAGACGGCCAGGACGGCTCGCCGGGTTTGGCGGCTTTCCAGAGGGCGAAATCTAACGGGTCTTTTTTGTCCGCATTGGCCGCCGCGCGCGCGCCAGCTTCATTGTCCCCCAAACGGCGTCCGGACAGTTTGCCGTAAGCCGGAAAAGACCGCACATCATAATATATATCGCCACCCGCGGCGTAAGCGTGTTTTTTGGCCAGCAGTTTCTCGATGAGCCGGATAATGTCCGCTATATGCTCGGTGGCTCGGGGGTAACTCGTGGCGGGCATAATGCCCAGCCGGTTGAAATCCGCAAAATATTCTTGGATAAATTTTTCGGAAATTTCCTGATAGGACTGTCCGGATTCGGCGGCTTTGCGGATGATCTTGTCGTCGATGTCCGTGAAATTTTGGACATAATTAACCCGGTAGCCTTTGTGCAGCAGGTAGCGGCGGATCATATCAAACACGATATAGGCTCTGGCGTGGCCGAGATGACAGTAATCATACACTGTCACGCCGCAGACATACATATCGACCTTTCCCGGTTTTAGCGGGATAAACTCTTCCTTGCGGCGTTTGAGCGTGTTGTAAACCTGCATTATTTTGGGGACGGTTTGGCGAGGCGCTCTTCCAGCGTCACGATGCGACGGATCAAATGCACCACGGTTTCCTCTACCGGATCGGGCAGATCGTTCCAGTCGTTCGCGGCCTGCCTGCCGTCCTGAATAATAACGCGGCCGGGTATGCCCACCACGGTGGAATTGTCCGGCACATCCTTGAGCAGCACGGTGTTGGCGCCGATCTTGCAGTTGGCGCCGACTTTGATATTGCCGAGTATTTTGGCGCCGGCGCCGATAATCGTGTTAGGGCCGATAGTCGGATGCCGCTTGACGCGCTGTGTGCTGGTGCCGCCGAGCGTGACACCGTGATAAATAAGGCAGTTGTCGCCGACCTCGGCTGTTTCGCCGATGACCACGCCAAAACCGTGATCGATGAAAACGCCGCGGCCGATCTGCGCGCCGGGATGTATCTCGATGCCGGTCAAAAAACGGCTGATCTGCGAAATGAGCCGCGGGATAAAAGGCAGGCGCAGCGTCCAGAGCAGATGGGCAAATTTGTGCAGCCACACCGCCCAGAGTCCCTGATAGAGCAGTACTTCGATATGTCTGGCCGCCGGATCGTAGCGGTAAGCCGCCCGCAGCTCGTCGATGAATAACATAGGGGGGATATTTTAGCATAAAGTCCCGGCTTAGAGCACGGCGGAAGAATTCACCGGCGCCGCCGTTGAATGGATTTTCGGCCAAAAAAAATTATATTCGCCGCAAATTTTCAAAAAAACTCTTGTCATTGTTCTTGCGCTTTGTTATACTGCGGGAAATATATTAAATAAAGGACAAGTCATAATAAAAACTGGGGGGTTAAAATTATGGCGGTAATTTCTGTTATCAATCAAAAAGGCGGCTGCGGTAAAACCACCACCTCCGTCAATCTGGCGGCGGGGATGGTCAAGCGCGGTTACCGGGTGCTGTTGGCGGATATGGACCCGCAGGGGCATTCGACGCTGGGGCTGGGCTTCAATCCCGATTCCCTGCGCCAGACGGTATTTGATGTAATCGACGCTAGGGAGCAGGATGTGCCGCTCTCCACGGTCACCCTAGAAGTCGCCAGCCGCTTAACGCTTTTGCCGGCCAACGTTTTTCTTTCGGCTTTTGAACAGTCGATGTCCGGCAAAGCTTGGCGCGAGTCGCGGCTGGCCAAAGCGCTTTTCAAGGTCAAAAACCAATACGATCACATCATCATAGACTGCCCGCCGAGCCTGGGGCTTTTGACTGTCAACGCGCTTTTGGCCTCGACGCACGTGATTGTGCCGGTCGACTCCGGTTTTTACTCGCTGTCCGGCGTGAAAAAACTCCGAGAAACCGTCGAAATGCTTAAAGCCAAAGTGCATCACGATCTGGACATCAAGCACGTCATTACTTTTTATGACCATAAATCTTCGTTTAACAAAGATTTTATGAACGATCTGAAAAAATTTAGCGGCCAGAATAATTTTTTTAGGACTAAAATCCGGCGCTCGATTAAATTTAACAGTTCGCAGCGGCTGGGCAAGTCGGTCATCGAGCTGGGGAGTAAACGCTGTGGCGTGGCTTTCCGCGATTACTGTGGCCTTACGCAGGAAGTCATTGACTGGACAAAGTCCGTGCAAAATTTTCGGATCAGCTTCTTGCGCGCGGGCAACAAAACCGCGGTGCGCAGCCGTATGGTGCGCTCGATCAATCTTTCCTACAAAGGCTACGGCCGGGATGTGCGTCTGGCCGGCGTGTTCAATAACTGGCAGCCGGCGCCGATGAATAAAAATCAGGACGGCAGCTGGGTGTCGGCGATGGAGCTGGATCCGGGGCAGTACGAATACAAATTTGTGGTGGACGGCAACTGGATTACCGATCCGGACAATGAGAGAGTGGAAGTGAAAAATAATATCATCAATTCGGTGTTGGTCGTAAAATAAATTCTGGCTGTTACGGGGTTATGCGCCAATGAAAGGTAAGCGACGACGTGAAAATTTTAATGCTGGGCTGGGAATACCCTCCAGTGAAAAGCGGCGGCCTAGGCACCGCGTGTTACGGCCTGACTAAAGAGCTGGCGGCTCTGGGGCACGATATTATTTTCATCGCGCCTTTTGCTGTCACTTCGGAAAAATCCAAACACTTAAATCTGCTCAACCTAAGCCAGTACCGGATCAAGCAGGATTCCATCAGCCTCAAAGACCGCATCTTGAGCCAGTTCAAGCTCACCGCGGAGATGAAAAAGCACGTCACTTATGAGTTTATCACCTCGCTGTTAAATCCTTATCTAAGCGAGGAGACCTACCGGCAGAAATATTCGCAGGAGCTTTTGGAGTTGGGGAGAATTTTGCGCGCGCGGAAAAATTTTAGCAAAATTTTTCGGACGATCGACAATTACGAAATAGAGTACAATGAACACGACCGCTCTTGGGAAACCAAGCAGATCTACGGCGAAAATCTTTTGCAGGAAGTGTACGAGTACGCGATCAAGGCGGAACGGATCGCCTTGCAGTATGATTTTGACCTGATTGTGGCGCACGACTGGATGACTTTTGAGGCGGCGGTGCGTATCAAACATCTGACCGGCAGGCCTTTCTGCGCGCATATTCACGCCACGGAGTTTGACCGCACCGGCGGCAACGTTAATCAATTGATTTACGAGCTGGAAAAACTAGGGCTGGCAGAAGCCGAGATGATCATTGCCAACAGTCATTTTACCAAAGACGAATGCATCAGGTATTTTAATATTGATCCGCGCAAGATTGCGCCCATCCATCTGGCCATCGACAAAGACGAGGTCGCGGGCGAACACAGCGATTTTGATGTGGCCAAATCCGGCAATGAAAAATTTGTGCTTTTCTTAGGCCGGCTCACTATGCAAAAAGGCCCGGAGTATTTCCTGCGCTCGGCGGCCAAGGCCGTGAAATTTTATCCAGACCTGCGTTTTATCGTCGCCGGCCACGGCGAAAAATTTTCCGCGCTGGTCGAGCTGGCTTCCGCCCTGAAAATCGCCGACAAAGTGTTTTTTACCGGCTTTTTGCAGGGCGAGGATATCCGCCGCGTGCTGCAAAAGGCCGATCTTTTTGTGATGAGCTCCGTGACCGAGCCTTTCGGCCTCGTGACGCTGGAGGCGATCAAAGCCAATGTGCCCTGCATTGTTTCCAAAACTTCCGGCGTGTCTGAGATACTCAACCACGTGTTCAAGGTGGATTTCTGGGACACCAGCGAGATCGCCAATCAGATGGTCGCTATAATGCGCTACCCGTCGCTGGCACAGACTATGCGCGAAAACGCCGCGCGCGAGGCGGAAGCCTACACCTGGAGCTGGACGGCCAAACGCACGGCGCAGGTGTATGAACGGCTGCTAGGCTGCGGCAAAAAGGAGCGCGCTTATGCCCGCTAAACTCTGCCTGTATTTTCAGGTGCATCAGCCTTTCCGCTTAAAAAAATACACGATTTTCAGCGCGGAGCGCGATCAATATTATTTTGACGACGAAAAAAACCGCCAGATTATTCAATCCATCGCGGCGGACTGCTACCTGCCGGCCAATAAGCTGCTGTTAGAGCTGATCAAAAAATACAAAGGCCGCTTCAAAGTGGCGTATTCCATTACCGGCACGGCGGTTGAGCAATTCCAAAAATACGCGCCGGAAGTGCTGGCTTCTTTTCGCGCGCTGGCGCTGACCGGCTGCGTGGAATTTTTGTCGGAGACTTATTATCATTCACTATCCGCGCTGTATTCCAAAACAGAGTTCATCGAACAGGTCGAAAAACACCGCGAAATGCTTTTGGAGCAGTTTGATTACGAGCCAAAAACTTTTCGCAACACAGAACTGATCTATGACAATGAGATCGCGCGGATGGCGGAGGCGCTGGGCTACGAGGTCATCCTGGCGGAAGGCGTGGAGCATATCCTAGGCTGGCGCTCGCCGAATTATGTTTACCAGCCGGCGGGCGCGGGCAAAATAAAACTGCTTTTGCGCAACTGCAAACTCTCGGATGATCTGGCTTTTCGTTACAACAACCGGCTCTGGCCGGATTATCCGCTCACGCCGGCTAAATATCTGCGCTGGATCGAACAGCTCGGCGACGCGGCGGTGAATATTTTTGTGGACTACGAAACTTTTGGCGAGCATATCAAGAGGGCGGAAAATATTTTTGAATTTTTGCACGGCTTTATCAAAGAAGCCGCGCAGAGCGAAAAGATAGAATTCATCACTCCCGTGGAAGCCGCGCGGTTTAAGCCTGCCGGCGAAATCGATATTCCCGCCGCGACCTCTTGGGCGGACACGCAAAAGGATTTATCCGCGTGGCTCGGCAACAATATGCAAAAAGACGCCGCGCAAAATCTCTACGCTCTGGAAAAAGAAATAAAAAAAACCAAGAACAAAATTTTATTAAACGACTGGAAAAGGTTGACTTCCGCCGACCATTTGTACTACATTAGTACTAAGTATTTAGGCGACGGCGAAGTGCACGGTTATTTTTCGCCGTACAAATCGCCGTACGACGCGTTCATCAATTATATGAACGTGCTGGAAAATGTGCGCAAACGACTGAAACTTTTGGCGAACGCCGCGGGGCGGGAAGACAAAAGGGTCGTTGTGAAAAAAACAAAGAAAGGGGTGAAAAAAATGGTGGCGAAGAAAAAAACGAAAAAGGCCGCGAAAAAACCGGCGAAGAAAAAAGCGAAAAAAAGAAAATAGTTTTTTGAGAAATTGAGCCGCCTGTCACAAGTTTGGCGGGCGGCCCTAAAGCAATTGAGGGGGAGAAAAATGGCTAAGACCAAAACATTAAGCAAACCAAGACAGACCAGTTATGAAGCGCAGGGTGACAAGCGCTTTTATTTTTGCAACGGACAGGTCGTTTCCAATCTAAATGATCTGCCGGGTATTCTGCGCGGCTTGGATGACGGCACTTATGGCTATCACGTTAATTCCGCCAAAAACGATATTTCAGCTTGGGTCAGCGATGTTTTTCTGAAAGGCGATCTTTCGGTAAAAATATCCAAAGCTAAAAACCGCAGCAATATGGCGGATGTGATCGAAAAAGCCCTGCGTTAAAGCGCGGGTCAGCGATGAATAGTGTATAATAACCCCGCGGCGCCCAAAACCGCGGGGTTATTTGTCAGGGAGGAGTTTATGGTAAAAGTTTCCGTGGTGGTGCCCACTATGAATGAAGAAAAATATCTAGCGCCCTGCCTTAATTCCCTGAAAAATCAAACTTACAAAGATTTTGAGATCGTGGCGATCGACGCCAGTACAGACTCGACCCCGCGGCTCTGCGCGGAGGCTGGCTGGAAAGTTGTGAAGCAGGCAAGCAAAGGCATCGCTCTGGCCCGCGCCGAAGGTTTTGCCGCGACGACCGGCGAGGTCATCGCCTGCACCGATGCGGACACCGCCCCAGATCCAATCTGGGTGGAACGCGTCGCCAAAAATTTTGAGGACGACAAAGTGGTCTGCGTTTACGGCCCGGTCTATCTGCGCGACTGCTCTCCGCCGCTAAAAATCCTGGCCGCTTTTTTTTACAACACGGTTTTTTTGCGCTTGAGCCGGCTGATCCGCCGGGACAATGTCTCCGGCCAGAATTTTGCCATACGCAAAACCGCCTATGACGCCGCCGGCGGTTTCCGCGCTGAGCTGGTCACCGCGGAGGATGTGGATCTGGGACTGCGCGTGCGCAAGCTGGGACGGGTGGTTTATGACAAAAAAATGGCCGCGCACACTTCCGCGCGCCGCCTGCTGGCGGAAGGCCCGCTGCGTTTTATCGGTCATAATATTTTGAATTTCTTGAAAATCACCTTGACCGGCAAAGCCAGCAAAAATTTTAAGCCGATCAGATAAACAGTGTCTTTTGTCAACCTTAAATCTGGCGCTTATATCTCTGGTAACCTGCATAAAACTTTCTCATAACAAGCAGTGGTCAACAACTAAAAATGCAGGCATTATAATTAACGAATTTACAATTTTACAATTCCGCCGGATTATTAAAACAGCGTGTATTGGAATTAGAGGTAAAATAATGAAAAGTAATCAAGAGGCGGGAGAATACATTTATATTGTTCAAGCATTGTTAGAACCTTCAAAATGCAAGATTGGCAAGACTAATGACTTGGAGCGGCGATTAAAAGAATATAATAATATGACTGGCAAGTCCAAAGAAAATATTTACAGGTATCTATTCGCTTGCGAAGTAAAGAATATGACTCAGCTGGAAAATGCCGTTAAAGAGAGTTTTCCTGTTCTTCGCGAGGAAAAAAAGCAAGGAAATTTATTTTTTCAATTCCGTTTTGTTTAAGAATTATGTTCAATTTATTAAGTCTCACAAAATGTTTGTAAAGGAAATATTTATTAAAACAGACGAGAAAAATCAAATGGTTAAGATAGTAAAGAAAACGACTCCATCTCTTGAGGCAAGAGGATTGTCGCCTAAAGATGTAATGCAAAAGGCAAAGAGAGTGGATAATGATGAATTTTATACCAGATATGAAGATGTTGAAAAAGAACTGTCAATGTATGATAAAAGAATCTGGAAAAATAAGACCGTGTTTTGCAACTGCGATGACCCTGTTGATGAAGATAATGAAAGAAATACTTCGGCGTTTGCTTTATATTTTATACATCATTTCAATGAAATTGGCTTAAAAAAAATAATATGTACCCATTATAGCGGCGTGGTGGATTTGTTCAATCAGGGAGCAAAAGGTTATATATTTACAAAAGATGGTTTCAGGGAATTTAAAGAATATCCGGATGGATATACCGGCGGTTTTGACCACCCTCTTTCATTGAAAATTCTTAATGAAGAGACGGACATCGTATGCACGAACCCGCCGTTTTCAAGAGCAATAGACTATTGGAACACCACTATTAAAAGCGGAAAAAGTTTTTAATTATATCTAACATATCAAATGCTATAAATACGGCATATATCCCGTATTTTCAGCACAATAAAGTATGGGCGGGATTTAATGAAGTAGATTGGTTTTTAACTCCTAAAAAAGAACTTGCCAGAGCGGCAGGTTATTGGTTTACAAATATTCCTATAAAAAACAGACCAAAATATAAGCAATTAAAAATAATGCCGTTAAAAGATATCCCCGAAAAGTATAAAAAATATGATGATTTAAGAACATTGCTAGTTGATAATTGTTTTATTCCGAATGACTATAAAAAACCTTTTGCCGTATCTGCTCGCCCGATATTAAACGGTTTATTGGAAAAGGGATATAAAATAGCGCAAGAGAAAAGATATGAGTCCTGCATAAATGGCAAATTGGGATTTGCAAGAGTGTTGATACAGAAAATATAAATACGAATAAAAAGTTGTTTTATTTTGGCGTGTCAGACACATAAGCACCTTAAATTTACCGGTTGAAGTTATTTTCGGAAATATGTTATAACGATTTTGCCTGCGGCGCGCGTGTTTATTTTTTAGACCTGGAACCTGTGTAAAAACCGGGGACTTCTGGTGGGCGGCTCACTTTTTAGTTGCTGTTCCCGAAGTGCTAACACCGTCTTTAAGGCGGCGACCCACCTTGTGGATTATGGTTCGCAAGGTTTAGTAAAAAACGCCGCCGCGGGTCAGCAGTTTTCGGCGACTTTCGCCTGCTGTTTTTCTTCCAGCGCTTTTAGGAAACGGCCGTAAAAATCCTGCAAAGAATTTTCTTTGATATGATAAAAAATGTTCCGGCCGGTTTTGCGCGGCTCGATAATGCCGGCTTTGTACAGTATATTGAGGTGATGGGACGCGGTGGACTGCTCCATAAAAAATTTTTTCTCCACCTCGGTGGCATTGATCTCGCCGTGCGTTTCCAACTCTTCCAGAATGCCCAAGCGCTCCTCACTGGCTAACGCCCGCAAAAATTTCACATAATCATTGCAGTTTTCCATAACAAACCCCTCTCTTAAAAAACTCAAATTGTCTGACGCCAGATTATTACCCAGTTTGAGCCGATTTATACGCGCAGGCTTAAAAAGCCAGTTAATTTTTATTTAACACGGCTTGACAGCCCTTATTGATAAACGTTAGTCTATGGTGCCCGCGCTGGTAAAAACGCCAGCGCGGAATTTTGGAGGTATGTTATGAGCAATTCGTCGATCGAGGATTTTTCCCATCTATTTTTATCCAGTGAGAGGCGGCAGGAAGCCCAGGGTAAATCTGCGGTGGCCACGCTGGATAAAGAAGCCTTGAGCACGCTGGACTTGTTGTCTTTTTTCGGCCTGACCGAAAATCCTTTTGGCGATGCGGTGAACACCAAATATTTTTTTAAGGCAAAGGCGCACTATGCGATTTATCAAAAAATGAAAATGAGCGTGGAGCAGAATATTTCACTGGCCTTGGTCTGCGGCCAGTCCGGCAGCGGCAAAACGCTGATCACCCAGCTGCTTTTGATGACGCTGGATCAAGAAAAATACCAAACCATCGTGGTGCTGGTCTCGCCCGGCATGACTAAGTCGGCGCTGCTCAAAGAAATACTGCTGGAGCTGGAGCTGGGACAGCTGCTCAAAAACGTGACTCAGACTTACGATATGATCCGCATTCTGCAGGACTATGTCATCGGCCTTTACCAAAAAGGCAAGCGTCTGGTGATTATGATTGACGAGGCGCATTTTTTGGAAGCTTCGTCTCTGCATATCCTGCGCACGATCTCCAATATCGAACTGCCGGAGATGAAGCTGGTCTCTATTCTGCTTTTTACCGAGGAGATATTCCTGCGCCGCATCAAGCACGAGAGTTACAATTCTCTGCGCAACCGAATGTATGTGCAGGAAGAATTACTGCCATTCGATTTTGCGGAAATGAAAGAATATATCCGCTTCCGCATCCGCACCGCCGGAGGAGATCCGGATAAAATGTTTGAGCCGGACACCTATCAGGTCATTTACACCGCCACGGCCGGCCTAGCCCGCGAGGTGAATAATCTCTGTTTCAATGCGCTGACCGAGGCGTATCTGGGCAAACAGAAAGTGATTACAAATAAACTCTTGTTGAATTGTTTATAAGATTTTCCGCAGATACTGTCCCGTATACGACCGCGGATTCTGGGCGACCTCTTCCGGTGTGCCGCTGGCCACAATCTCGCCGCCGCCGTCCCCGCCGTCCGGGCCCAGATCGAAAATATGATCGGCGGATTTGATGACATCGAGGTTATGCTCGATGACGATGATCGTATTGCCGCTGTCGACCAGACGATTGAGCATTTGGATGAGTTTGGACACGTCGGCAAAATGCAGTCCGGTCGTCGGCTCGTCGAGTATATACATTGTCTGGCCGGTGGAGCGCCGGGACAGTTCGGCGGCCAGCTTGATGCGCTGGGCTTCGCCGCCGGACAGCGTGGTGGCTGACTGGCCGAGCTGGATATAGTTCAAGCCCACGTCCCGCAGAGTTTTTAATTTATTTTCTATGCGGGGAATATTTTTAAATATTTCATAGGCTTCGTCGATGGTCATATTCAGCACGTCGCTGATATTGCGGCCTTTGTAGCGCACCTCCAGCGTTTCTTTATTGTAGCGTTTGCCGCCGCAGACTGCGCAGGGCACGTAAACATCCGGCAGAAAATGCATCTCGATCTGCTTGATGCCGTCGCCTTCGCAGGCTTCGCAGCGCCCGCCCCGGATATTGAAAGAAAACCGCCCAGGATTGTAGCCGCGCTGTCTGGCTTCCGGCGTCAGCGCAAAAAGCTCGCGGATAGGCGTGAACACGCCGGTGTAGGTGGCGGGGTTGGAGCGTGGCGTGCGTCCGATAGGGTCTTGATCTATGACAATAATATTGTCGATATTTTCCACGCCTTTGATGCTGGAATATTTGAGCGGCGGCAGGGAGCTGCCGTGCAGTTTGTGCCTGAGCACCGGATACAGCGTGTCGGTGATCAATGAAGATTTGCCGGAACCGGACACACCCGTAACACAGATGAATTTGCCCAGCGGAAAATCCACGGTCAGTTTTTTGAGATTGTGCTCGGACACGCCGTTTAGCGTGAGCTTTTTGGGGCTGCCCACCCGCCTTTGCCGGGGCACTTCTATTTTTTGGCGTCCGGAGAGGAACGCTCCGGTTAGCGAGTCCGGATTTTTCTTTATTTCCGCCGGCGTGCCGGCGGCGATGATCTGTCCGCCGTGTTTGCCGGCGCCCGGCCCCATATCGATGATGTGGTCGGCGGCTAGCATTGTTTCGTCATCGTGCTCCACCACGATCAGCGTGTTGCCCAGATCGCGCAGGCTCTTGAGGCTGGCCAGCAGTTTACTGTTGTCTTTCTGGTGCAGGCCGATGGAGGGCTCGTCCAGCACGTACAGCACGCCGACTAGGCCGGAGCCGATCTGGGTGGCCAGCCGGATGCGCTGGGATTCCCCGCCGGACAGCGTGGCGGAAGTCCGGCCTAGAGAGAGATAATCCAGCCCCACATCCGCCAGAAATTTCAGGCGAGCATTGATCTCTTTCAAAACCTGACTGGCGATCAGTTCTGCAGTTTGGCTGAGTTTTAACTCGTTTAGCCAGCCGCGCAGATTCTTGACCGGCAGCTCCATCAGCTCGCTGATATTTTTTTCGCATATTTTTACGGCCAGCGCGATCGGATTTAATTTCCTGCCTCGGCAGGACGCGCAGGACTGGATGGACATATATTTTTCCATATCCGCTTTGCGCCACTCGGATTCGGTCTGGCGGTAGAGCCGCTCCAGATTGGACACCACGCCTTCGAAACGCCCTGACCAGTCATAATATTTGTCCGCGTTGCTGCGCGCCTGCAGATGAAAATCGATGTTGTCATCGGTGCCGTAAAGCAGTATTGCCTGCACTTTGGCCGACAGTTTACGAAAAGGCACATCCAGCCGAAATTTATATTTACGCGCCAGCGATTGGATCATCTGTCCCATAAAACCGCGCATCTGTCCGGCCCAGGGCAGCAGCGCGCCGTCCGCCAGCGTAAGCTCTGGATTGACGATTTTTTCCGCCGCAAAAATATATTTGACGCCCAAACCTTTGCATTCCGGGCAGGCGCCGTACGGCGTGTTAAAAGAAAAAGTCCGCGGCAGGATTTCCGGCAGAGAAACGCCGCAGTGAAGGCAGGTAAAAAGTTCCGAGAAAAGATCGACAGTCTCTTTTTCGCCGTTTAATGTGATGACCTCGACCAAATGCTCGCCGTCCTTGAGCGCGGTTTCCACAGACTCAAAAATCCTCTTATAGTTTTCTGGACTGACTGTCAGCCGGTCAACAACCGCGGAGATAGTGTGTTTTTGATTTTTATTTAAGTGTATTTTTTCCGCCAGCTCAAAAATACTGCCGTTGACGCGCACCCGCGTGTAGCCTTTTTTGCTCAGAGTCTCGAATAGTTTGTGATGCTCGCCTTTGCGTCCGCGGATGAGCGGCGCGAGGATCATTATTTTAGCGCCGGCGGGTTTCGCGGCGATGCGGTCGGCAATCTCCTGCGCGGATTGCCGGTACACCGGCTGGCCGCACTGCGGACAATGCGGCAGACCGATGTGCGCGAAAAGCAGGCGGAAATAATCGTAAATTTCCGTGACTGTGCCGACTGTCGAACGCGGATTTTTGGAGCGGCTTTTCTGGTCGATGGAGATAGCCGGCGACAGGCCGTCGATGAAATCCACGTCCGGTTTTTCCATCTGTCCCAGAAACTGCCGGGCATAAGCCGACAGCGATTCGACATAGCGGCGCTGTCCCTCGGCATAGATTGTGTCAAAAGCCAGCGAGGATTTGCCGGAGCCGGACAATCCGGTGATGACCGTCAGCGTGTGGCGCGGAATAATAACCTCGATATTTTGCAGGTTGTGCACCCGCGCGCCTTTGATATGCAGGTCTTCGGTGATCATAGCGGCACCATCCTGTGCAGTTTGTCCGCCGTTTTTTGCGTGTTTATTTTTAAATGTTTAGCGGTTCTCCCGGCGTCGAGATTTAAGATATTTTCTTTTTTGATGCCCTGTTCCAGCGCGATCTGAAGCGCCTTGCCGACTTCGCCAACCAGCCCGGCGATATGCGCGTCGGAATTGATGACGCACGGCATGTTTTCCTCGCGCAATATGCGCATAATTTCCAGACAGTTGCTGTACGAGCCGTGGCGCGCCACAGTGAAGGATGCGTTATTGATCTCCACCAGCTTGCCGCGCGCTTGGGCGGCTTTTATCACGACAGGATAGTTCAACTTTAACAGCGGATTTTCAATATGGCCGAGTATATCCACGTGCGGATTCTGAATGACTTTGAGATACATCGCGGTGTTTTTTTCTATGCTCAAGTTTTCCGGGCTGACCGCCGCGTGCGCCGAGGCGATGACCACGTCCAGCGAGGCTAACAGCGCCGTCGGCAGATCCAATCCCCCGTTCGGCGCAATAATATCCACTTCTGCGCCTTTGAGCAGGCGCACTCCATTCAGGTATTCCGGCCAGACGCGGGTGTTGTAAAAATAATATTCGTGCGGACCGTCCGGCATGCCGGGCGCGTGGTCGGTGACCGCCAGCATTTTTAAGCCACGGCGGCGCGCGGCCTTGGTCAGCTCATCGATGGTGGAATAGGCGTGGCCGCTCGCCACGCTGTGGGTATGTAAATCAGCCCGTATTTTCATTGAGCGGCGGCGAGCTTCTCCATTATTTCATCTGAAATGGCGGCGTTGTGGCTGACTTTCTGGACATCGTCGCAGTCCTCAATTTTTTCTACCAGATTTAAAACTTTGCCGGCGGTGGACTCGTCGACGGCGATAGTGTTATCGGCAATGAGCGTGATCTCCGCCGTTTCGATCGGCAGCGCGGCGCCTTCCGCGGCCTTGACGCATTTGTCAAAATCAGCCGGGTCGCAGATGACCTCCAGCCCGTCCGCGCCGTAATCCTTGATGTCCTCCGCGCCGGCGTCTAACAGGGTTTCCATCAATCTGTCTTCAGTTGCCTGACCGGCGGCGAAAGCCAGCAGGCCTTTTTTGTGGAACATAAAGCTGACCGAACCCGGCGTGCCGAGATTACCGCCGTTTTTTTCCAGCGTGGAGCGCACGGCTGAAGCGGTGCGGTTGCGGTTGTCGGTTTGGCACTCGATGAGCATAGCCACGCCGCCCGGCGCGTAGCCTTCGTAGGTGGCGCTTTCGATGCCGCCTTCTTTACCGGCGCCGCGCTCGATGGCGCGCTTGATATTGTCATTGGGCATATTCACTTTTTTGGCCTGCTCGATGGCCATACGCAGACGGGAATTTAACGCCGGATCGCTGTTGCCGCCTTCTTTGATCGCGGTGATGATGTCCATCGCCGCTTTAGAAAAAGCCTTGCCTTTGACCGCATCAGCTTTGCCTTTGGTATACTTGATTTTGCTCCACTTATTGTGTCCGGACATAAAGCCTCCAGCTTCTTTGAGAGAGTTTATTATGCCAAGAAATAAGCCGGTAGGCAAATTGAAAATTTGGCTTAAAAGCCGCGCAATTTACAGGTTAAATTTACGATATCCAGCCAGGGATTATTTGTATATTCATCTTTAGGCGGGGTATATTATTTATATATGCTTAATGCTTTTAGCGATCAGAAAAAAACACTCCACGGCGCTTATTGCCTGCGTTCTGATTCTATTGTGCGCCCGGTACCTAACGCCGGATTGCAGGGCAAGAAAGGCGCCAATCTATTGGAATTGCTTAATCTAGGCATTGCTACGCCGAAGTTTTTAATATTCACAACTGAACTTTTTAACAAGGTCGGCCTGAGCAATATTGATCTGGAAGCGCTGTTAGAACAAGTAATGCTTAGTTTCCCGGATTTTCCGGGACAAATCTCTCTGGCGGCGCGTTCGTCCGGCATAGAAACTATGCCGGGGATATATGAAACCCGGCTGGCTATCCGCAGCAGAGATGACCTAAAAGCCGCGCTGCAAAAAGCCTATGCTTCCTGGGACAATCCGGTGGCGGTTGATTACCGCGCCAGACACGGTATTGCGCCGGAAAGCGGTCTAGCGCTTATTGTTCAAGAAATGGTGTACGGTGATGCCGGAGAAATGAGCGGCAGCGGAGCATTCTATACCAGAGATATGCAGACTGGCGAGAATAAAATTTCCGGCACATACCATCTCAATGCCCGCGGCGATGAAACAATGACCGGGTCGGCCAAAGAATATCGTATTTTGAATTTTATGAATGTGGAAATGGATTTTGGCCCGGAAGCAGTTGGGGTGGATTTTTTTGCGCAGTTCACGGAGATAAAAAATAAATTAGAAAAAAATTTTCGCCGGCCTCAGGAAGTGGAATTCACAGTTGAGCGCGGTAAACTGTATATTCTGCAGACCCGTGACGCGGAAATTCCCGATTTTGCCCGGCAGAAGATTATGGCCGATATGTTTGCTCAAGGCCTGATTACCGTGCAGGAAGTAACCGAGGCTTATCTGGAAGATAAGCAGCAGACGATTTACAAACTAAACGAGGAACAGCTGCGTCAGGATAATGTGCCCCTTGGAGTTGTCAAAGCTGAAAGTCTGTCGCCTGGCGTGGTGGCCGGCCGCTTGGCTTTTTCCTTGGCAAAAGCCGGAGAATACCGCCGCAAGGGAGACAAGGTGATTTTAGTTGTGCCGGAACGCACCCAAGAATATTTGCAGGCCTTAAATGACGGGGACTTTGACGGATTGTTGACTTTTTATGGCAACCGCAATATGCACGACGCGCGTATTGCCCGTGAAAGAGGCATTCCGGGCGTGGCAGTGCTCGGCGGCAGAGAATTAAAAGGCAATCTGCTTTACTTAAACAGCGGTTATTTGCGGGAACAAAGATTTGCGGAAGGATCTTTTTGCACGCTGGACGGCTGGGCGGATGTTCTAGACCGGGGGCGGTTATTGGCTGGAGATTATTCCGCTTACCGCAAGCCTTTTGGCACGCTCGAAACCGCCGCGCAGAAAATAAACGTGGCGGAGATCACCGCCAAAGTCAGGGAATATTTTGCCCGGACTCCGGTCAAGGAGATGGTAATTCTGCACAGTATTATGCGCGCTATGGTCGAAGATCTGCAGAACCGGAAAAAGCGTCCGGATCAAACGATAGAATTGGATATAGCGCTAAATGCCCTGCACGGGTTGCTTAAAGAACAAGAAAAATCCGCCGAGCAGCTGAATTTGCTGCTGTACAAACTCTACCGCGGTTTTGCCAATCAACAAACCGGCTTTGCCATACCCCAAAGCGTTGATGAGTGGCTGGCTGGCACTTCAGAAATGCTGGCGCAGGTATATGCGCGGTACGGCGGCTTGAATGTGGTTGAACTGGATTATTGTGATTATCTTTTATCTAAAGGCGGACATATCAATTTCGTGGCTTACGATAGGGAGTTGCCTCTGAGTTTCTCGGTGCTTTTTGCCGGAAATCCGGATTTATCCGGCATCAATTTTGATCTGCTGGCTTTTGTACAGGAACTTAAGCTTTATTTTCACTATGTGGGCTACGATGAAGAATGGCTAAACGGCCGGCGTTATGAACCAACAGCAGAAGATTGGTCTGTGTCCGAGCACGGCAGGCCAAATAGCGACCTGCCGGTGACCAAATTCACTCTGGAACAAGATAAAATGGATCCGCATAAAATGCGCGTTTCGGCGACGGTGGAGCTGCCAAAACCTTTTCGGTATTTGCAGAGTTCTTTTTATCTGGAGGCTGGCGGCGGACAGGTCTGGCTCAAAACCGCTGAATTAGATGAGCGACTGATTATTGCCCAGGCGCCCAAATCAAATCAAGGATTTTATGAATTGCTGCTGGCTAATGATAACCGCTGGCAGACCAAACAGGGCGAGTATATTCAAGAGCTCTTGAATGAAGTGCAGCCAGCGTCCGGCGGCAGCCCTTTTTATTATTCTAGGGAAGAATTGGCCAAACTTATTGCGGAGGCTTGTAAAAATTGGCATTTTCAGCGTTTGGAGCTAGGCGGCCAAAATGCCGATGGCACACTCAATACCATACAGAATATTTCCGATGAAAAAATCTATGATTGGCGAACGCTCTCTTTGTTCAAATTGATCGATTTGTTTTTTCCAAATGAACTGACTATTGTCCGCTCTGAGCAAACTGTTGATTTTCCGGAGTTGGGAGAAGGCTGGACAAAAGTTTTCAGCGAAACCCGTTTTTCCGCCAGTCCCGTGCTACAGTCCAGACTGGCAGACACCCTATATCTGCTGCAGAAAAACAATGTCTGTCTGGATAGAGACGTGCTGGTTTTGGACAATAATGAAGACTTGCAGGCGGTAAATCTGGATAATTTAGGGCTGTATATTTACAAATGTCTGGCGGAAAATGTTTTGCATTTCACGCCGGAAAATTTGCTGGTTTTGTACAGTGCCTTAATTCCGGAAATTGTTATGCCAGACGGCAATGAACCGCTCAGCGCGGCGGACTGGCAGCAAAAACTTGCGAATCAATGCCTGGAGAGCTCTAAAGTTTATGGCGGCGAGGTCTGGCAGGATCAAGAATTGCTGACCCATACCATAATCAATGGCTACGGCGCGCACGATGAGCGCCACGAAGCCGCGGATTTTGTTTATAAACAGCTGGTGTTTACGCTGGCTAAAATGCATTACCGAAACACAGCGTATTATTTCCAGACTTTATTCGGCCTGTCTGCGCCGGAGTATGCGGAGGCAATTGTGAAACATTCTGAACAAGGTTATGGCCACGACAGCCATATCGAGAGCAATTATCAATCCTGCGCTTTGTTGGTCAGCGCCGAATTCAAAGCTCAGCTGGCCCTATTATTGGCAAAAATGTCTCAGCGCGTTCCGGCCAGCTTTTTTTATGAGGAAGATAGTGCCGGCCAGCCTTATTTGTCTCTGGTTAAGATAGCGCAGGCGCATATTTTTCTCAGCAGACAGCCCGCCGCCGCGCCGCAGTCTCCGGATGCGGCAGGAAAGCCCAGGGGTTTCCACGGTTGACGAAACCAACTTGGCCGTGATAGAGTGTTTCTATATATAGAAACAAGGTGCGGCGTGCAGTGTATTTATAAAACTATCAGCGCGGACCGGGTGACGCCGGTGGTAGTCTGCAAAAAACTAAATGGCTTGGCTCTTTTGGAATCCGCGGCGCTTGATTTAGGCGCCGGGCGCTATTCTTTTATTGTGCTGGCGGCAGAGACTAGAATTGCCTTGACCGGAAATGGCATTGTGGAGACATCCGGCGGACAGAGCAGAGTAGTCAGCCGTGATCCGCGGAAATTTCTGGACGCGCTGGCTGACCGGGGGCAAAAAATCACCGCTGCCAAACTGC
Source organism: Candidatus Margulisiibacteriota bacterium (assembly GCA_031279305.1). GTDB lineage: Bacteria > Margulisbacteria > Termititenacia > Termititenacales > Termititenacaceae > JAISQA01. The sequence goes on along the minus strand of JAITIS010000096.1, from coordinate 27,539 downwards.
CTTTTCCTCTGCCGGCGCGCGGCATCGGTTATTTGAGCTATGAGTTCTGCCGTTTTTGCGACACGATCAAACTAGCCGTAAAACCGGCGGTTATTGACACGCCGGAAGCCGAGTTTATTTTCGGTTCGGCTTTTGTTGTTTTTGATCATTACCGCAACGACCTGCATATTGTGGCTTTGGGCGAGGACGCCGCTCTTTTGGAGACGCAGATCGCCGGATATATCAGCAGGCTGGAAGACAGCGATTTTCGGGCTTACGCTCAGGATAGGCAAAAATATCCGGCGGAAATAGTTCTGGATGCGCCGAAATCCGCTTATCTGGCCGGCGTGGCAGACATCAAACGCGCGATTATCCGCGGCGATCTAATTCAAGGCGTGCTTTCCCGCCAGTTTCTGGTGCGTTCGGCGCTGCCGGCTTTTGAAGCCTACTGCCGCCTGCGCCGCGCCAATCCCTCGCCGTATCTTTTTTATCTGGACTTTGCGGATTTTCAGCTGTTCGGCGCTTCGCCGGAGATTATGGTGAAGCTCTCCGGCGAGACGCTGACCATCAAGCCGATCGCTGGCACTAGACCGCGCGGCGGGACGCCGGCGGAAGATCTGCTTTGGGAAAAAGAGCTGCTGGCGGACGAAAAAGAGCGCGCGGAACATTTGATGTTGATCGATCTGGCGCGCAATGACGCCGGGCGGCTGGCTCTGCCCGGCTCGGTCAAAGTGACCAGAGCTTTTTTTGTGGAACGCTACGCCTCCGTGATGCATCTGGTGTCGGAAGTGCAGGCGCAAAAACTGCCGGATATCGGTCTGCCGGAGATTATCCGCGGAGTTTTCCCCGCCGGCACAGTCTCCGGCGCGCCGAAAATTAAAGCCATCGAGCTGGTGTCCGAACAGGAGCCGGCGCGGCGCGGGCCGTACGCCGGACTGATCGGCTATTTCGACGTTGACGGCAATTTTGACTCCTGCATCACGATCCGCGCGATTCTGCACCGGGACGGCCGGTTTTTGGTGCAGTCCGGAGCGGGCATCGTTTATGATTCCGATCCGGAAAAAGAATATTTGGAAACGCTGAATAAAGCGCGGGCGACGCTTAACGCGCTGGGGGTGGAATTGTGATTCTTTTGCTCGATAATTATGATTCGTTCACCTACAATTTAGCGCAGTATTTGCAAACTCTAGGCTGCACCGTGCGCGTCGCGCGCAATGATGCGCTTACGCTGGACGCCATAGCTAAATTAAAGCCGTCGCATATTGTTATTTCTCCGGGCGCCGGCGCTCCCGCCGCGGCCGGCATCAGCGTCGCGGCGATTAAATATTTTGCCGGCAAGATCCCGATACTAGGCGTCTGTTTGGGACATCAGGCTATCGTGGAAGCCTTTGGCGGGGCGGTTGTGCAGGCCGGGCGGATCATTCACGGCAAAACCGATGCTGTCGAACACGACGAACGCGGCCTTTTCCGTAATCTTAGGCAGGGTCTGACGATCGTGCGCTACCACTCGCTGATCGCTGATCCGGCCAGGCTGCCGGACTGTCTGGAAACCACCGCTGTGGCCGCGCGCGACCAGTCTATAATGGGCGTCCGCCACAAAAAATATCAGATCGAAGGCCTGCAGTTCCACCCCGAATCTTTCAGCGCGGAAAGCGGCTTGAAAATGCTGGAGAATTTTCTTAATTATAAAAGAACAGAAACACAGAAACTGGTTTTGTTGCGCAAGCTGTCTTTGGCTAGGAGCCTGACACAGCAAGAAGCGGCGGCGATTATGGACGAGATAACGGACGGCGAATTGACAGACAGCCAGCTGGGGGCTTTTTTGGGCGGATGCGCGGTCAAAGGTATTTCGCCGGCAGAACTGTCCGGTTTTGCGCTGGCGATGCGCCGGAAAATGACCAGCAGACAAAAAAGACCGGACGCGCTGGATATTGTCGGCACCGGCGGAGACGAGCAGCACACGTTCAATATTTCCAGCGCGGCGGCGCTGGTCTGCGCGCATTACGGCGTGCCGGTTGCCAAGCACGGCAACCGCGCCTTTACTTCATCTTCGGGCAGTTATGATTTTTTGCAAGCTTTGCGGGTCAAAACCGACGGCGACTTGCCGGCCAATTTGAAAAGCCTGCGCAAAAATAATTTTGCGTTTTTCTTTGCGCCGCTGTATCACCCCGCGATGAAATATGTCGGACGCGTGCGGCAGGAGGTTAAATTTCGCACGGTGTTTAATCTGCTGGGGCCGCTGATCAACCCTTTGCAGGTCGGTTATCAAATAATCGGTGTTTACGATCTATCTTTGCTGGATTTGTTTATTCGGACCCTGAAAAAACTAGGCTTGAAACGCGCGCTGGTCGTGCATTCCGAGTCCGGCTTGGATGAGATCAGTGTTTGCGGCAAGACCTGTGTCCGCGAGCTGACCGCGGCCGGGCAAATAAAATCCTATAAGCTTGATCCGCTGGAACTGGGGATCAAAGGTTTTCGGACAGAGGATTTGCGCGGCGGCACCGCTCGCCAGAACGCCGGGCTTTTTCTGCATATACTGCGCGCCGGATTAAAGTCGCGCAGGAACAGAGCGGTCGCCGCAGCGGTGGCTTTGAACGCCGGCGCGGCTCTGTATCTGCTGGGCAAAGCCCGGACGATCAAGGACGGCTATGCGCGGATTTACCGGGATTTCGCAGAGAAAAATCTATCCGGCTGCATCGAGCCGCTGATTCAGCAATAGGCGATGAATATTCTGGATAAAATAGTGTCTGACCGCCGAAAATCTTTAGCGCGCGACCGCGCTCTGGCCGCCGGTTTCCCGAAAAGAACCATTCCCGTGACGCCGTTTTTTAACGGGCCGCGGACGTTTATCATCGCGGAGTTTAAGAGGGCTTCGCCTGCGGAGGGCCGCTTGGGTGGTTGTTCTTATGACCAGCTGGCGCGGGATTACCGGCGCGGCGGCGTCCGGCGTTTTTCGGTGCTGACGGAGCATAAATATTTTCAAGGTTCTCTGGCGGATTTGTACAGGCTCAAGCAAAAATATCCCCGTTGGGGGTTCTTACGTAAAGATTTCTTATTCTGCACGGAAGACATCGCGCATGCTTACCGCGCCGGCGCAGACGCTGTGCTTTTGATCGCGGAGATTTTAAGCGGCGGTCTTTTGCAAGCACTGATTGCTGAAGCGCATAAGTATAAATTGCAGGTTCTATGTGAAGCGCACAGTCTGCAGGCTCTGCAGAAAATCTTGAAACTTAAAAATCTGCCTGATGCAATCGGCCTCAATTCCCGCGATTTGCAGACTTTTCAGATCCAGCCCGACTGGCCGTTGCGACTGAAAGCCTATCTTCCGCCAAATGTCCCGGTAGTATATGAATCCGGTGTGAATACTGGCTATCTGCTGAAAATCATCGGCAATGCGGGCTTTCGCGCCGCGCTGATCGGCACAGCGGCGGTCAGGGCGGCGGGCAGAGCGCGGACAATCAGGAATTTTATAAATGCTCTCCGGCGCGGCGCTGGGCAGCCCCCCAATTTTTTCACCAGACTTTATGCCGCTAAAAAAAATATTTATGTCAAAATCTGCGGACTGACAAATAAAGCCGATGTAAAACTGGCCGCCCGCGCCGGCGCGGATGCGGCCGGGTTTATTTTTGTGCCGGATTCGCCGCGTTTTACCAGCGCGGAATTATTGCGCGCGGTTAAGAATATAAAAATCTTAAAAATTGCTGTGGTTAAAAAAGTGACGCCGGAAATAAAAAAGCTGCTGCGCGCCGGACTGCTCGACGCCGTGCAGACTTATAATGAAGCGGATATTTATGCTCTGGCTGGCAGCGCCTATTTGGCTGCCGCTGACCTGCGCCGCCGCGCTTTGCCGGTGACGCTCTATGACGCGCCCAAAACCAGCGCGCTGGTAAAAGGCCGGCGGATACCTGCGCGGAAGCATAGGCTTATCCGGGGGCAATGGCTGGCCGGCGGATTGACTCCCCGAAATATCCGGCGGATGATCCGGAGCATGCGTCCCTCGCTGGTCGATGTCAGTTCCGGCGTGGAGAAGCGTCCTGGGGTTAAAGATCGGCAAAAAATGCTTGACTTTGTGCAGGAGGTGGCGCGTGCCTGAATATTTTGGCCGGTACGGCGGCCAGTATGTCGGCGAGGTTTTGAAACCGGCGCTGGTCGATTTGGCCTCGGCTTTTGCTGAGTGTCGTAAAGATAAAAAATTTCTGGCGGAATATAAAGATCTTTTGACGCATTATGCCGGGCGTCCCACGCCTCTGCTCTATGCCGAAAATCTAACACGCGCTCTAGGCAGCGCGAAAATCTATATCAAGCTGGAGGGACTGGCCAATACCGGCGCGCATAAAATAAACAACGCTCTCGGTCAGGCTTTGCTGGCCAAAAAAATGGGCAAGACTGCCGTGATCGCCGAAACCGGCGCTGGGCAGCACGGCGTGGCGGTCGCCGCGGCCTGCGCTAGACTGGGCCTGCGCTGTGAAATATTTATGGGCGCGGTGGACGCGGCGCGCCAGCAGCCCAATGTTTTCTTAATAAAGCAGTACGGCGCGGCGGTCAATATAGTGAATGACGGAACTAAGACTCTCAAGGACGCGGTGAACGCCTGTCTCAAACGCTGGTCGGCCTGTTATGCGGATGCGCATTATTTGATCGGCTCGGCGCTGGGGCCTTACCCGTATCCGGATATGGTTAAATTTTTTCAAGGCGTTATCGGACGCGAGCTAAAACAGCAGATATTTCAGAGGGAGCGGAGGCTGCCCGATGTGCTTATCGCCTGCTGCGGCGGCGGTTCCAACGCCATTGGGATGTTCGCGCCTTTTCTTAAAAATAAGAAAACTAGGCTCATCGCCGTGGAAGCCGGCGGCGCCGGCAATAAACCCGGCCAGCACGCTTCGCGGATTTGCCGTAATAGTCCCGCGGGTATTATCGAAGGCTACAAATCGCGTTTTGTCCAGACCGCGGACGGACAGGCGCAGCCCACGCGTTCTATCTCCGCCGGTCTGGACTATATCGGCATAGGACCGGAGCTGGCGGCTCTGGCAGACAGCGGACGTATAGAATTCACGCTGGCCAAAGATGCCGAAGTATTGCGCGCCTACCGGTGTCTGGCCAGAACCGAAGGCCTGCTTTTCGCTCTGGAGTCCGCGCACGCGGCAGCCGCGGCCTTAAAAATAATTCCCCAGCTGCCTAAAAATAAAATAGCGGTTATCAATATGTCCGGCCGCGGCGACAAAGATATTTTTATCACGGCTCCGGCTCTGTATAAAAAAGAATGGCTAGAATTTTTGCGGCAGGAGACAGAGCGTTTATGCGGCTGATGGTGCATCTGGTAGCCGGGTTTCCATCCAGAGCGGGTTTTGCCGCGGCGGCGGGCGCTTTGCGAAACGGCGGCGCGGAAATACTGGAAATACAGATACCTTTTTCTGACCCCAGCGCGGATGGCCCGGCGATTACGCTGGCCAGCGAGTCCGCCCTGCGCTCTGGTTTCCGCACGGTCGATATTTTTGATTATATACGCATAGCGCGAGGCGCTGGGTTTGAGCGGATTATGGTGATGACTTACGCCAATATTCCTTTTCGCTACGGCGTAGAAAAATATATTAAGGATATGCGCGCCGCGGGCGTGGAAGGTCTTATCACGCCGGATTTGCCGCTGGAGGACACCGAGGGCTATTACCGTCTGGCGCTTAGACACGGCATTGCTCCGGTGCCGGTGGCTGTTGCCGGTATGCTTCCCGCGCGTTTGAAAATGCTCAGGCCCTATAAAAAAATTTATGTTTCTTTGCGCACCGGCATTACCGGAGCGGACACGGTTATTTCCGCGGCGGTCAAAAAATTTTTGCGGGGATTGTCCGGGGCCGGCTATGAAATATACGGCGGTTTTGGAATAAACAAGGCTGGACAGATAAAAGCGCTCTCTCCGCTGGTGCACGCGGTGGTAGTCGGCTCGTATTTTACGCGAACTGTGCAAAAAGCGGCGTCCGAAAAAAAAGATATTTATGCCGCGGTTAAAAGCGCGCTGGGTAAATTGACCGGGTCTTAAACTAACTGCCGCGTTTAGTTGCGGCAGTCTCTGATATAATTGTTTCTATGCCGGAAAATACGGTTCCTTTAAGCCAGTCCGAGAAAATCCCTTCTTTATTGGAAGAGCTGATCTATACGCTAAAAATCCGCGATGTGATGACCAGAGAACTGTGCACGATCTCCCGCGCCGAAACTATGCGCCGCGCGCAGGCCCTGATGAAAGAGCACGGTCTGACCGCTTTGCCGGTGCTGGAGAACGGCCGGCTCTTTGGAATCATCACGGTCGGCGATATTATCCACGCGCTGGACAATAAAATTATCGAGGATAAAGTCGAAGACCAGATGACGCGCAATGTCATCGTGCTGGAAGACGATATGCCGCTTAGTTTGGGAATCACTTATTTTGACCGCTATCATTTCCGGGTTTTTCCGGTGCTGGATAAAAACAACAAACTGGTCGGCATTGTGACCAGCCGGGATATTATCAACAAACTGCTGGTCGAGATGAATAAAGAAGTCGCCGAACTGGAAAAACTCCTGCCTGCTCCGGCGCAGGTCAATAGTTACAGCGTGTACAAAGAGTTTATTCACCAGAAATTTTCTTTTGAGGATGCCGGGGTGGCTTCCGGTGAATTTAAGAAAATCCTGCAGAGCAAAGGCTTTGACGCGAAGCTGATCCGCCGCGTGGCGGTGGCGGCCTACGAGCTGGAAATGAATTTGGTCATTCATTCGGATGGCGGTAAAATCAGTATGGCGGTGAACGGCTCCAGTATCGAGATCGCCGCCAAAGACCGCGGCCCGGGCATCAAAGACGTGGCGCTGGCGCTGCAGGAAGGCTACTCCACTGCCAATGACTGGATCCGCAGTCTGGGGTTTGGCGCCGGAATGGGCCTTTCCAATGTGCGCCGGGTGTCCGATGATTTTCAGATCCAGTCGGCGCCGGGCAAAGGCACGGAAGTCCGCGCTATAATAAACACCGGAAAGGAGAATGCTGATGAAAACAAGCGAACTGGCCAAACTACCTGAACTGAAGCTGGTGCAGGCAAAATACGAGGATCGAGAAATCAAAAACGGCTACACCTCGGATCTTTTAAGCGACGTGCTGGCCAACGCCGGCGAGAATGCCCTGCTCATCACCATCCAGGCGCATAAAAACACCGTAGCCGTGGCTTCGCTGCTCGACTGCGCCGGCATCATCATCTGCAATGGCAAAACCATACCGGAGGATATGCTTCAGAGCGCCGCGCAGGAAAATATCGCCATATTTAACACCGGGCTTAATCAGTTTGCGGCGTCGCATTTGATTTACGGCCGGCTAAACCGGTGAAAATAAAAGCCGATCTGCATATTCATTCCTGCTTATCCCCCTGCGGCGATCTGGAGATGTCGCCCCGGGCTATTGCCGCGCGCGCCAAAGAACTAAGTCTTGATCTCATCTGCGTCACCGATCACAACACCGCGCTCAACAATCCCTCCGCCGCGCGCGCCTGCGCCGCCGCCGGAGTGCGCTGTCTTTACGGTATGGAGATCAACACACGGGAAGAAGTGCATACGCTCTGTTATTTTGACGAGCTGGAAAAAGCTATGGAATTAGATAAATTCATTGCCCCGCGGCTGCCGGATATAAAAAATGATCCAGAAATTTTCGGCGATCAGGTTATCGTGGATGAAAATGACATCATACTGGGGCAGCACGAAAAAATACTGAGCAGCGCGGCCGATCTCGGCCTGGAAGAGTTGCGCGACAAGGTGCTGGCTGCGGGCGGCCTGTTCGTGCCGGCGCATATCAACCGTCCGCGCAACAGCCTCATCTCCCAATTGGGACTGCTTTTGCCGGACGAAAAATATTCGGCGGTGGAGCTGCACAAGAGTGTCTATCTGTGCGGCGCGGCCAGGCCGGAGACTTTTGACTATCCGGTCATCAGCAATTCTGACGCGCATTATCTGAACGACATTGGGCTTGTTTACAATGAAATTGAATTAGAGGACTTTTCACTGTCCGCCCTGCGCAGCGCGCTAGAACAGAAATCCGTTGCTGTAAAAGTTCTGTGAAGCGAATATGTTGCCGCAAGCGAGTTTACGGTGCTCCGTCGGCTCGCGGCGGCAATATATTCGCTGGGTCACAGCGCTTTCCGCAGCACTTCCATCACCGCGTCCGCTTTATTGAGCGTGTACAGATGCGCGCCGGGCGCGCCGTGCTGGAGCAGGTCGCGCAGCTGCGCCGCCGCGTAATCTATGCCGATCTCGCGCGCTTCCTGTTCGCCGGCTTTTTCTAGTTTTTGCCGCAGCTCGCCGGGAATTTTGGCCCGGCTTAATTCGGCGATTTTCTTTATTTGTTTGAGATTGGTAATGGTCCAAACACCCGGTATTATCGGCGCGGCCACTCCCGCGGCGCGCGCCAATTTTACATAATCATAATAATATTGATTGTCAAAAAAAAGCTGGGTAAACACCGCGTCTGCCCCGGCGCGGATTTTGGCAGCCAGCTGTTTGATGTCTTCAGCCAAGCTGGCCGCTTCGGGATGTTTTTCCGGGAAACCGGCCACGGCGATGGACAGTTCGGTGTTTTGTCTGGCGAAACGCACCAAATCCGCGGCATGCTGAAACACGGCGCTTTCCGGCTGATAGCCGGGATTGTTCCGCGGATAATCTCCGCGCAGGGCCAGAATATTCTGCACGCCCCAGCCGGTAATTTTTTGCAAAAAACTTAAAATAGAATTTTCGCTGGAGCCGATGCAGGTCAGGTGAGCCATCAATTCCAGATTTAATTCTTTGACAATTTTCTCTAACAGCTTGAGGCTGCGCCCCTGTGTCGTGCCGCCCGCGCCGTAAGTGACGGAGATCAAGCCCGGCGCAAATTCTTTAAGTTTTCGCAGCTCCGCGATAAGCGGCGCGCTGGCCTCGTCGGTCTGGGGCGGAAATACCTCAAAAGAAATGACCGGCCTCCGTCCGCTGTATATTTTTTTCAGATGCATAATTCTATTCCCACCGGGCAGTGATCGGAGCCTGTGACGCCGGCCAGAATAAAGGCGTCTTTTAGCTTTTTTTTCAAGCCGTCCGTGATAAAAAAATAATCAATCCGCCAGCCGATGTTTCGCCCGCGCGCCAGTGTTTTGTAATCCCACCAAGTGTACAGACCCGGCTGGTCTGGATATTTTTCTCGCAGCGTGTCGGCAAATCCCTCGCGCAGAAGATGGTCTAGCCAGGCTCGTTCGCCGGGCAGGAAACCGGACGTGTGTTCATTTTCTTTGGGACGGGCGAGATCGATCTCCCGGTGTGCGGTGTTCACATCGCCGCAGATGATTATCTGCCGCCCCTGTTTTTGCAGCGCATTGCAGTAATCTAGCACCGCCGCGTAAAAATCCATTTTGTAGTCCAGCCTTTCCTGATTTTTTTTGCCGTTAGGAAAATAAATGTTGAGCAGGGTAAACTCTGGATACTCGGCGATGACCACGCGCCCCTCGCGGTCGAAACGCTCCAGTCCCAAGCCGTGCTGGATACTTAACGGTTTTTTTTGCGTGTAGATAACCGTGCCGCTGTAGCCTTTTTTTTCCGCGGAAGACCAATAGGCGCTGTAGCCCGGCGCATTCAGCAGCTTGGCGTCGAGCTGGGCGGGCTGTGCTTTCGTTTCCTGCAGGCAGAGTATTGCGGGCCTGTCCCGCTCAAACCAGTCTAAAAACCCTTTTTTTTGCGCGGCGCGCAGGCCGTTTACGTTCCAAGAAATTAGCCGCATTATTTGGTCTTGAGCAGCGCGTACACGGCCGCCGCGGTGTCGCGCAGGGCGTCCTCGCGGGTGTTTTTAGCGTCGGCGGTGACGACGGACAGCGGATAAGGCGAGATATAGCTGCCGTTTAAGGCGTGCAAAACAATATTATTGGCTCCATTGTAAATCTCCATAAAGCCATCCACTTCTCTAGCCCGTCCGCCGCTTAGACGCTCGATAATCAGCACGCAGTTATAATAGGCAAAATTATATTCGGTGATCCGGCTTAGATCATCGATGGTTACAGAATAATGCCTCCCGGCGATTTTTTCCAACTGCTCCAGAAATTTTAAGTTATACTCCGAGCTGTGCGCGAGCACCAACGCGCGCCGGCCAGTCAGCGCATTAGGAATTTCCCGGCGAGCCAGCGGCGTCTCGCCGTCTTGGCAGCCGGCCAAAAACAGCAGACAAAACAGCGCAAGGAATAATTTACGCATAAGACGGATATTGTACTAAAGAACAGCCCCTGAAACAAATCGCGCCGGACTTGACAAGCGTATTACATTTGTGTACACTACGCACAATATTTATACAATATTGTTTCCAATAGATAAGAAATTACATAATTGTAATATCTTATTCAGGGCTGCGGAAATCCTTACAAAATTGTAAAAAACAGGAGGGTTTATGGCTATTGCTGCCAAAGAATGGGTATTCGCGGATTCTCTGCGCTACTGGAACACCGGCAAAACACAGGAATGGCTGGATCTGGGCATAGATCTGGTGATGGGTCGGCGCGAGGGCTATTATTTTTGGGATTTAGACGGCCGGAAACTGCAAGATGTGCATATTAACGGCGGCACTTTTAGCCTCGGCCACCGCAATCCGGAGATTATCGAGGCTCTGGTCAAAGGTCTGGAATGTTATGACATCGGCAACCACCATTTTCCCTCGCCGCAGAAGGCCGCGCTGGCCAAAGAATTGATCAAGGTCTCGCCGGGCATGTCCCGCGCGGTATTCGGCGCGGCCGGCGCGGAAGCTGTGGATCTGGCTCTGAAAACCGCGCGTTGCGCCACTGGACGCAAAAAAATAATTTCAGTCAAGAACTGTTATCACGGCCATACCGGATTGGCCGTGGCGGCCGGCGCGGAACGTTACGCCAAAATATTTTTAGCCGACCGCGGCGAGGACGAAAATATCAAAGTATCTTTCAATAATATAGAAGCAATGGAAAATGCTTTGGCCAAAAATGACGCGGCCTGCGTGATTATGGAAACAATCCCCGCGACTTACGGTTTTCCGCTGCCTGCGCCCGGTTATCTCCAGGCGGTGAAGCGGCTCTGTGAAAAATACGGCGCGCTGTATATCGCCGACGAGGTGCAGACAGGCTTAATGCGCAGCGGAAAAATGTGGTGTATTTCCACCTACGAGGTCACGCCGGACATTATCGTCACATCCAAAGGTTTCGGCGGCGGCATTTATCCGATCTCGGCGGTGCTGATGAACGATAAAGCAGCTAAATGGCTGACCATCGATGGCAGCGCCCATATGTCTACTTTTGGCGGCACGGAATTGGGCTGTATTGTCGCGCTCAAGGTGCTGGAGATACTGCAGAGAAAAGAGACGGTTGAAAATATTGTTTTTACAGCTGAATATCTGCGCGCGGGGCTGGAGCGGATCAAGGCGGAGAATCCCGCTACTTTTCTGGACATCCGGCAAAACGGGCTGATTATGGGTTTGGTTTTTGCCGGAACCCAAGGCGCGATTCCAGTGATGCAGCAGCTCTACCGCGCCCACGGTGTCTGGGCGATTTACTCTATGCTGGATAACAGTGTTTTGCAGTTCAAACCCGGCGCGCTGGTCACCAGAGAATACTGCGATGAGTTGCTGGAAAATTTGAGCGCGGGCATCAAAGCGGCGGGAAAGGCTATTCTCGCGCGGGCGGAATGAAAGGCGGAAAATATGCCGGAAGTGATGGCTAAAGCTGAGCAGACTGTGGCCGTGGCACTAAACCAGAGGCTATTTGATGAGCTGGCCAGAGACGCAATGGCTAAATATTATGCCGAACCTTATTGGGAAGCGCGGTTGTTGCAGCTTTCGGAAAACATCACTTATTTATTGACCAATAAATTAAGCCTAGACCGCTCGGTCTTGCGCATCAGCCGTCCGGGTTATCACAGTCTGGGCGAGCTTAAGGCCGAGCTGGCCTGGGTGGAGCGCCTAAAAAAATACACCGCGGTGGTGGCCGCCGAGCCGCTCAGGGGGGTAAACGGCGAGCATATTCAGTTTTTGCAAAGCGCGCTGGCCAAAGAAACATATGCCAGCGTGTTGTATGAGTTTATGGAGGGCGGCGCGCCCGATGAGAACAATGAAGAGGAAATGCTGCGCAGCTTTTACGATCTGGGCGAAGTGACCGCCTATCTGCATCGTGACTCCCGCTCTTGGCCGCCGGCCCGCCGGCTGGACAGATTTGTCTGGGATTACGACACGATGCTCGGCGCGCGTCCGCGCTGGGGGCGTTGGCAAGACGCGCCGGATCTGACCGGCGAGGGCATAGATATTCTGGCCAGAGCTTCCGGCGTTATCTTCAAACGGCTGAAAAGATATGGCAAGAACAAGGAGAATTTTGGCCTGATCCACGCCGACCTGCGCCTGGCCAATCTGCTGGTGGATGGCCTGACGATCAAAGTGATTGATTTTGATGACTGCGGCTACAGCTGGTATCTGCACGATCTAGCCTCGGCTGTCAGTTTTATCGAGCACAAGCCGCTTGCCAAACAACTGGTGGAAAACTGGCTGGCCGGTTACCGGCGGGTGCTGCCTCTGGCCAGAGCCGACCAGCAGGAAATAGACACTTTTATTATGCAGCGCAGATTGCAGCTTTTGGCGTGGCTGACCAGCCACAGCGAAAGCACTCCGGTCAAACTCCTGAGTGTCGGTTATGCGGACGGCAGCGTGCGACTGGCCGAGGAGTACTTGCGGAAGCATCTGTGAGTTGCAGGGCAAAATATTTTTAATAGGAGGTAAATAGAAATGGCAAAGACTATTGTAGGGGGAGGTAAAAACGCCCTGCGCCGTTCGCTTAGTTTATTGTATGTGTACGCGCTGGCCACTGGCGCGATTTTTACGTTTATGTGCTACTGGGACGGGATTTTTCTATCTTACTGCGGTCCGGCTACTTTTTTGGCGTACATCCTGATGACGCTGGCCTGCCTGCCTATCGCTTATGTGTACGCGGAGCTCTCCACTATGCTGCCCAGCGCGGGCTCCTCTCTGGTGTTCAACACAATCGGGATCAACAAGCATTTTGGTTTTTGGTCTAGCTGGCTCATTATGTGCGCCTGGATCGCAGTGCCAGCCGCCGGCACACTGGGCATTATCGACTGGCTCAATTTTCAATTTAATCTGGGCTGGTCTGATGCGGTAATGCTGGCCGTCGGGGTGGTTTCTCTGCTGTTCTGGTTTGTCCTGTCGATGCTGCACAACGTGATCGCCGGCAAAGTGCAGACCTATATGCTATTCTGCGCGATCGGCGGTGTGTGCCTGACCGCCCTGTTGTTATTCTTTTCTGGCCATTGGTCGCTGGCGAATTTCTCCGGTTTCTTTTCCACCGCTCTGGGCGGACCCGGCACCGGCAAGGCGCAGTGGGTGGGCTGGGCTATTGGTGCGGCTTTTTTGATCACGCCGTACTTTGGTTTTGAGACCGTGCCCGCGCTGGTCGAGGAAGGAACTTTCCCGATTCACGATCAGAAAAAAGCTATTCTAGGTTCGGTTATTACCTGCGGAGTGATTTACGCTATATTTTATTTTGCGGTGGCCGGCGTAATGCCCTGGGCGAAGCTGACCAACAACGGGGACTGCTCGCCGTTTGTTTCGATCAAAGCGTTTTTGGAGATTTATCCGTGGGGCTGGTACGGCCTGCTTTTGGGCGTGGTTGGCGTGCTGCTGCCCATCGCTACCAGCGTGCTGGGTTTCTGGTATTCCGGCGTGCGGATGATCTACGCTATGGGTCGGCAAAATTTTCTGCCCAAAATTTTTTCGTACACCAATAAGCACGATCAGCCCATACTGCCGAATATTCTGATTTTAGGGATCAGCATTCTGTTTATCTTAATGCAGAATATCCGCGCTTTTTTTGACCTGATGGCTTTTGCCTGCGCTTTGTGCTACGCCATTAGCACAATTTCTTCGATGATTCTAGCCAAAAAACATCCGGGCTGGCCGCGGCCTTTTGTTCTGCCTTGGGGCGGGGCGATGCGCTGGATTTCCTTGATTGTGTCGGTGGTGATCGCTTTCTTCTGCACCATCGGCATCACGCCGCGCACTTGGGTGGGCTTTGTCGGTTATATGGGCGTGGGCTTGTTGCTCTGGGGTTATATGGTGCTTTTCAAATGGCGCACGGAAAGCGTCTGGATGAAAACGCCGGATGGCGATAAAGAATACTAGGAGGCGTTTATGGGAATGCTGGTTGGTAAGGTTGCTTTAATTACGGGTGCCTCGATGGGCATCGGCAGCGGCATAGCTAAAGTGTTTGCGCAGGAAGGCGCTAGGCTGGCCTTAGCCGCCCGTTCGGAACAGACCGCCGCGCTGGCCGCGGATCTGCGCCGGTCGGGCGCGGAAGCGCTCGCGCTCACGGTGGATGTGACCGATCCAGCCAGCATTCAAAATGGGGTGGAGCGGACAGTCAAAACTTACGGCGGCTTGGATATACTGGTCAATAATGCCGGAGTCTGCCGGCTGGGCGCCTTTGAAAATATGAGCGCAGCAGACCGGGATCTTCACTTTGCCGTGAATGTCAAAGGCGTCTGGGATGCAACCAAAGCCGCGCTGCCGTATTTGAAAAAATCTCAAAATGGTAAAATAATTATTATGTCTTCCGTGACCGGAGATCTGGTGGCCGATCCGGGTGAAGTGGCCTATGCCACGACCAAAGCCGCGTTGATCGGCTTTACCAAAGCGCTGGCGGTGGAAGTCGCTCCGCACAAGATCAATGTCAACGCGATCTGTCCGGGTTATGTGTTGACCCCTATGGCGCAGAGCATTGCCAAACAATCCAATCCGGATAATCCTGACGCGGTCATTCAGGGCATAGCCGCCGCGGTTCCGCTCAAACGTCTGGCCGATCCTGAGGAAGTCGGCCAGCTGGCGGCTTTTTTGGCCTCGCCGGGCGCAAACTATTTAACCGGCGCGCAGTTTGTCATCGACGGCGGGAGCACCCTGCCGGAAACGGTAAGCGTCGGCGCGGCTTAGTTCTTACAAAGAAAAGCGGGGAGTATTTGCTCCCCGCCGTATAAGCGCGGTTAGACAAAGCGGGCTAATCTTGCTTAAATTTCTTTGTATGAAAATAGCGGTGGGTTTAAGCGGAGGCGTGGATTCGGCGGTGGCGGCTTTGCTGCTAAAACAGGCCGGGCATGAAGTGGCCGGCCTCACAATGTCTGTTTGGCAGGACCAGCCCGCTTATCGGGCTGGTAACGGGGACGCTTGTTTTGGCCCCGGTGAAAAACAGGATATTGAGCAGGCGCGCGCGGTGGCGGAACTCTTGGCAATTCCTTACCGGGTTTTGGACTGTTCCGCGCAGTATCAAAAAATCGTGCTGGATTATTTTCGTCAGGAATATCTGGCCGGGCGCACCCCCAACCCTTGCGTGTTTTGTAACAGTCAGGTGAAATTCGGCGCGCTGCTTGAGCTGGCCGGGCAAAGCGGTGTGGAGTTTGAGAAATTTGCCACGGGGCATTACGCGAATATAGAAAAACGCGGCGGCCGTTATGTTTTGCGCAAAGCCGCGGATAAGCGTAAAGATCAGACCTATTTTCTGTACAGACTGCGGCAGGAGCAGCTGGAGCGGATAATTTTTCCGCTGGGCGGCCTGACCAAAGAAGAGGCGCGCGGCGTCGCTAAAAAAAATAATCTGCCGGTCAGCGCCAAACCGGACAGTCAGGATTTTTACAGCGGCGACTACAGCGACCTTATCGGCGCTCCGGATAGAACCGGAAATATCGTCGATACGCGCGGCAAAATTTGGGGAACGCATAACGGCTACTGGCATTACACTATCGGCCAGCGCAAAGGCCTCGGCGTCGCGGCCAAACGCCCGCTGTATGTGCTGGACTTAAATGCCTGCCGCAATGAAGTGATTGTCGGCTGCGCGGAAGAAACGCTCTGCTCTGGGCTTTTGGCCAATGATTTGAACTGGCTGATTTCCGCGCAGCCGCAGAAAATGTCCGCGCTGGTCAAAGTCCGCTCGGCGCAGCAAGAATTTCCGGCGGAGATTATTCCTCTGGCGGAAAATAAAATAGAGGTGCGTTTTGCCAGTCCGCAGAAGTCCATAGCCAGAGGCCAGTCCGTGGTGGTGTATCAGGATGATTATGTGGCCGGCGGCGGCGTGATACAGGAGGCCTTGTGCAAATAACGCTCAATGGACAAAAAAAAGAAATTGCGGAAAATTTGACTGTGCAGGCGCTGGTCGCGGAACTGGATTTAGAAAAGACCGCGCTGGTCGCGGAGCTTAACGGGGTTATCCTGCGGCAGGAGGACTGGGCAAAAATCCGGCTTCAGGAAAATGACAAATTGGAGTTGATTAAGTTTTGTGGCGGCGGCCAATATTAGATATAGCCTTGGTATTTCCTCAGCCAATTTTCTAAAACCGCCAGCGTGAATAATCTCCGCCCGTGATTGACGCCGCGCTGATGGGCGGACAATAAATCCAGCAGGCTGTTTTTCTGAAAATAACCGGAGGCGGCCAGCAGAGAATTGCTGAATAATTCTTCCGTGTATTGTTTTAGTTCATTCCTAAACCAGCTGTTGAGCGGCACGCCGAAACCCTGCTTTTTCCTGTAAATGATTTCCCGCGGCAGATATTTTGCGGCTATTTTTTTTAGCAGATATTTGAGCTGGAAATTATGTATCTTGTATTTAGCCGGCAGACTGGCCGCGAACTCAATCAGCCGCACATCCAGAAACGGCGCGCGGCCTTCCAGCGAGTGCCGCATCGCCGAACGGTCGGCTTTGACCAGCAGGTCGTAGTTGAGATACAGCTTGGTATCGTGATAGAGCATCCGATCGACAAGATTGTCCGCCGGAGCCCCGCTAAAAGTTTTGCTAAATATTTGGCCGCCGGCGCCGCGCGGCATTTTGTCCGTATAAAGTTTGTTTTTGAGCGTGTCGTCAAAAGATAAATTGGCTTGCCAGTAACTCTCGGCCTCGCTGCTCAGAGACACCTTGCACAGCCATTTCAAGCGGCGCAGAAAAGAACGGCGCGCTTCAGTTTCCGGCAGATTTTTTATGGCGCTATACAAAATCTGCCGCCAGCCGCGGGGTATTTGGCGGAAATAGTGCTGATAGAGCATGCCGGCGTAACGCTCGTAGCCGCCGAAACATTCATCGCCACCGTCGCCGCCCAGCGCGACCGTGACTTTTTGTCTGGTGAGCCGGCACAAATAATACATCGGTATTTGCGAGGGATCGGCGTTGGGTTCGTCATAGCTGTCGATCAATTCCGGCATTATGGCTATGGCGTCCGGCGTGACAATGAACTCTTGATGCTCCGTGCCCAGATAGTCCGCGACTAAACGGGCGTGGCTTAATTCACTGAAATCTTTTTGGCTGAAGCCGATGGAAAAAGTCTTAACCGCTCCCTGTTCAGCCAGCAAAGCCGTGATGAGCGAGCTGTCCAGTCCGCCGCTTAGATGCGCGCCCAGCGGCACATCGGCGATGAGGCGCAAATTTACGGCCTCGCGCAAAATTTCTGCGGTTTTTAGGAGTGCGTCAGGAAAAGAAATATTTATTTTTTGTCTGAAATCCAGATCCCAGTATTTATGCAGGCGCGCCTGTCCTTTGCCGAAACTAAGCGTGTGTCCGGCGGGCAGCTTGTAAATATTCTTAAACGCGGAGACATCCGCCGGTATGTAATTGAAAGCCAAAAAATCATCGAGCAGGGCAAAGTCGATTTGTGTCTGGACTTCTGGCTGGGTGAGCAGGGCGTCGACGCGCGAGGCGAAAACCAAAACAGCGCCGTTGAAATAATAATACAGCGGTTTTTTGCCCAGCTGATCGCGCGCGAGGAACAGCAAATCTTTTTCTTTGTCGTAAATAGCCAAAGCAAACTGGCCGCGAAAATGTTTGACGCAGTCCGCGCCAAATTTTTCGTGCATTTTTAGGATCACTTCTGTATCGGAATGCGTCCGGAAGTTTTCGCCGGTAAAATATTTTCGCTGGAGTTCCCGGAAATTGTAAATTTCGCCGTTAAAAACTAGAGTTAGATTTTCATCCGGCGATTGAAACGGCTGATTGGCGCCGTCGGACAAGTCAATGATTTTCAAGCGGCGGTGGCCTAAGCCGATCCAGCGGCCGTTGCGTTGGATTATTTTTAGGCCTTCGGCGTCCGGGCCGCGATGGATCAGCGTGTCCGTCATTGCCCGGAGCTGTTCCGCGGTTATTTCCCTGAGGCTTATTTTTCCCGCTATGCCGCACATAGGCTAATCATAACACGATAAAAATCCAGAAAATGCCAACTGGCATAAAAAATGCGTTTTTCAGGAATATGGCATAAGCAAGAAACACCGGATATGAAAGGAGAAACAAGACCCAATATACAAATATTTAAGGGAAAGGATATAGAAAGAAAAATAATTACCTTGGCTGAGAATTCGGAACTGGTCGAAATTTTCGACCGGTTCAGCGCGAGTAAAAATAAAAGAATTGTGAAAAATTTTGACCAGCTGAAACATCCCGCCGTATCCCCAAAGCCTTTACGGAAAAAGGTTTATATATGCTGGCCACGATATTAAAAAGTCCAGTCGCCACTCAAACTACAAGAGCAATTGTGGAAACTTTTGCTAAAATCCGAGAATTGTCCAGAACGTTGACCGCTCTGCCGGGAACAACGAATAGAGCCAAACAAAAATCCTTGATGCAAAAAAGCGGCGCGATAATTTCGGATATTTTATCCGACAATCCGCAAGTCTCAGGCACGGAAACAAGCATAGAAATAAATTTGGCTGTCTTGAAAATCAAACACAGCGCGCGGCAGAAAAAAAACTTAAACCTTACCCCAGCAGCTTTTTCAGTTCTAGGATGTCGCTGGCCAGCTCGTTTATTTTGGCTTTGTCGATAAAGCCGTTGAATGCGAAACTCTCGCTTTTCTTTTGCAGGCGGCGGCGCTCTTTGTCCAGTTTGTCCTCCAGCTTCTTAATGGTTTTTTCTATCTTGGCCGGGTATTTTGCCGCATCTTGGCTGTTTTCCAGTATATGCAGAATAGCCCGCGCGTTGCGCTCCGAGGACAGCTGGTAATTATTTTTGACCTGATATATTTTTTCCTCCTCCGGTGTGTTTTCCAAAAAATTCAGTATCTCCAGTGCTTTGGACATTTAACTTGCTCCTTATTTTTTATTTCCGCGGTTCTGGCGGCGTGGCATATAAATACCCAGTTTTGCTAAAAATATGCTATAATTTCCAGTTATAATTTTTTGCGGAATAAATTTGCTCCGCGGATATATTGCCGTAAGATTTTAGAAAGGCATTGGGATGAAAGGTTCGGAAATACTGATCGAGGCGCTGGTCAAAGAGGGCGTGGAGGTTATCTTCGGTTATCCCGGCGGCCGGGCGCTGGAGATTTATGACGCGCTTTACGCGGAAAAGAGACTTCGGCATATTCTGGTGCGCCACGAACAGGGCGCGGGTCACGCGGCGGACGGCTACGCGCGCGCGACAGGCAAGACCGGGGTGTGCCTGACTACTTCCGGGCCCGGCGCGACTAATCTAGTCACGGCGATTGCCACGGCTTATATGGATTCCGTGCCGTTAGTGGCAATCACCGGACAGGTGAGCGTCGGCCAGATCGGCAAGGACGCTTTTCAAGAAGCGGATATGACCGGCATTACGATGCCCATCACCAAGCACAATTATCTGGTGCGGCGGGCCGAGGATATCGCGCCCACTATCAAAGAAGCCTTTTATCTGGCCGGCGCCGGGCGCCCCGGTCCAGTGCTGGTTGATATGCCTTCGGATGTCTGCCGGCAAAGCACGGAGTTTAAGTATCCGGAGAAAATCGAACTGCCTAATTACAAGCCGACCATCAAAGGCAATCCGCGCCAGATCAAGCAGGCGGCGGAGTTATTAAAAAATGCCGCGCGTCCGCTGATCATTTCCGGCGGCGGCGTAATTACGTCCGGGGCCTGTCCAGAGCTGGCGGAACTGGTGAAGCTGACCAAAATACCGGTGGCTTCCACTATGCTGGGCTTAGGCGCGGCTCCGCCGGACGAGTATTTTTTGGGTATGCCCGGAATGCACGGCACCGCCGTGGCGAATTACGCGATTTGCGCGGCGGACGTGATTTTTGCCGTCGGTATGCGTTTTGACGACCGCATTACCGGCGATCCAGAGCATTTCGCCAAACAGGCTAAAATCATTCACGCAGATATCGATCCGGCGGAGATCAATAAATGCGTGCCGGCGGATGTGCCAATCATTGGCGACGCCAAAGAGATACTGCGAGAACTGCTGGCGCGCTTAAAAAAAGAACATTTTGAACGCCGCACGGAATGGCTCCAGCAGATCGCCGCGTGGCGGCAGAAATATCCTTTGCGCTACCAAAAAGACAGCCGGGTCATCAAGCCCCAGCAGCTCTTGGAAGCCCTAAACGATCTGACCGGCGGCGACGCGGTGTACGTCGCGGATGTCGGCACGCATCAGATGTTTGCGGCGCAGTATCTGCGGATCACCGCGCCCCGGCGTTTCCTGTCCTCCTGCGGCTTGGGCACGATGGGCTTTGCCCTGCCGGCGGCTATGGGCGCGGCGGCGGCGCGGCCTAAAGAACGCATCATTTGTCTGGCTGGCGACGGCGGCATTCAGATGAATATTCAAGAACTGGGCACTATCGCCTCCGAAAAACTGCCGGTTAAAATTATCATTCTAAATAATCAATGGCTGGGCTTGGTGCGCCAGTGGCAGCAGCTGTTTTATCAAGGGCATTATTCGCACACGGATCTGCGGGGACGCCAGCCGGATTTTCTAAAACTGGCGGAGGCTTACGGCATCAAAGGCGTGGAGCTTAAAGATCCCCAGCTTTTTGCCAAACAGCTTAAGGCTGCGTTGGCCTTTAAGGGGCCGGTGTTGATCAATGCGCTGGTGAAGCGGGACGAAAACGTGTACCCGATGGTGCCGGCCGGCGGCGTTTTGAACAAAATGCTTTTTTAAGAGAGGCCTAAAATGAAACACATTATTGCGGTCATTGTGGACAATAAGCCCGGCGTGCTGGCCAGAGTGGCCGGGCTTTTCAGCCGGCGCGCCTACAATATCGACTCGCTGGCGGTGGGGCCGACCGAAACCAAAGATGTGTCCCGCATCACGCTGGTCGTGCACGGCAACGATGACATTGTGGAGCAGATCAGCAAACAGCTCAATAAACTGCCCGATGTGAAAAAAGTTCTCGATCTCTCGCAGGGCGAGTGCCTCAGCCGGGAGATGGCGATGTTTAAGATTCACGCCACGGCCAAAACCCGCAAGGAGATATGCACCTTGGCGCACACTTTTCGCGCCAAAGTTATCGATATTGCCGAGGAGAGTATGGTTGTCGAAGTGACCGGCGACACCGAGAAACTCAACGGTCTGGAAACCCTGCTGGAAAAATACGGACTGTTGGCCGTGGTGCGCACGGGCAAAATAGCTCTGGCGCGCGGCAGAAAATAATGCGCAAAAGAAAATCCAGCGCTATGCCATTCATTTTGCCGGTGATTTTTTTGGTGAATTTTTGCGCGCTTTTTCTGCATAACCGCCTGAACGCTTTTTTGTATGCGCTGCTTGCGGCCGGCTATGCTCTGCTGGAGGGTCTGCCCCGGGACTGGCGGCCGCGGCTGATTTTTATTTTTGCCCCCCAGCTGTTCGCTTTATATTACGGTGATTTTAGGCTATTATGGGTGGCCTTGACGGCGGACGCGGTTTTGGCCGGCGGTTTGTTTTATTGCGAAAAAAAGGAGTGAATTTTATGGTAAAAATGTACTATGACGGCGACGCGGATCTGGGTGCGCTCAGAGATAAAACTATTGCGGTGATCGGCTACGGTTCGCAGGGACACGCCCACGCGCTCAATCTCAAAGACAGCGGCCTGAATGTGATAGTCGGGCTTAGGCCTTCTTCCAAATTTGTAACTCCGGCTAAAGAAGCCGGTTTTGAAGTGCTGTCTCCGGCGGCCGCGGCTAGAAAAGCGGATTTTATTATGATTTTAGTGCCCGATGAATTTGCCGCGGAAGTATACCGGCAGGATATAGAGCCGGGCTTAAAAGCGGGCAAGGCGCTGGCTTTTGCCCACGGCTTTAATATTCATTTTGGCTATGTGAAACCGCCGAAAGATATAGATGTCGTGATGATCGCGCCCAAAGGCCCCGGCCATCTAGTGCGCAGCGTGTATACTGAGGGCGCGGGCGTGCCGGCGCTCATCGCGGTGCATCAGGACGCCAGCGGTCACGCTAGAGAACTGGTGCTGGCCTACGCCAAAGGCATCGGCGGCACCAAAGCCGGCGTGATCGAAACCACTTACAAAGAAGAAACCGAAACCGATCTTTTTGGCGAGCAGGCCGTCCTGTGCGGCGGCGTGTCGGCGTTGATTCAGGCCGGTTTTGAGACGCTGGTTGAGGCCGGTTATCAGCCGGAAATGGCTTATTTCGAATGCTGCCACGAGATGAAGCTCATCGTTGATTTGATTTACAATCACGGACTGGCCGGAATGCGCTACTCCGTGTCCAATACCGCGGAATACGGCGACTATACAGTCGGCCCCAAAATCATCAACGCGGACGCCAAAAAAAGAATGCAGGAAATTCTCGCGCGCATTCAGAGCGGCGCTTTTGCCAAAGAGTTCGTGGATGAATGCAAAGCCGGCAAGCCCAATATGGAAAAGATGCGGGCGGCCGCCAAAGCACATCAGATCGAAAAAGTCGGCGCGGAAATCCGCGCGGCTATACCGTGGATGAAAGGCCAGAAGCTGCTTTAGTTAATAATCCCCCGGCGCCGTTGTTCTAAGAAACTGCGGCGTTTCCGCTGATAATCCCGCTCCAGTCTTTCCAGCTCTTCTCTGGCTCTGGTTAATTCGGCGATCTGTTCCCCGGTCGGCTCCTGCCCGTCCGCCGCCAGACGGCGCAGTTTATCTTCGTACTCCGTTTGTTTTTGCTGGATATTTGCCCAGTCGTTATCCAGCAGATTTTCCGCAAAATCCAGATCGGCCTCGCTGTTGAGCAGGTCTATTTCCAAATTGTTTTTCTTGCGCGTGAGATATTCCAAAACGCGATCGCGCATCGCCTGACTGAAACGGATTTTGCCGCGCCCGTACAGCGACTGCAGATAGTCCAGCGCGCCGCCGGATAAGCCCGCTTCGGCGATGTCGATCTCCGCAGTGAGGCCGTTTACCTCAAACAAACGCTCGACAGCCGCCAGATCATTGCGGGCGGCGGCCAACGCGGCTTGCTTTTTCTCAAGATTATCCCGCTTCTCCTGAGTTTGACCATGCTCGATGAAATACTGCGCCCACAGATTGCCCAGATCGGCTTCGGGCGCTGTATAACTGTGGCTGGCATTGATATTAGAGGCCTGTCCGGCTATATCCACCTGTCGGTTGGCGAATGCTTTGATATCCTCTGGGGAGGTTACGCCAGCCGGCAGCGTAAAATTGCTGTCACGAAATATTGCGGAGATACAGACATAATATTCCCAATCATTTAACGTAAGCTCTTTGCCCTGCGCTAAGGCTATTTGTTCCAGCGCTGGTGCGGTGAAGCTAAAATCGTAGTCGGAGATAAAACCATCATAGATTTTTAAGGTAAAACCGTACCACGTCTGGGCTTTGGTCAGAGCGGAAAAAGTCAGGCTGGCCTCTCCGCCGTAAAAAGCGGCAGTCAGCGCCAGCTCTTCCAGCAGTGATTTGTATGCCGCTTCATTGGAATTGAATAACGGCGCTACTTGGAGCACGGCGTTCAGCATGCCGCGGTATTCCTGCACATAAGCGCGCATAGCGCGCATAAATTCTACAGTTTTAGCTTCAAGGCCGTTTTCTAGATTTTCCGTTTCAGCGTCGCCGGCCAGCACATAGCGGTGGAGCACAGTGTAATATTTTTCCTCCGAAAATCTGGCGCTCAGATCGCTCTGGTAGGCCGCGAGCAGGTCTTTGTCCGCGCTTAGATCAAAATAGATTTTTTGCGCTTCATTGTTACTGCCTAGGTGCGCGCGGATGTACTCCAGACTTTGCGCAAATTCCCGTCCGGCCACTCTGGCGTCCGCTTCCAGCGCCTGCAGTTCGGCGCGCGCGGCACTTAAACCGGCGTCCGCGTCCAGCAGACTGGTTAGATTGTCTTGCAGGGCGCGTATGTCCGCGATTTCCTGCTCGGAAAGATTGACGCCCTGTAAAAAATTCTCCGTGCATTTTTCCTGCAATTTGGCCAGCGCCTCCGCGCTGCGGCCGGTCTGATACAGTTCATAGGCGGGTAAAATGTGGGAGGCATAATATTCGTTCGTTTCCAGCCGGGCAAAAAATTCGGCGATATTTCGGCGTCTGGTTTCCTGCTGGCTGGCCAAACTTTCAATCTTAGTTCTGGCTTCCTGCAGGCGGTTCTCCGCCAGCAGCTGTTCCAGCCGCTGCTCCATAATGTCCGCCGTCATTTTCCGCGCGGCCATTTTGTCCAAAGACCGGATGCCCTGTTCGGTCAGATCGATGGTTTTCTGCCAGAGTTGAAACGGCGTGTTGGTCAGGGCTAATTCCGCCGTAGCCTGCGCGCTCAGGACGCTGGCCCGCTCCGCTTTGGTCAACCCGCTTAAATCCGGCAGTTCCGGCGCGCGGTGCTCGCCGCGGTTTAATTGCAAAAATCCAGCCTGTAACAGCGGCAGAAAACTCTGAAAATCCTGCGCCAGCAGGGTCATTGCTTCTTTGGTCGTGCTTTCAGAGAAAAACGGAATGAGCGCCTCAAAAGCCTGAAACGCGCCGGAAAAAAGCCCTAGATACAGCTCGAATTTTTTGCTGTTGCGCTGATTACGGCGTTTGACGATCTCGCTGTCGCCCTGCTTGATAGCCTGCATAGTTTGGCGCAAAAACTGGCTTTGCAGTTTGATCGCATCGTCGATAAGCGAATCGCTATCCACCGCCGCGGCGTCCAGTATCGAATGCACATTGCTGCGGCTGTCCCGAACCGCGGCATTCAGGCGCAGGGTGATTTCTTTGATTTTTTGCAGGCGTTCTAACAACATATTTAGATATTCCAGCCAGGCTTTGTTTTCCACCTGAAAACCGTATTTACCGGAGCTAGCTTTGAGTTCTAGGGCTTCATTAAACAGCGCGGCTTCCGCCTCGGCCAGCCGATTGAAGCCTAGTGTTTCCGTCAGCTCGCCCGCGCTGAAATGCTCGGCGCTGACTTTATTGGCTATGTCCAGACTGGTGTCTTGCAGGGCGTGCAGCTGAGTGATGGTCTGCAGGGAGAGATAGGTCAGTTTTTGCAGGCCGGTGGACTGCTCCGCGGTCAGGCCTCCGGCGAAAGCCGCCCCCCCCAGAGCGGCTGAGGTAATGTTAATTAAAAAATTGCGCTGCAAGTCCGTCCAGCGGTTTTCTTTGGTGGACAGTTGTTCGGCGGCGGTGTAGGCCTGCTCCGTGAAAATATTCCAGCGGTTGAGCAGTCCCTCCTGCCGGTAGCCGGCGATCGCTTTGGCGTTTTCCGCCGGCGGAGCGCTTTTCTCGGCCAGCTCCATATGGATAATATTTCTAGCTTTTTGTTTGGCGGAGTGAATAGAAACCAGTGCCTGTTCTACCAGTATCTGCCGCTGCAATTTGGCGTAATTCCTGAGCAGGGCGTTCTGGCTGACCGTGTAATTGCCGTTTTTGTCGCCGGCTAACATATTCTCAAAAGAGCCGGAGGAGAGAAAATTACTGCTGGAATACTGCTGGTCTTCGGTTTGCAGCTTTAGGTCAGAGTCCCCGATGAGCAGATCAAAAATATCTTTGCCACTGTTGCTAAGCAATCCGCTGCCCAGCCCGTAAAGAAAAGCGTCCGTGGTTTTTTTATCCGTGCCGGCCAGCTGCGCCTGCCCGGAGAGAAATCCGGCGCCCGCGGAGAGTAGAATATTAAATCCGGCGTTGGCGATCTCGGTGCGCTGATCGACCTGCTGGTTGATGGTCTGGCTCTGGATTTTGGTGAGATAGGCCTGCTTCTGGGCGATATCCTGCAGCAGGGTGATATTTTGCTGCCCGGCGATTTTTACAAAAGCGTCCTGCGCGCGGCCTTTATTGTCGGTCATTTCCTGATGGATGACACCGCGGCTGTTTTTCTCCGCCTCGCTGATAGAACTGAGCAGGTGTTCTTTGATCTGTCTTGTTTCAATATCCTTGAGTAATTTCAAATACTTGTCGTAATCCAGCGTTTTTTTATTGGCCGTCAAATTGCGGCTTAGCTCGCTGGACTGCGCCAGCAGATCAGAATACAGAGACTCAAACTGCTCCTGGCTGGGATTGGGCGCCCGGAAATCCGCGGGGGCGGTCGGGTTGTAGCTCGTGTTGATCAACAGCAGGTATTTGCTGACCATACCGTAAGCCGCCTCGCCGGCTCCGCTTAACGCCCCGGCCAGCGCCGTGCCGCCTGTGCCAAAAGTGACCAGATTTATAAAAGAAAAAGCCGCTTTGCCGAGAATATCCAGCCCCATTCTCAGCCGGTTTTGTTTGATCTCTTCGGACACCGCCTTGCGCCGGTTGTAGGCTTCGGCCATTTGTATTTCCAGCTCGCCCAATTTGTTCATTTTCTCCAGCAGAACTGTAGCCCGGCTGTTGACGATCGTATCGCCGCCCCGTCCGCTGTAGGCTCCCGGCAGAGACAGCTCGGCGGCCACCCGGTTGCGGCCTTCGTGCTCTTCTTTTTGCAGCACCGCGTACAATCTCATCGCATTGATGAGCGCCTGCACGCGCAGTACATTTTGCAGGTAATTGCTGTTGTCGAATTTTAACCAGCCATTACTGTAACTCAGGGCAGTGTTTTGCAGCGTAGCGTTTAACTGCATTATTTCTAGATCGAGCAACTGATAATACTCGCTGTTGGCCTCCGCTTCATTCTGCAGTTTCTCCAGCTCTTCTTTTTTGCGGCGCAGAGTTTCAGTCGCGTATTTTTGCTCTGTCGCTCTGAGCAGGGCCAGATACTCTTCGATTTTTTCCTGTTCTTTTTTAATCTCGATGTCGCTCTGGGTCTGGCGGGCTGTGGCCACTATGTCCACGCAGGCGGCGATCACGCTGACCACGACCGGCGCGGCGATGCCGGCGCTGAAAATCGCGGCGATGATGCTGACTACCAGCGAGATCAGCCCAGCCGCCAGTTTTAGAAAAATATTGCCGTACTCGCGCTCTTTGCGCTCGGCCAGCTCTTTTTCTATTTTGGCTTTTTCGGTCTCATTGTGCTTGTTCACAAAAGTGGCGATCTCTTTGGTGCGCGTGTTGATGTAGTTATTCAGCGACTCCAGCTGTTTGTCATTCAGTTTTTCCAGATTCATTTTTTGATAGCCGCTCTGCTGGGTCAGTATTTGCAGGATGGCGTTGTAGCTGTCACCCTTGGCCTGCGTGACCATAGTCAGGAGTTTTTGCAGATTGGCTTTGACCGTGATTTTCTCCCGCAGCTCGTCGATTTTGTCAGAGCGCATCGCGAGGAAGGGGGTTTGTACTTTTTCATTAAATGCGGTGACTTTGATAGTGTCTAAATCCATAGTTAACCACTCGTTAAACGCACGAATAGTGCTTTCTATCTTATTTATAGCTCTTTGGTTTTCTGTGTCTAATGGGTCAGAATATCTTGTATATTCAATAAGTTTTCTTTGTAATTCTCCGAGCAGCATAACA
>JAITIS010000069.1 GCA_031279305.1 Candidatus Margulisiibacteriota bacterium | reverse complement strand
AAATTTGCCGTACTGCCTTTCCAGCCGGTAAAAATTTTTCTGGTCAATCTCCTTCTTATAATCTCTTTCGCCGGCTAGCTTGAGCACGTTATCCTCGTCGATCTCAATTTTAATATCTTTTTGCTCCAATCCGGCCAGATCGGCCTCGATATAAACATTGTCTTTATCCTCGTGAATATCCACTCTCGGATAAAAATTCCAGCCGCGTTCCGTATGGCCGTCCAGCGCGCCGTCCAAAAATTTTTCCATCAAATCGCCCCATTCGCCTCTCCTCATTAAAGTCGGTAACATAATGATCATCTCCTTTTTTATTTGCCAAACTCAATTCGCCAGCGATAATTAAGTTTAACTGCTCACCCTATTAACAATTTCCGTGCCAGGGCCAAGGCTAAAATAAATAAGCGGTTAAAATGGGGATTTTTAACGCTTGTTGCTTTCTACTTCACAAGCGGCGTATATTTTTTATACACGTATTGTATTTTCTTTATACATATGTATAATATATGCACAATGTCCAAAAAAGAAATGCATCGTTTTGAAACACTGGATAGTATGCCGCTCAGGATTATCGGCAAATCACCGGCGCTTTATGAGTTGTTCCGCCAGCTGAAGGCAGTCATCAACAGCAATGTGCCGGTGCTGTTAGAAGGCGAGTCCGGCACCGGCAAAGAGCTGGCCGCGCGCATTATTCACTATCAAAGCGAGCGTAAAGATAAACCTTTCGTCGCCATTAACTGCGCGGCTCTGCCCGAAACGCTGATAGAGTCCGAACTTTTCGGCTACGAAAAAGGCGCGTTCACCGGCGCCGAGCGCAACAAACCCGGCAAATTTGAAATCGCCCACCGGGGCACACTGTTTCTGGACGAAATAGGCGAATTGCCGATTGACTTACAGGCCAAGCTCCTGCGCGTTTTGCAAACCGGACAGATTTCCCGGCTGGGTTCCAACGAGATCATCGACATCGATGTGCACGTTATCTCCGCCACCAACCGCAAACTCATCAACGAAGTGGCCGCCGGAAAATTCCGCGAAGACCTGTACTACCGGCTGGCCGTATTTCCCGTCACCGTGCCGCCGCTGCGCGAGCGGGGCGAGGACATCATTCTGCTGGCTGAATATTTCCTGCGCGAGGAAACCTTAAACGGCAAAAAACAGGTCACCGGCTTTAGCGAGCAGGCCAAAGCCAGCATGCTCAATTACAGCTGGCCGGGCAATATCCGCGAGCTGGAAAATATAGTCAAGCGCGCTTATCTGCTGTGCGGCGGCCAGACTATCGAACATACAGATCTGCTGTTCGGCAATCTCCTCGGCACGCCGAAAAACAGCGCCCCGCAGGACGCTGTACCGTCTTATGCCGGCAGCGGCGGCCAAACACTGGCCGAGATCGAAAAAGAAATTATTCAAAAACGTATCGGGGAATGCGCGGGCAATATTTCCCGCGCCGCCCGCTCGCTGGGCGTGACCCGGGCTACGGTGTACAAAAAACTGCGTTAGTCTACTGGACCGTGCCGCCCATTATTTTATCAGCCAAGGCCATAATCTCCGCGGATACCTCGCTGTCGCAAAGCGCGGCTTCGATGATAATCTCCGGCTTGGCCAGCTGGATGCCGTTTGCTTCCAGCGCCGCCATTATCACGTTTTGTACCGCGGCCTCTTTGCTGGCGCAGATCGCTGGAGAAAGCCGGCGTTTGAGCAGCTCCTCAAAACGACTGACGTCCGCGGCCAGCCCCGCGATGGGCGCTGCGGTTTGCTCCAGATATTCCTGCGGCTGAAAAATAAGTTCTCCGTGTTCCATAAAAATCCCTCCCCTATTACAGCCTAATTATCGAAGAAACGGCCAAAATTCTTGCATTGAATTTGCGTGATACAACAGAAAATATCAATGTGGTTTGAGCAATAAATCTGCCGATAATAAGGTATAAAGAGACACCAAAAAAGGTATTATTTATACTGAGGGAAGCAATTATGCAAATTAACGGACTATCTTTGAGTAGCATAGATACTAATAAGAACAATTTGGCAGAAACTTCCGAATTAAGAAATATACCAAATATCCATACAGCCAATTTAAGTGAACAAACGTTAAATAAATTAGCAGACAACATAAATAGCCATTTTACTGAAACACCAAATATTCCTTTCAATTTAGTAATAGATGGGGCAGAAATCATCTTGTCGTGGGGAGAAAACAAGACAATTGTAAACCAAGTTGGCACTGAAGAAGGGGCTGCTAGCGGAGGAGCGTTATCTAGTGGAGGCACTTTAACTATCCAAGAATTTAGCGAAAGAATACAAGTCGATTTTAGGCAGGACGAAAATGGCTACACGACCCCAAACGGAGGGAGCCTAGACAATATCTACAAATTTTCTTTGGGTGTCGGCAGGGCTGGAATTTCCAGTGAAGCAATGTTTCTAGCTGACACCACTGCTGAAATAAAAGCAATCTGCAATACCGTCGGCACAGGCACAGGAGTAGAATTAGGTTACATAAAAAACACTATCACAAAGTTAGCTAACGAAGAACAATTAGATAGATATGAGCAATTGTTACTAAATAAATATCAGGAAGCCGCTGCAAAGTTAGTTATGTTTTTAGAACAGAATAGTGCTACAGAAATACTGCTTGGAGAAACAAAAGTAACAGCGCCTTTTAACCAAGATAACTTATTAAGAACTATCTTAAATATACATTTAACTCAGATGGAACAAGAGGTTACAGACGATAAACTCAATAACGGGGCATTCCAAATAGTATTGCAAATTACAAAATCAAATCCACAACGGATTTCCATTCAGCAGCAAGAGGAGCCGCCAAATTTAGCAAAACCACGCTATGGAATACTAAGAGCATTGCCCAGAATACCTCATCAATTTGGAAACAGCGCTAAATATTCTTTTAAGGATGTATTTCCAAATCTAACAGCCGAACAAAATATATCTATAGACAAACCGGAGTTATTATCCAGCCCATATAGAGTCTATGAATACAACCTAGCTTTTGAACAAGAAAAACCAGTATTACGAATAACATTAACTGACACAACTTCGCCAATTGCAGATACAAGTAATGAAAACAGGCATATTGTAACCATCTCAGGAGACGGTTTAGTAGATTACCTGGCCGGAATGACAAAAAATCAAACAGATTGTTTAGCAGCAATATCTAATAATGAAGAGCCATCTTTTTTAACTCAGGCTTTCACAAAATACATAAACGTATTTTTAGGCAATAATTTGTACCAACATCTGGCAAATACTATTGACAACCGTACGGTCAACCAAAAGACGCGAAACGATCTTATAATTGTTCTCGCTCATTTTCTAAAGGAAACAAAAACTCTGGCTGGTTTGATAAGTCCAGAATTTCAAAGAGAAATTATGGATACAATCATCCAATCTTTCAATTTAGCCGGGACTAATCCGCGGACCCAAACTCCGTCAGTGCATAATGATATATTACGGCAGGCACTTGAAAATTTAGAAAAAATGCACTAATTCAGTTTAGTACAAATCTGTCCCGTCATTCTCATGCTCACGCCAGATTTTCAACAAACGGTTATATTCAGCGTCAGAAATTTCTCCGCTCTTTTTTTGATCATAAATCCGCGCTCTAAAATCATCTCTAAAAAATAACGTGTCCGCGGCCGGATCATCAAAGTATTGAGCCAAGCCAGCCGCGCCAAATTCCCGCAGGGCAATATCTCTGAGAATCGGCGCAAATATAGTAAAAGAATTCATATTGCTTAATTGAGGGTCTTCATTGTCGCGCCGGACAGCCGGCCAGCGGGAAGTATCCACCGCGCGGTAACGCCAAACTTGAGAGTCTTGGCTGTATGTCTGCCAGATAAGGTTTTTCCAGGTCTCGGCCGGATCCAGCCTGAATAAATGTTTGTTGTCGATAATATACCGGCTGGATTCAGCATTTTCTGTAAAAGACAGTCCGGTAAAAGCATGTCCGGCTATCGCGTTGGCAAAAGAGTAATCAAAACGAAAACGTAAAACAAAAACTGTTGTGTCAATGCCCAGCGCTTCTAGCACTGTTTCCGTCAGCCAAGCCACTTCCGTGCAGTCGCCAACTTTATTTTTGATAAAAACTTCAGGAGAACTATAAACGCCGTTTACCTGATCGGAATTTGTATTGGACTGTATCCAGCTATGCAAAATATGCACGGCTTCTATTTTAGAAAAAGTTTTTAGAAAATCTACCAGAACAGCAATATCTGTATTTCTAGCGGTGATGATTCTGCCTAAACGCGCGGACATCATTTGTTCTAAAAATCTAGCGGTCTGCATTTTATTTTCCGGGCTGCTTTCTGCCAGAGCTAGGATCACATCCTGCCAGGCGGCAATCCGGTCAGCGACAGAAACATTGGCCGCATAAACCGCGGATGCTTTTTGCAGAGCCTGCTCCACGCTCAGATCCGGCGCGGACAACGCAGTGTCTGCCGCTGTCTGGCCTATGCTGTAAGGAGACCAGCGCAGCTCTCTCGTGTTTAATATTGCAGTATGAATATCCATATTTATATATCGCTCGCTATATTTAATTATTGCAGGATTTTTTTCCAAAAGGCAACAAAAATAAATTTGCAATAAACGAAAATCCATTACGATATCTTAGTGTAAGAAAGAAGCGGATTATGCAAAACTTAAAAATTTTAATTCTGATTTTAATTTGCGGCCTGTGCGCCGCGGTCTATGCCGACACCAAAATATATATCGGCAATGAAGACAGCCAGCTAATCGTCGGCATCTCTTCGCTGGTCGGCGATGTGGATGGCGCGGCAGGTTTGGAAATCCGCACTTATTTCGCCAAAAAAGGGTTGGTCATCAACGACATAGAATACGGCGCTGTCCCCGGCAGAACGGTATACACCGCCACGCTGGCCGGCAAGACAGGAGACGGAGCTTTTGCCAAATACAGACACAATTGGGCTTACGCGCTGGACGAGACGACAGTCCGCGCAGCTGAAAATTCTCTAGAAATCGGCTACGGGCAGGGACCGAATATTTTAACCCACTAATAGAACCGCAAATTTTTAAAACATCAGATATTAGACAGATAGCGCGGGTCGATGCGAACAAAACCATTCTCATCTTTAACCGTGCGCAGAGTTTCTTTGACCTTAATTTTGCGGCGTTTATCGCCACCCATTTTCAAAACATTGTTAATCTGCTCCATAACGCATACCCCCCTTAGCGGATCAAACCGACCATACGGTAAAATCCGTCATTATCTTCCACATAAGCATAATTCACTTTATCCGCATACTCATCACGAATAGCCAGAATTTCGCCGTTCAAGAAGAGCTGATTTATATTCACTTTTAGACGCATCTTGGCCTCTTTTTTATCCATAGAAAATCCTCCCTTTTCAGGATAATTACATTTTTTATGCCAAGTTTTGCGGATTATTTATGAGAAAACCGCTTTTTTTTGAGCACTTTCGCTTTAAGCGGCGCAACGGCGGTTGGTTTAGTTGTCCGTTTTTTAGCGTTTAGAAATTCCGCGGCGCGCTCCAATCTAGTCCAAGCCTTGCCGCTGGCGATTATCGAACGCGCCCGGTAAAAACAGGATTTGAAATCAGTGGACAGCCCGGCGGCGACCAGAGCGGCGGCGGCGTTTAAGGCCACCGTGTCGGCGCGCGCGGATTCTTCCCGTCCGGAAAGTATCACGCGGCAGATCTGCGCGCTGTCCGCTGCATCAGCGCACTGCAAAACAGACACTGATTCCGAAACCAATCCCAGATGTTCGGGATTAAAAATATAAGTGTTGATAATGCCGCCGCGCAGTTCTGAAATACGGGTGTCCGCCGAAATGGATATTTCGTCCAGACCTTCTATGCCGTGAAAAACCAGCGCTCGTTTCAAGCCCTGCGCCCTCAGCACGGTGGAGAGCAGAGTCGTGGTTTTTTCATTGAATACGCCCGTGATCTGCCCTTGCAGACGCAGGGGATTAAGCAGCGGAAAAAGTGTATTGAGCAGGCTGCGGAAACCAATCTGCCGGGCAACTCGCACCAGCGGCATTAGTTTCGGATGAATGAGCGGCAGATATAAAAAAGCAATCCCGGTCTTGGCCAAAAGTTTTAGCATTTTTTCGGGAGGTTGTTTGATATCCAGACCCAGTCTGGCCAGTAAACGCACGGAACTACAGCCGTGCTCCGGGTCAGCATAAACCTGTTTGGCCACGCGCGCGCCGGCCTCAGCCGCGACAAAAGCGGCCAGCGTGGAAATATTGAAAGTGTCCATCAGCGTGCCGCCGGTGCCGCAGACATCGATCAGACCGGCGGATGGCGCGCGGAGTTTGACCGCGTGTTTTTTGGCGGTTTGGGCAAAACCTAGCAGTTCCGTCTGATCCTCGCCTTTTAAGCGCAGCGCGGTGAGAAAAGCGGC
>JAITIS010000097.1 GCA_031279305.1 Candidatus Margulisiibacteriota bacterium | reverse complement strand
GCAGCTGCATCGGCGACCACACCAAGACCGGCATTAAGACAATGCTTAATTCCGGCACGGTTTTAGGCTGTTTCAACAACGTGTTCGGCTCCGGTTTTCAGCCCAAATATCTGCCGTCTTTTGCCTGGAATGACAATGGCCAGCCGCCGGAGGAATATTCGCTGGAAAAGGCGCTCGCCACCGCGCGCGCGGTTTTTCTGCGCCGGAGTCTGGCTCTCCCCAAAGAGCTGGAAAATCTTTACCGGCAGGTTTTCCAGAACACGGACAAAGAGCGCAAGCAGCTCAAGCTGAAAAAAACCAAAAAATAGAAACGGAGCCTCGATGATCAACAATATTTTTATTTTTGAGGACGACAAACACGCTAACTTTCTCCCGCTGACTTATCTCAGGCCGGTTTATGATCTCCTCTGCGGCATCTCGCCGCTGGTGGCCAAGATCGCGCGGCAGTTCCCCGAGGCCAATATTTCTCTGCACTGCCGCGAGAGCCTCAAAAATATCGTCAAACAAAATCACGCCGGCATAGGCGTAAATCATCTTAACACGGGCTTAGGCTGTCTCATCATCAACGGCAGGGTTCTGGCCGATGCAAAATTCCGGGATGGTTTGCTGCTCGACGGGCGTGACCGGCTTTTCATCAGCGAAGACGACGAGGTCATCGCCGGTTATCTCAACACGGAAAATCTTTACATCCTGCGCGATATTTTGGACGATGCTCTGTCTTCCCGCCGCTTGTTAAACGCTCTGCGCAACAAAACAGAGGTGGCGCACAGCAAAGCCGGGCTGGTTGAATATCCTTGGGATATTCTTAATGTCTGCGGCGAACAGCTGGCGCTGGATTTTCAGACTGTCGTGCCAATGGGCATAGTCAAAGGCGAGGTGCACAGCGATGCTGCGGTGCTCGACGAATACAGACTTTTTGTCGGCGAAAAAGCCAGGGTAATGCCCGGCGTCACTATCAACTGCGAAAAAGGCCCGGTTTATATCGGCGATTGCTGCCTTCTCAAGCCGCATACCTACATTGAAGGCCCGGTTTATATCGGCAAATATTCGGTTATCGCCGGCAGCCAGATTTTAGGCGGCTCATCTATCGGCCCTAACTGCACGATTAACAATTCCGAAATCAGCGGCTCGATCCTGCACGGTTACTCGTCTCTGGACAATAATATTTTGCGCTCCTCTTATCTGGCTGACTGTGTCGCACTGGAAGCCCGGACTTTTAATCTCCAGCTGCTCGATCCATTCAGTAAAGAGCCCGCGCTGTATTTACAGGGCGCCAAGGTGGAGTCCGGCGAGAAAAAACTGGGGCTTTTGTGCGGAGATTTTGCCAGCATCGGCGCGCAAATCAAAATACCGGCCGGCAGTTCCCTCGGCGTGGCCAGCCGGCTCACCGCCAGCGGCGCCGCGGCGCCGCGTTACACGCCCTGTTTTATCCAGCAGATCGACCCGGATACCTTTGCGGAAATGTCTGTCAAAGAAACGCTGGAGAGACTGGAATACTCGCTGGGCTTAAACGAAGTAGAATTGACCAAAGTCGAAAGCGACCTTATCGAACATCTGCACGGCAGCCTCGGCGCAGACCGCAGGGTGTCGAGAATTATTTACTAAATCACGCCACCGCCACGGGTTTGGGCGTGTAGGATTTGCGCAGGTATTCTTTGCACATCCGGTGCGTGTTAAAAACACTGGCATTTTTCGCCACCGCATTTTTCATTATATATGCCCAGCGGGGGCGGTCATTGTAATACGCCGGGATCAGCGCTTTTTCTAATTTTTCGTACAGGTCGCGCGCATCTGCGTCATTGCTGTTTTCGATCAGATCATTTTCCGTGGCCGGCGGGCCGATAGACCAGCCGGTGACACCCTCGACACAGCCTTCGATCCACCAGCCGTCTAACACCGAGAAATTGGGCACCGCGTTGTGCGCGGCTTTCATCCCGGAAGTGCCGGAAGCCTCGCGCGGACGCACGGGATTATTCAGCCAAGCATCCGCGCCGGCGGTCAGCAGCGCGCCCAAAGCCATATCATAATTTTCCAGAAAAACCACTTTAAGTTTATTCTCCAGCCGCAGTTTTTTAGCGATATTCACGATGCGCCTGATGACTTCTTTGCCGGGAATATCTCTAGGATGCGCTTTGCCGGCAAAAACAAACTGCGCCTTGCCCCGGCAAATATTTACCAGCCGCTCCAGATCCGTGAAAAGCAGATCGCCGCGCTTGTAAGTGGCCGCCCGGCGGGCAAAACCAACAGTCAAAATTTCCGGAGCGAAAACTTCGCCGGTTTTTTCCTGAATATACGCTAACAGCTTGGCTTTTTCCACGTTATGCGCGGACACGATTTCCGCGTCCGGTATTTTATCCGCGGCGGCGAGTTTTTCTGGATCGGCGCGCCAGCCCGGAATATATTTATCGTACAGCGCCTGAAAAGCCGGGGCGGTCCAAGTCGCGGAATGCACTCCGTTGGTGATCGCGTCAATGTCAAAATCTGGAAACATCCGGCGTGAAACCTCGCCGTGTTTCTGTGCCACGCCATTGGCATAACGGCTCATATTGAGCGCCAGCACTGTCATATTGAGCCGGTCCCTGCCGGCTATATCGCGGACGTGCCACGGCGTGTACACGCCCAACACCCGCTGCACCAGCTCATAGTCAAATTCATCGTGGCCGGCGGGCACAGGAGTATGCGTCGTGAAAACACAGCGCCGCCGCACGGCCTCGTCTTTCCAATCCAGACGCGCCAGCAGCTCAAAAGTTAAAAAAGCCGCGTGGCCTTCGTTCATATGATAGGTTTTTAGATCTCTGTATCCCAGCGCCTCCAGCATTTTGGCGCCGCCGATGCCCAAAACCACTTCCTGATGAATACGCATGCTATTGTCTCCGCTGTACAACTGCTGGGTGATCGCCCGGTCTTCCGGATAATTCTCCACCAGATTAGTGTCCAAAAAAATCACCGGCACTATATGGCCGGTCAAGCCTTTTTGGTCATACTGCCAGGCGCGCACCCAGACAGAATGATTCTCGATACACAGCTCCACTTTAGGCCCCAGCAGCTTCATAGTCCGCGCCGGGTCCCAGTCGGCCAGAGACTCTTCCTGCACGCCGTCTTTGCTGATATTCTGAACAAAATAACCGTTATTATAAATAAGCGTGACCGCCACGACCGGCGCCGCCAGATCGGCAAAAGATTTAAGCGTATCACCCGCCAATACGCCTAGCCCCCCTGAAAAAGTCGGAATATCATTGCGCAAAGCAATTTCCATAGAAAAATAAGCAGTCTCTATTTTAGACACTGAAATCCCCCCAAAAAAATTAAAAATCTATTTTATTATAATAAAAAAAACCAGAATGGGAAACCGGCAATTTTTGCTATACTATTTCATATGGATTTATTCAAGACGGATCTGGGCGCGCCATTAGCCCGGCGGATGGAGCCGCAGGATTTCAGCGAATTTGTCGGGCAGGAGCATATAGTCGGCGAAGGCAGACTGCTCAGACGCGCCATCGAGGCGGACAAACTAAATTCGCTTATTTTCGCGGGGCCGCCCGGCACCGGCAAAACCGCTCTGGCCAATCTCATCGCCCGCAAAACGCAGGCTGATTTTATCAAGCTCAACGCCGTAAATTCCAAAGTCTCGGAGCTGCGCGGAGTCATCGAAAAAGCCAAAGAAACGCTTGCCTATCACCAAAGGCGGACAATACTTTTTCTGGACGAGATACACCGTTTCAACAAAGCCCAGCAGGACGCCCTGCTGCCGGACGTGGAGTCCGGCGTCATTATTCTCATCGGCGCCACGACGGAAAATCCGTATTTCAGCGTCAATCCGGCGCTGATTTCCCGCTCGCAGGTTTTTGAATTCAAAGCGCTGACCGAGGCGGAGAGCCTGCAGATAATCGAAAATTGTCTCCGTAAATATCCTAATATCACGATGGACGCCGACGCGCAAAGACATTTAGTCCTGATGGCCGGCGGCGACGCGCGCAAAATATTAAATGCGATCGACCTGGCGCTTTTAACCACGCCGGAAAAAAATAACAAAGTCATCCTGACTTTGGAAATCATCGAAGAGTCAATCCAAAAAAAACAGGTGGTTTACGATGAATCGGCGCATTACGACATCATCTCGGCGTTCATTAAATCTATGCGCGGCTCCGACCCTAACGCCGCGGTTTACTGGCTGGCCAAAATGGTTTACGCAGGAGAAGATCCGCGGTTCATCGCCAGACGCATAGTCATCTGCGCCTCCGAGGATGTGGGCAACGCCGACCCGCTGGCTTTGCTCATCGCCAACGCGGCGCTGACCACCGTCGCCGAGATCGGTTATCCAGAAGCGCGCATTACGCTGGCGCAGGCGGCTGTCTATGTGGCCGCCGCGCCCAAAAGCAATGCCTCGTATCTGGCCATAGAGAGAGCGCTGGGCGATATCCAAAGCGGCGTTGATTTTGCCGTGCCCAAACATTTGCTCAACGCCGTGTACGAACAGGAAAAAGAAAAAGGCAAAGGATCGGGTTATAAATACGCGCACGATCAGCCTAAAGGTTACGCCAAAAACTTAAAATATCTGCCGGAAGATCGCCAGTATTACGAACCGACCGACCGCGGCTACGAAAAGAAAATCCGCGACTGGCTGAAATGGCTGAAAGAATAACTTTAGTTTAATCCTCACCGCGCCAAATTGTTTCCGAAAAAATGCCCTCCGCGCGTTTTTCTTGCGCGCCGGGATTTCCTCGCCTGCTATGCACACGAGCTTGGCCGCCAAGCAACTTCCTAAAAAAATGCCAAGTTTTGGAGTTGGTATCTTTTTTGCTGTTTTCATCTCTATTGAGCATAAAAACGAAATTTAGGCCATTGGTCAAAGGAGCAAAAAATGGGGTTTTGTCCTGAACAACGGACAGGAGCAAGGCAATATTTTCAGAATTTGTGCCGGCTGCAAAAGACAGAAGTCCAGATCAATGACCTGCTCGAACTGCGCCGGCTGCCCGCCGGAGACGTGCTGGAAATACTGCTGCATAAAAATCTGCTGCACATAGAGCAGTTTCATTTAACTCTGGAGCCGCACATTCCCGTGCCGGAGCAGATACTCTGGCACATCAACGCCGCCCTGCCCCGGCCTATCGAAAATTATTATCACGCCTACCAGTTATATTTACAGGAGGAAACCAGCTGTCAGGGGCTTTTTTGTGTGGCGCCGAAAGAAGATTTAGAAGCAGCCACGGTTATTGCAAATCAGAAAATCAAAATATATTCCGCCGACCGGCAGTTTTTGCTGTTCGAGAATAAAGTAAATTTTTGGCAGATCGAGAATTTTTTACAAAGAATCTTTAACGCCGGCCGGATCTTTTGCGCCGCCGCCGCGGCGCTATGCCTGCTGGCTGGCCCGGAATTGATCTGGCTGAAACACAGGCTCGCCGGACAAAATGCTATTTGCCGGCGGGAGAAAACCGCGCTGGCCGCTCAGCTAAAAAAACTAAAAGCACAAGAGCGAGAAATGAATCTCCGGCAAAAAAACAAAGCCGTCAATCAAAAACTCAGCGAGTATCTTTATGCCTTCAGCTTGAATATACCCGAACGGGTTTATCTTAATGAATTGCTTTACGCCGAACAGGAGCTGAAGCTTGAGGGCTTCTGCGCGCAGGACAAAGACTTGAAAGCCCTGCAAAAAGCGCTCAAAACCGCGAGCAGTTTGAAACCGGAGTTAGCCAGATTAAACAAGGACGCTCGCATCAATTTCACGCTCCGCACCGAGTTAAAAAAATTTCTGGAGAAGGAAAATGTCCGGCTGGCGCAAAAATAAATTATTAAAAATAAGCGCCCTTATTTTGATCTGCCTGCTTTTCATTTTAATTCCGGGCGGACTGGGCTTTGGCTGCCTGCGGCTGCATTACGCCAATCTTAGTCTGCGCACAGAAATTGCGCGGCTCAAGCAGGATCCGCTGTTCAAAAAACAGCCGGCGGAAACGGCAGACACTGCGGGCGCAGAAGAGCTGCGCGCGCTGGCGGAAAAATCCCGGTTGGAATTCCTAAGCAGCATCTCCGGCGAGACATTTCTGGAACTATCCCTGCGGGGCGGGTATCCAGCTTTTCTGGAATATCTACGCGCCCTGTCCGCAGAGCCGGCGGGCGAGATAATCCGTCTGGAGCTTAAATCCAACGCTCAGGGGCTGGCCGGGAAAATCCAGTTGAGCAAATTATGAGGAATAAATTATTTTATCTGCTGCTCCTTGGTCTGGCGCTGGCGCGCGATCCTTTTACGCCACCGGCGGCGGAGGCCCTGCCTTACCGGGCAGTAAGCCTGAATTACCTGAGCGCCGAAACAGCGGCAGAAACCGTGCAAAAATTATGCCCCGACGCGGTCATCGCAGTTGAAGAAACCGGCAATTACCTGCTCCTCGGCCTAACCGGGCAAACGAACCGCGCCTTAAAAATTTTGCAGGACATAGACCAGCCGCCGCGCGCGGTCCAGCTGAATATTCAAATACTCGAGCTCACCGCCAATGACCTCAATCAGCTGGGCGTGGACTGGAATTTTACTTCCGCAGGGGCGCGTTTCGGTAAAACCACGCCGGAAATAGAAGCTACTTTGCGGGCTCTGGCCGGCGCGGGAAAAACTAAAATGCTGGCCGCGCCCAATCTCGTGACGCTGACCGGCAAACCGGCGTTGATCCAGATCGGCGATCGCCTGCCTTACGCCCTGCCTGTTCAAACCAATAATTCCAGCGCCCAATGGCAGATCCAGTACATTGATTCCGGCATCAATCTGGCTTTTTTGGCGCTGCCTGCCGCGGATGACCAGATCTATCTGGAAGTCCAGCCGGAAATCAGCTCCATCAAATACTGGAAACAGACGCCAGGCGGAGAGTTTCCGGTGCTCTCCACCCGCAAGGTTAAAACTAATCTCCTGCTAAAAAACGGCGAAAGTTTTATCCTCGCCGGACTTTACAACGAAGAAGAAAGAGAAAGCGTCCAAAAAGTGCCGTTTTTAGGCGATCTTCCGCTCCTAAATATTTTTTTCAAAAACACTGTCAAAGAAACTCTAGCTTCGGATATTATTTTTGTCGTGACGGCGGCAAAGACGCGGCATTAAAACGCGTCACCGGGCTGGAGAGGATGCGGACGATCTCCCGGCCCCTGGCATTTAGAAAAGGCTGTAACTCCGCATACGGCAGGACGACTGCGGGCAGCCCCCAGACATACGGGCCTATGACGTACTGACCCCAGCTTAACTCCAAGCCTGCTGCGGTAAAATCAAAATTGTCCGGCGGCCAGACCGCGCCAGAAAAAACATCTCCCGGCCGCATATTGTATTTTTGCCGCAGCAGAGTTTCCAGCCGCATAGTCAGCTCCGCGCTGGCCGTCAAAACATCAGCTATGGCCAGCCGGCGCCCGGCGTCTAAATCCAGCACAAAGATATTCTCGCTGGTGCGGCCGTGCGCTCCGCCGGTGAACGCGTAAATAGTTTGTCTCAAGCTGACAAATTGCGGAGCAGCCACAGAAATTTTTATCTGCTCATCATAGGAATAACCGGCAGAACTGGGGAAAGCCGAGGCCGAAACTTCCGCCGCAAATTCCGCAAAACGCACTTTAGCATAATCCGCCACGGACTGGCCGTTATAAACAACATTGCGCGCCAGCCGCTGGCCGGCGGCGTCCAGATAGGGCAGATCCACCAGCCGCAAAGAAGCGGTCAGCTTTACAGACTCCGCGTTTTCTGTCCGCGCAGCCCAGAACAGCACCCGGGACTCCGTCACGGTCTGCGTTTCTCTGGCTTCCGTAAACACAAACTCATAATTAACCGGCTGGAGTCGGTCAGCCAAGCTCAAAGCGGACAACAGAAAAAACATTACAAAAATATTTTTAATTTGCATAAATGGCAGATCCTTATTTTAAGCGTTTTAATTAAACATTATACATCTAAATAGGGCGAGGGTCAAAGCCGCGGTTTGCTTATCATCTAGCTTGAATAATATCTTTCACTTTCATCAGGGTCGTTCTCTCCGAGCGGTCGCGCTCTTCGAGCTTGAGCATAATATCTTTTATGGCGTCACCCAGCGCAGGGATCAAATTGTATTCCAGCGCGTTCACCCGGCGGCGCGTTTTTTCAATCTCGCCGGCCAGCAGTTCAATTTTTTTCTCCGTCTGCGCCAGTTCTAAAAGAGCGGGGAAAACTTCCCCCGCTTTTTTCAGCAAAGCGCGCGCGGCCAAGGGCGCCGTGGCCGGCGAGCCGCCGAATCCGGGATTTAGCACGCCGGTCTTAAACTGCGGAAATTGCACGCCAAATTGATTTTTCATTTCCACCGTTATAGTGGTTTTGGCCGCGGCACCGGTTAGCGCCTCTTCCAGAGCATAGGGCGCGCTGCCGGCCTGCGCCTGATAAAATTTTTCATAAACACCATCTAAATTTTTATTCATCTGTTCATACAAAGCGCGCAGCGCTTTAAGCGCGCGCATAAATTCCTGCATCAGGCTCTCCTGTTTATCTTTGAGGAGCTTGTGGCCGCGGCGGGCAAACTGCAGACGACTCTTGAGTTTCAAGAGCTCCATTCGATTGGGATTGACATTTAATTTTGCCATATCTAACCCAAAAGCAATTTAGAAAAATAACCAACACAACCCCCTGGAGCAATCGTTGTGACAATGACTATTGGCAATCCTTTAGGGTCGAGCTTGTATATCAAAAAACTCATCGGCAAAATAAATAACAAAGCCGTTGTGCTTCCATTCAAAAAAGCATTGGCGGCAAAATTAATCCGGGAAATGAACAGGCCCAGAACAAGCCAAACAAAAAAAGCCGAGGCGACAAAGAACCTGTCCATTTTTTGCCAAAACATCGGCGCAATATCAATAACTGCCGCGGCTAAACCGATAAACAAGGCTATTAAAAGTTTGTGCATTTTTTACCTTAAATATTTTTCAATTTGTTCCGGCTTTAACCGTTTCAGCTGTTCCTCCGGCAGGAGCTTGAACAGCTCCCAGCCTAGGGACAGCGTTTCTTCGATAGTCCGGTTTTCGTTCTCGCCCTGCCGGATAAAGCGGTCCTCAAACTCCTCGGAAAAACGGGCAAATTTTTTATCATCGTCGCCCAAAGCCGACTCGCCCAGAATCACGGCCAGCTCTTTGGCCTCGCGTCCGCGGGCATACGCGGCAAAAAGCTGATTGGCCACATTGGCGTGGTCTTCGCGGGTGCGCCCCTCGCCGATGCCTTTGTCGCGCAGCCGCGACAATGAAGGCAGCGGATTGACCGGCGGATAAATACCGCGCTGGTGCAGAGACCGATCCAGAATAATCTGCCCCTCGGTGATGTAGCCTGTCAAATCCGGTATCGGATGCGTCTTATCATCCTCCGGCATAGTCAGGATCGGCAGCAGAGTGATCGACCCCGGTTTGTCCTGCAGGCGGCCGGCGCGCTCATACAGCGTGGACAGATCGGTGTACAGATAGCCGGGAAAACCGCGGCGCCCTGGTATTTCTTTGCGCGCGGCGGACACCTCGCGCAGGCTCTCGCAGTAAGAAGTGATGTCCGCAAGAATCACCAGCACGTGATGGCCTTTTTCAAAAGCTAGATATTCCGCGGCGGTCAGAGCCAGCCGCGGCGTGGCAATCCTCTCAATAGCCGGATCATCCGCCAGATTGATGAAAAGCACCGCGCGGGTGACGGCCCCTGTGCGGCGAAAATCATTCATAAAAAATTCCGCTTCTTCATAAGTAATGCCCAGCGCGCCGAACACCACAGAAAATTCCGCCTGTTGGTCGCCGGCAACCTGCGCCTGCCGGGCAATCTGCGCCGCCAGCCGGGCGTGGGGCAGACCGGAGCAGGAGAATATCGGCAGTTTTTGGCCGCGCACCAGAGTATTAAGCCCGTCGATGGTCGAGATGCCGGTTTGAATAAAATCATTGGGATAAGCGCGCGCGGTCGGGTTGATCGCCAGTCCGTTGATGTCCAGATTTT
The DNA here is from genome assembly GCA_031279305.1 of Candidatus Margulisiibacteriota bacterium. GTDB lineage: Bacteria > Margulisbacteria > Termititenacia > Termititenacales > Termititenacaceae > JAISQA01. Next base: position 16,879 of record JAITIS010000097.1, on the reverse strand, counting down.
TCTCCGCAATTATTTCCGGGCCGCCGTCGCGCGCTTGGCCGGAGCCGCTGTACATTCGTCCCAGCATATCGGGCGACACCGGCAGCTCCACGCCGCGCCCCAGAAAGCGCGCGCTGGCGGCTTTGTCCAGACCGCTGGTGCCTTCAAACATCTGCACCAAAGTCCAGTCCCTGTGCACCTCCAGCACTTTGCCGCGGCGCAGTTCGCCGCCGGCGGCGCGGATTTCGACCAGTTCCTCATAGCCGGCTTTTTCCACGCCCTCGACCAAAATCAAAGGCCCGGCTATTTCCGCAACGCTTTTATATTCTTTTTGCATCTGTCCTCCTCGTTAATTCAAGCCAAAGCATCGATCGTCTGCAGTATCTCCGCCGGCAAATTTTCCAGCTCCGCCAATTTATTTTCCGGCATATATTTCATCCGCGCAATTTTGGCGCGCACTGGCAGCCGGAAAACCTGCTCAATATCTTTATTTTGCCGCAGCAGTTTTTCGCCGGCCTGATAAAAAGCCAGCACGGATTTAAGCAGCAAATATTGTTTGCGAAAAGAAGTGTAAGTGTCTGTTTCATCAAAAGCCACTTGATGCAGGTAATCTTCGCGCAGAGACCGGGCGGCCTCCAGCACCAGCCGCTCGCGGCCGGACAGCGCATCCGCTCCGACTAGTTTGACCATTTCCTGCAGTTCGGATTCCTGCTGAAGCAGGCTGGCTGCCTGCACGCGCATCCGCGGCCATTCTTCATCTACGTTAGACAGGTAATATTCTTTCAAATTGTCGAGGTAAAGCGAGTAACTTTTGAGCCAGTTAATCGCCGGAAAATGTCTGGCATAGGCCAGCGCCGAGTCCAAAGCCCAGAAAACTTTAGCCACGCGCAGGGTATTCTGGGTGACCGGCTCGGACAGATCGCCGCCGGGAGGCGACACCGCGCCGATGACGCTCAGGGTGCCCTCGCGTCCGGCTGTGCCGAGCGAGAGCACACGGCCAGAGCGTTCGTAAAATTCCGCCAGCCGCGAACCTAAATAAGCCGGATAGCCTTCTTCCCCGGGCATTTCTTCCAGACGGCCGGACATCTCACGCAGAGCCTCAGCCCAGCGGGAAGTGGAGTCGGCCATCATTGCCACGTCATAACCCATATCGCGGAAATATTCGGCGATCGTGATGCCGGTGTACACCGAGGCTTCGCGCGCCGCCACCGGCATATTGGACGTATTGGCGATCAGCACCGTGCGCTTGATAAGCGCCTCGCCGGTCTGCGGGTCTTTTAAATGCGGAAATTCCTGCAGAACATCAGTCATCTCGTTGCCGCGCTCACCGCAGCCAATATAAACGATCAAATCCGCATCCGCCCATTTAGCGAGCTGATGCTGCACGACAGTCTTGCCGGAACCAAAAGGCCCCGGTATGCAGGCCGTGCCGCCCTTGGCCACCGGAAAAAAAGTATCGATAATTCTCTGGCCGGTAATCAGCGGCTTATTCGGCGGAAGTTTTTGAACATAAGGCCGTTTTTTGCGGATCGGCCATTTCTGCAGCATAGCGATTTTTTCCTCCCGGCCGTCCGGCCCGGACAGCACAGCAATAGTTTCCGTAATATTAAACTCCCCGGATTTTAGGCTTTTTAATTTGCCCCCGGCGGACAGCGGCGGCAGCATTATCAGATGTTTTACCGCCGGGGTTTCCTGCACAAAACCCAGCGTGTCGCCGGCCTTAAGCGTGTCGCCGATTTTAGCCTCCGGCACAAATTTCCATTTCTTTTCTAAGTCTAGGGCCGGGATGTCCGCGCCTTTGGCGATGAACGCGCCATATTTTGCGCGGATGCGCTCCAGCGGACGCTGTATGCCGTCGAAAATAGTCGTGATTAAACCCGGAGCTAACATCACCGACAGCGGCTCGCCGGTGGTTTCCACCGGTTCGCCCGGCTTTAGTCCGGCGGTTTCCTCGTAGACTTGGATGGCGATGCTGTCTGTTTTGATCTCGATGATCTCGCCAATCAGACGGCGGTCGCCGACTCTGACCACATCGTACATTTTGACCGCGGGCAGTTCGGCGATAACCAGCGGCCCCGCGATTTTTATAATTTTGCCTGCCATTTTTTCCTCCTACACGCTTTTACCTATAGCGCGCGCCATAGTATTTTCCAGCCGCCGCAAGCCGAGATTGGCCTGAGTTTTATATTCCGGCAGAATAAACACCGCCGGCAGCTCCTGTTTTTTTATTTTCTCGATCTCCGGCAGTAAATCTTTGGCCAGCCGCTCGGCGATGAGGATCAAGCTGGTGTCTTTCTCCGCGGCCAGAGCCAAAAGCAGTTCTCTGGCTTTGTCCGCGCTGTTTAATTCAAAACAATTTAAGCCCAGCGCGCTGAAGGGCTTGACCACTTCCGCGGAGCCTAGGCAGGCCACCTCCCTAGACATACGAGCGCCTCAAATAAGCGGTCAAGCCGGCCAAACCTTTGGCGCGGGACAGATACATTGTTTTCAAATTTTTTATTTCGTTTTCTTTGGCCAGCAAATAACAAAAAACCGCCGCCGCGTCAAAAGCATAGCGCCCGGCAAAAAGCAGCCCGGCGGCGTAATCATCCAGCGCTTTCTCGACAGCGCCTTCGTTTAATTCTTCCGGCAGTTTAAGCCCGGGGAATTTGGCGCGCAGAGTTTCCGCGGCATTTTCCGGGGTAAATGCCCGCTTGTAGTCCGCAATGTCCGCCAGAGCCTGCGCATACCGGCGCACCGGAAGACTAAATTTGGCGGCCAGTTTTTTTAACTCCGCAAAATATTTCTGGTCCAGAAAATAATCCATTTGCCCGAAATCCGCGGTCCGCGCGTAAAGCTCCGCGGCCTGTTCAATTAGCGCGCGGTCAAATTCCGCCAGAGTATTTTTACCAAGCCGCAGAAGATAGGCGCTCAAATCCTGGCCGGTTAGTTTTTCTTTGAGCAGAATTTTTAGATTATGATTGTCATATTTTTTCCAGAACAGCTCCGCAATATCTGTGTTCCAAAACAAGTCGCGGCGCAGTTCGTCTAGTTCATAGTGGAGTTTCTGCTCCAGCTCCTCAAAAGTCGCCGCCGCGGCATAATCGTATTTCGCGTAATCCGCCGCGGTTAACAGTCTGGCTTCGCGGGAACGCACCCTGCCCAGCAAATAACCGGAGACGCTCATAACGGCCACAGCCTTTCCGCCAGCCCGGCCACGGACACCGGAGCGGCCTCTCCGGCGGAGAGTATTCTGGCGCCGTCAAATTCCAGCGGCAGTTTCGCGCGTCCCAGTTTTCGCGCCGCAAGATCTAGCACCCGCTGCAGATAAACACGTTTAAGCCCCAGCACGGCTTGTTTTGTTTCCATAGCGAGCAGCTGCCGGCGCTGGGCTAGAGCGTCCACCCGCTCTTTGGCCAGCTCCGCGGCGGCTAATTGTTTCGCGGCGGCTAATTGTTTCGCGGCGGCAGCCAATTTAGCGCTGGCTTCTCCGGCCGCTTCCGCCGCGATCCGGTCTGCCTGTTCCCGGGCTTCCGCCAGTATTTTTTGTTTGAGCTCCGCCAGCGCCATCGCAGCCTCCGCCTAGAGCTGTATGCCGTTCAAAAGCAAGATAGTCAGCAGTAGCCCTAGCACGGCGTAAGTTTCCACCATCGCCGCAAAAATCATTCCCTTGCCGACTTCATCCGGTTTGCGGCCAACCATCGCAATGCCCGCCGCCGCGGCTCTGCCCTGAAAAATGCCGGAAATCAGGGCGTTGATGCCCACCGCCAGACAGGCGAATAAGATTTGCAGTCCCGCTTCCGGCGAGACAGGCGCGGCTCCGCCCAGCAGGTTGATTTTAAGTATCACCCAAAAAGCCGCGAGAAATCCGTAAATACCCTGCGTGCCCGGCAGAGCCTGCAAAAGCAGAGTTTTGCCGAATTTGTCCGGGTCTTCCGCGACTACGCCGGCCGCCACCTCGCCGGCCAGCCCCACGCCGACCGAAGAGCCTATGCCGCCGCCAGCCAGAGCCAGAGACGCGCCCAAAATCGCAAACATCAAACCAGTATCCATTTTTTTGCTCCTTTCTTTTTTCTCAGCCCGGCTGTTTTCTTCAATTTAAGCTCACTTCTCCAAACTAACATATTTCGTCCGCCAGGCAAATGGCTTAAAAATGCGCCCTCCTCCTTCAAAAAATTTAGAAAAATATTCCACATACTGCAGGCGCGCGGAATGCACGAAGGCGCCTAACAGATTGATCAAAAAATCCAGAATATGGCCAAAAATAAAAATTAACGTCATTAAAATAACGCCGATAAACGGCACCCCGCCGGTCATCGCCGCCAGATAGTTGATGACCATCGCCAGCACCGCCGTCACCAGTCCCAGCGCAAACAAACGGGTGTAAGACAGCAGATCGCCGACGTAGCCGGAAAGATTGTACAAACTGAGCAGACCGGAGCAGAGTTTCAACAATGGATTTTTCTGCTGTCTGCCCTGGGTGAGGATCATAAATACAACACCGCCCAGTACCGCATAACCGGCAATTTTGGCCGCCGCGTCCAGCCGCGCAAACGAAGCGCCCGCATAGCTAAAGATCGCCGCCAAAAACAGCGTCCAGCAGCCGGACTGGAGAAAAGCCTCTCCCCAGCCTTTTTGCCGGACGTCCAGCAGAAAACGCAGGAAAAGGCCGGTCAAAATCTGAACCGCGCCCAGTCCCACCGACAAACCCAACAGCGGCAGAGGATTGGACAACGGATCTATAATCTTAACCGAGAGAAAAAATTTTTTTACAACAGGCCAAGGCAAAATATTAAAATCAATCCCGAAAACACTGCCGGTCAAAAGGCCTACTATTATAGTAGAGACACCGCAGTAAACATTAAGCGCCAACAGTTTCCGGCCAAAAGCGGTTAGATTGGCCCGGAATTTCCAGAGCAGAGCCGCCGCGGCCAGCGTCAGCAGCAGGCCGTAACCGGCGTCGGACAAAGCCAGCCCATAAAACAGAATAAAAAAAGGCGCCATTAAAGGCGACGGATCAAATTCCTGCGGATTGGGCAGGCCGTACAGGGCGGTTACAGACTCTAACGGCGCGGCAATTTTATTGCGCAGGGCAACCGGCGGCGTTTCGCCCTGCGCCGGCTCAACTTCGCGCCAATACAGATATTCCGCGAATTTTTCCAGATAATTTATCAGCTGTTTTTTCTGCGCCACCGGCACCCAGCCGGTGATTAAACCGGTTTTTTCCGTCGCGCTAAGCCTCAGAGCGCAGGCCTCCAGCTCTCCGGCATTGGTTAAATAATCCGCCCAGACCGCCAGTTTACGGTATTCCGCCGCGTGGAGAGCGGCCAGTTTGTTTTTAAGCGCGGCGGCCTGAGCCCGCGCTTTTTTTAGCGCGTTTCGCAAACGTCCGCTTTCCCGCACGTAATCCAATTTTTGCAGAGGCAAAATTATTTCCTGAAACCCTGCGCCAGACAGTCTATCGCGCAGGTTTGCCTCATCCTCGCGCAGGCAAAACAGCTGGACAAAAGCCGGCGTTTTTGCCGTGCCTGGAGCGATCACCTGCATTATCTCCGGATCAACAGTTTTAGTCGTCCCGAAAATTACGCTGACGCGGCGCAGTTTCGCGGCTTGTCTGGCTCTGGGCAGGCCAAAGACTGCGTACAATTCCTGCCTAGCCAGCTCGCCACTCCGCTGTTTGATCCGCCGTTTGTTTAATTCCCACGAACTTTGCAGTTTTTCCAGCCGGGACAATGTTTCCCGCGGCTGTTTTTGCAAAAATGCCTCCGCCGCGGATTTTTTCACCACCGGTTTGACCTGTATAAAATTTTCGATAAACCCTCTGGGCCGGGGAAACAGAGCGTCCAGAAAATCTATAATTTTTTGATAACGCAAGCTAAGCGCCGCGCCGTTTTGCCCCGGGGCAAAATATTCGGCGACATTGCTGATCTCAAAACAACTCAAAGATTGCAGGCCGGCCAGAAACTCTTGGAGCTTTTTCTGCAGAATAAAAATCTGCATTTTTTGGATTTCCGCGACCGCCACAATCTCTCCAGTTTAAGCTAAGATTTTTTGCGCCAGATAATCCGCTGCCCCGGACAGATCCGCCTCTGTTAATTTTATTTTCTCCAGTCTGGCTGCTGTTTTTTGCCGCGCTTTAGCCGTCTCTTTGGCGTATTCGGTTTCCAGCTCTTTTTGTAAAGCCTGTCGCTGGTGTTTTAATTCCTGTTTTAACTCTTGCTCCTGCGCGGAAATCCGCCGCTCGGTTTCCTGCATTTTCAGCACGGCAGCTTTTTTTGCGCGCGCGATTAAGTCCGCGGCGGCCTTCTCTGTTTCAATTATTTCAGCTAAAACGTCCTGCGTCATTGGAGGGATTTTAGGCAAGATAAACAGGTTTGTCAAAAAAAGAATTTTGACATATCAACTACATTGAACCGCCCGAAGAAATTGCTCTCAGCCTCTTGATAATCCCCGGCAGAACGGAGATGACATAATCAATTTCCGCCTCGGTCGTATAGCGGGAAAGCGAGAAACGCACCGCCATATGCGACAGCGCTTTATCGATGCCCAGCGCGCGCAGAACACGGGAAGATTCCAGCTCCTCGGAAGCGCAGGCCGAGCCGGTAGAAGCGGCAATGCCGTGTTCATTGAGGTCCCAGAGCAGAGCCTCGCCCTCGCAGTCTTGGAACGCGACGTTGAGCGTGTTGGGCGTGCGCCGCTGTTTGTCGCCGTTTAGAAAAGTGTCGGGAATATTTTGCAGGATAAAATTTTCTAGTTTATCGCGCAGACGCTTTACCTCCGCGGCCTCATAGTCCAAACCGTCCAGGGCTTCAGCGGCGGCAACACCCATGCCAATAATGCCCGGCACATTGAGCGTGCCTGCGCGCAGGCTAGCCATCTGCTCCCCGCCGTGAAAAAACGGCTCCAGCCTTTTGCCCTGGCGTATGTACAGGCCGCCGATGCCTTTCGGCCCGTGAAATTTGTGCGCGGAAAAAGACAGATAATCCACGCCCAGCTCCCGCGCGTTCACCGGAAATTTGCCAAGAGCCTGTGTCGCGTCTGTATGCGCCAGCACCTTCCGTCCGCGGCAGATTTTCGCAATTTCCGGCACGGGCAGTATTGTGCCGATCTCGTTATTGGCGGCCATTATGGAAACCAGCGCCGTGCTGTCTTTCAGCGCGGCCGCGATCTGTTCTGGATAGAGCAGGCCGTTTTTAGCACAGGGCAGATAGGTCACTTCGGCGCCGAGTTTTTCCAGATATTGAAAAGTATTGTAGACCGTCGGGTGTTCAATATTGGAAGTGATGTAATGATTTTTACGGCTGCCTTGATTGGCCAGAAAAATAGATTTGATCACGTGATTATTGGCTTCCGTCGCGCCGGAGGTGATCAGCACATCATCCTCGTCCGCGGCGTTGATCAGCCGGTAAATCCGGTCCAGCGCTTTACGCAGTTCCGGGCGGGTATCTAGGCCAAAACTATGCAAAGAAGAAGGATTGCCGTAATGAATAGACTGGTACTTGGCCAGCTCTTTAGCGGCGGCCGGAGAAACCATTGTCGTGGCGTTGTTATCCAGATAGATGCGTTTCATAAGTAAAGCGCATTATACTACAAACACCGGCTGTGTTCAGCGTTGCAATAATTATTTTTAGTTCTCGACCGCCCGGATCAGAAAAATGACCCGCCTGATATTTCTGCGCGCAAACTGGTGAATGGCGCGGGCAGAGCCGGCTCCTCAGCAGAATTTCTATCAACGCTCGGCGCTCTGCGCTGTAAATCCTTTGTTTTTATTTCGGTAAATTCCCGGACAACCAGCTCATAAGTTTTGTTGATTTCAGCCATCAGGTTTTGTCCAGCGGTTACTTGGAGTTCTGTTCAAGGCTAAATTTTATTAGCTTTACAACATAGTCTAAGTCTTTGTTATCCGTAAGGCGCAGGTCATAATCTCCATTTCCGTGATGGCCTATGTGTCCGTCTATTTCAAGGTCTCTCGTCAACCCGCGTTCATCTGGAAGCTCTCCAGATTTTACATTAAAAAACAACACTAGGGAATTTTTATGGATTTTAACATCAATAAAATTTTTTCTATTTATTTTGAATGCAATGTAATGTTTTTGCTGTTCTTCCATTATTTGTTCGCCGCGGTTGCCAAATTCTAAAATTTTATTTCTAAGCTGTTCGTATAATTTCCGAATATTATCACTAGCAAAATTTATATCCCCGCCGGTGGTGTTTCTTTCGCTGATTTCTCTAGCTTCTTCGGCGATTAAATTTGCTTCTTTATCTGTCTTATTTTCCTTGTATTTTTCCAGGGCGGTTTTATCAATCTGCGCAAATTTTCTTATTTCTTCCAAATAGGCATAAGCATCTTCCGGCGCAATAAAGAAAAACTCCCTGCTTCTTAATATTTTTCCGTATTCATTTATTTCTTTAGCGCGATGCTTGTCAAAATAACTATGCGCTATCTGTTCCGCCATTTTAAGGCGCTCGCCGCTTATTTTTAAGGTCGCGTACACCCTATAACTAAGCGGAATCACCGTTTTGGCTTTTTAATCGCTGTTCTAAATTATCGGTAATGCCAATTTTAACCCAGCCATTTAAACACGGATTTGTAAGTATGTACAAAATATCTGCGGTTCGTTTTTTTGTTTTCATAAAACAAATTTTCTTGATTATCTATCCCTCTTCCGCTTTAATCACGCCGATATCCACGACTTTGTCCTCCTTGTCGAGCTTGATGAGACGCACGCCCATCGCCGCGCGTCCCTGCTCGGAAACATCTTTGACTTTCTGGCGGATAATGATGCCGTTGGCAGTGACAATCATCAGGCTATCTTTGGCTCCGGCGATACGCATTTTGACAGCCCGGTCTTTGTCGCGCAGGGAGACGCAGCGCACCCCGCGGCCGGCGCGGCCCTGACAGCGGTACTCGTCGACTTTGGTGCGCTTGCCATAGCCGTTTTGCGAAAGGATCACCGCGTAATCCGCTTTGTTTTCTTTTTCCAGAATATCCATCGAGACTACGCGGTCGCCCTTGTCGAGGGCAATACCTCTAACGCCCCCCGCGCCGCGCCCCATCGCGCGCACATCCGCCTCATCAAAACGGATAATGACGCCGTCCGCCGTAGTCATCAGAATATCTTTTTTACCGTCCGTATGCGCCGCCCATTCCAGCGAGTCACCGTCCTCCAGAGTAATAGCAATAATGCCCGAACGGCGCAGATTTTCAAACTCATTCACTTCGGTTTTTTTGACCGTGCCTTTGCGGGTGGCCATAAACAAATACTGGCCGGGCTGGGAAAAATCGGACACCTCGATGGTCGCGGTGATTTGCTCGCCTTCCTCTAGCTGCACAAAATTGGTGATGGACTGGCCTTTGCTGTTGCGGCTGGCGTCGGGTATCTCATAAACTTTGACGCGGTAAACCTTGCCCCGGTTGGTGAAAATAACCATATAGCTGTGCGTGTTGGTGATAAAAATGGAATCAATCTGGTCTTCCTCGCGCGTTTCCATTCCAGAGACACCGCGGCCTCCGCGCTGCTGATTGCGAAAAGTCGTCACCGGCATCCGCTTGATAAATCCGGCGCGGGTCAAAAACACCGCCACGTCTTCCTCCGGGATCAGGTCTTCAATGCTAACTTCGTCGATTTTGCCCAAGACACGCGTCCGGCGCGCGTCGCCGTATTTTTCTTTAACCTCGGCCAGCTCTTGTTTAATGATTTTCATAATGCGGGTTTTCTTGGCCAGAATATCCTCATAATCGGCGATTTCTTTTTGGGCGTCGTCGTATTCCTCGCGGATTTTGCCCGTTTCCAGCGCTGTCAATCTCTGCAGTTTCAAATCCAGTATCGCCGCGGCCTGTTTTTCCGTCAGCTTAAATTTTTTCATCAATCCCTCGCGGGCTTCCGGCACGGTTTTAGATTTTTTGATCAGCTCGATGACCGCGTCGAGCTGATCTAGCGCGACAAGCAGTCCCGCCAGAATATGGGCTTTATCTCTGGCTTTTTGCAGCAAAAACTGCGTGCGGCGGGTCACCACGGACACGCGGTGGCTGATGAAATTCTGCAAAATTTCTTTGAGCGCGCAGACTCTGGGAATGCCGTCGACCAGCGCCAGCAGTATGGCGTTAAAATTCAGCTGCAAATTGGTGTGTTTGTACAATTGATTGAGCACGACATCGGGGCTGGCTTCTTTTTTCAGCTCGATATAAATGCGCATGCCCTGCTGGCCGGATTCGTCGCGCAGATCGGCGATATTGGCGATTTTTTTATCTTTGACCAGATCGGCGATGCGAATAATCAGCTCGGCCTTATTGACCTGATAGGGAATTTCCGAAACGATGATGCACTGCCGGTCTTTTTTCTGATGCGCAGGCTCCACGGACACCTGCGCGCGCACGGTCACGGAGCCGCGCCCGGTCAGGTACATATTGCGGATGCCGTCGCTGTCGCCGACCTGCACGATATTGCCGCCGGTCGGAAAATCCGGGCCTTTGATAAACATCAACAGCGAGGCATCGGGCAGTTTGGGATCGTCAACCAGCGCGGTTAGGCCGTCGCAGATCTCGCCCAGATTATGCGGCGGAATATTCGTCGCCATACCCACAGCTATGCCGGAGGAGCCGTTGACCAGCAGATTGGGAATGCGCGCCGGCAAAACCGCCGGCTCCTGCAGGGATTCGTCAAAGTTAGGCATAAAATCCACCGTGTTTAAGTTCAGATCGGCCATTAACTCCTCGGAAATCCGGGCCAGACGCGCCTCGGTGTAGCGCATCGCCGCGGCGCTGTCGCCGTCCACCGAGCCAAAATTGCCCTGCCCGTCGACCAGCGGATAGCGCAGGCTGAAATCCTGCGCCAAGCGCACCAGCGCGTCGTACACCGAAGTGTCGCCGTGGGGGTGGTATTTGCCCAGCACGTCGCCGACTGTAGTCGCAGATTTTTTGTAAGGCTTGTCGCGGGTGACGCCGTTCTCGTACATCGAATAGAGGACGCGGCGGTGCACCGGCTTGAGGCCGTCGCGGATATCCGGCAGCGCGCGCCCGATAATCACGCTCATCGCGTAATTGATGTATGAGGCCTGCATCTCATCTTCGATGAGCAGGGGCTTGATCCGGTTATGCGGCGCCTCCGCGGGTTTTTCTACTTTTTTTTCAGCCATTTATGCTCCTTATATATCCAGCCATTTCACGCTATTGGCGCGCTCCTGAATGAATTTTTTGCGCGGCTCCACTTCCGATCCCATCAACATAGAAAACACTTCGTCGGCGCGCACCGCGTCCTCCATTTTAACCTGCAGCAATATACGGTTGGCGGGGTCCATCGTCGTCGACCAGAGCTGCTCTGGATTCATCTCGCCCAAGCCTTTGTAACGCTGTATGCCCAATCCTGTGTCTTTGCCAAAAGAAGCGACGATTTTGTCTTTTTCTTCATCGGAATAAGCGTACTGCAATTGTTTGCCTTTTTTGACCAGATACAGCGGCGGCTGGGCGGCATAGAGACAGCCGGCCTCGATGACTTTTTTGGCGTAGCGGTAAAAAAAAGTCAAAAGCAGGGTGCGGATATGCGCGCCGTCCACATCGGCATCCGTCATAATAATAATTTTATGATAACGCAAAAACTGCAAAACCCTCTCGATCTCCGACTGCGTCGCCGCTTCAGGCGTGGCTTCTTCTTCCTCCTCGGATTCCTCGCCGCGCGCGGCCAGCTTGTCAAAAACCTCCGGGCCGATCGCCGAGATCATATTTTTTAGCTCCTCGTTTTCCAGCACCTTATCCAGCCGCACTTTTTCGACATTGAGGATCTTGCCGCGCAGAGGCAGGATCGCCTGAAAATTACGGTCGCGTCCCTGTTTGGCGGAGCCGCCGGCGGAGTCGCCCTCTACTATGTACACCTCGCATTTTGAAGCGTCGCGGTTGATGCAGTCGGCCAGCTTGCCGGGCAGGGACGAGCCTTCCAGCGCGGATTTGCGGCGGGCCAGCTCCTGCGCGTTGCGCGTGGCGTTGCGCACCCGCTGGGCGATCAGGCATTTATTGACTATCGCTTTCCCCACCGCGGGATTGGCCTCAAAGGCATCGGTCAGGCCGGCGTCGGTCACGCTGTCGACAATGCCTTTGACCTCGCTGTTGCCCAGCTTGGATTTAGTCTGCCCCTCGAACTGCGGATTGGGCACTTTGACCGAAACGATGGCCGTCAGCCCCTCGCGCACGTCGTTGCCGGTAAAAAACTCCTCTTTTTTCAGATTGAGGAGATCGTATTTTTTGGCAAAATTATTGATGGAGCGGGTCAGCGCCGTGCGGAAACCGGACAAATGAGTGCCGCCCTCGCGCGTGCGGATATTGTTCACAAAAGTCAGCATAGTCTCGTCATAATAATCTTTGCAGTAATGCAGCGCGACTTCCACGTCCACGCCGTCCTGTGCTTTGTGAATATACAGCGGCTTGCGAAAAAGCGATTCTTTGTTCTCATCGATATGCTCGATGTACTCAACTATGCCGCCCGCAAAACAATAAATTTCCTGCTTGGCGGTTTTCTCGCGCTTATCGTTAAAAATAATTTTCAAGCCTTTATTTAAGTAGGCGGTTTCTTTGAAACGCACGGCCAGCGTGTCAAAGCTAAATTCCAGAGTTTCAAATATTTCGTCATCGGGATAAAAACGGATATAGGTGCCGGTCGCCTTTTGTTTCGGCTCGTCTTTAAGCTCGCCGAGTTTTTTGACCGGGACGCCACGGTGATAAGAATTTTGGTAAATTTTCCGGTCGCGGCGCACTTCGATCTCAAAAGTCGCGGACAGCGCGTTTACTACCGAAGCGCCGACGCCGTGCAGTCCGCCGGACACTTTGTAGCCCTGTTTGTCAAATTTACCGCCGGCGTGCAGAGTGGTCAGCACCACTTCCACGGCGGGCAGTTTGGTTTTGGCGTGTATGCCGATCGGAATGCCGCGGCCATTGTCGCGCACCGCGCAGGAGCCATCTTTTTCCAGAGCGACCTCTATTTCCGTGCAACAGCCGGCCAGCGCCTCGTCCACGGAATTATCGACGATCTCATAGACCAGATGATGCAGGCCGTAACGGTCGGTGGAGCCGATATACATACCCGGCCGCTGTCTGACCGCCTCTAAACCCTCTAATACCTTAATGCTGGACGCATCGTACTTGTGCTCCACCGCCGCCCCCTGTTTAACCGTAGATGAATTTGTGTAATTTACGGCTTAATTGACCAGAGATTATATTATCATCTATTTTATCCGGTGTTAAGCCGGTTTTAAGCATTATGTAACGGGAGGCCAGCTGCTCCGCCAGCGGACGTGAACGCTTGGGCAAAGGCTGTTGATAAAACTCAAAATACAGCCGGCGCAGGGCATCCAGCGTCTGGTGTTCCAGCCGGCGTCTGACCGCGGAAAAATCTTTTTCTCGGACATCCGGCAGATCTACCCTAGCCTGCGCGTATCTGACCCAAGGCGTATCCTCCAGATATTTGCTGATCCGCTGCTCCAAAATATTCTGTTTTTTATTGCGGCAAAAAACACACTCTGTTTCCGTTCCTTCGAAGCGCCGGCCGCAGGACGGGCAGATCCGGCGGTCATCCAGCGTTTTGACCGCAATTTTAACCTGCGCCGGGGGAGCGACAAAGCCGGCGCTTTTAACCCGGACGTCTTTTATGACAATATCCGGCTCCAGTTTTTTATATTTCTCGATGATCAACCGCTTAAAAAACCCCAGCTGCTGCGCCCAGACTGAAGAACTGGCCGTCAAAAAAAGGATCTTGTTCCGGTAATTTTGAACCGTCGCTTTAGCGGCCAGCGGTTCGTCCGCCACCCGCGGCCAGAGTTTTTGAAGTTTTTCCAGACACAGCGCGTCCCGCAGGCGGTAATTCGTCCGGCATAGCTGTTTAAGAATATCACCCAGACTTTCCATTAAAGTATTTTTCCCTGCGTTATTTTGATGATTTTCAATTTATCCAGCAGGCCGGCCGCAAAACGGCCGGTGTCCGTCACGGTAAAAATTTTCTGGCTCTGCGGCGCTATGGCCGTAATCACCTGATTGAACCGCTCTGCGTCCAGTTCCAGCAGAACATCGTCCACCAGCACCACCGGCGGATCATTTAGTTTTTCCGTTTTGATTTTAGCCTCGGCGCATTTGAAGGCAATGGCCAGCAGACGCCGCTGGCCCTGCGAGCAAAATTCCGCGGCCTTGCTGTCATCCAGCCAGAATTCAAAGTCATCGGCGTGCGCGCCCCAGTGGGTGCGTCCGAAGCGCAGATCTTCCGCGCGCGAGGAAGCCAAGCGCTCCAAGTTTTGGCTTTTATCCGGCGCGACATCCGTCTTGTAGCGCACCGCCACCGCGCCGGCAAACCCCAAGGCGCTGTAAAGCCCCGCTGTTTCGCGCGCGAAAAAATCCAGATACTCCCGGCGCTTAAGCATCAGGCGCCCGGCGTATTCCGCCAGCTGTTCGTCCCAGACTCCGACAGCCCGGTTACGGGCAGTATCCGGCAGCCCCGGAGAACGCAAATTTTTGAATAATTCATTTCTCTGCTTCAGCGCGCGGGTATAATTTTGCAGGTCGGCGTAATATTCCCGCTCGGTCTGGGAGATAAGGATGTCCAGATATTTGCGGCGCGCCGCCGGCGGCCCCTGCACCAGCTCCAGATCGCCGGGCAGAAAAATCACGCTGTTCACCCGGCCGATCAGCTCCGAGGAGCGCGCCAGAATTTCGTCATTGATCTTGATCGTCCGCGCCGCGCCGCGCTCCTGGCGGAAAGCGATGGTCAATTCACCCGCCGGCGGAGAGGCAAAAACTCCATTGAGCGCAAAACCAGACTGGCCGCGGCGTATGCACTTGTTTAAGCCTTTGGCGATGCGCGAGCGGCTGGTGGCCAGAATATCGATCGCTTCCAGAATATTCGTTTTGCCCGCGCCGTTTAGCCCCACGAGCAGATTATGTCCGGCAAATTCAATAACAGCGTTTTCATAATTGCGGAAATTTACAAGCCATAACCGGACAATTTTCATAAGTATGTTATTATAGCGGAAAAATTCCGCAACAGCACCGCGGAATTAACGATATAAAAATGTTTATGCAAACCAAAATATTAGCGGAACAGCCGCGGTCTATCCGGCGCGGTGTATCAGACAAAGAATACCAGCGGCTGGCCATCTTTACGGTAAAATTAGCAGAAATTATCCGGGAACTGAAAACGAATTGTCTCCAGGACGCTTGCTGCCTGTATTTCTTTTTTCACGGCAACGGCGCTTATGACCGGGTAATGCTCCTGTTGTATGATCTGTACTGCCGCGCCAAAGGCGACAACAGTCCGCAGCTAATCAATGAAATGGCTAGATTGATAGGGCTTTTCCGCAAAGCGTCGCACGAGCTAAAAATGTATGTGGTCGAATATGATGCCCAATATGAACAGGCCGCGCCAGAGGAACGACCGGAGCTGCTGGCAGAGCTAAGCCGGAAAATCGAGCAGTCGGACAGCCAGATTGTCCAGAGTTTTACCGAAATATTGAAATTTCTAAGCAACTTGTTAAAAATAGGGGCTTTTGAGATCCCGCGCCTTCAAAATCCGCAATAACTCCGCGACGACGATATAAAGACAGCAAATATTGATATTGATATTGACATTTAATTGCATTAAATGTGATAATCCCTGCGCTGAAATAAATGACAAGGAGGTTATGCGTTAAAGCCCCGCGCTAATGAAAACAATAAGATAACTAAAGGAGAAAAATTATGAGTGAATTTATGTTTAATATCTCCCGCGCGCCGGAACAATACAGGCCGGCCTTGAGAAAAGCGGACAGAGGCGTCTATATTGGAGCAAAAGACAGCAACAGCAATGGCTATATCGATGGAGAAGCGGAAATTTTGCGCGCGGCTAAGGCTGTCTCGAAAGTTGCCGGCGCTAAATTTGGCGGGAATTCCGCGCAGGAAGCGGAGGAGTATCTCAGGGCTGAAGTTTTGAGCAAATCCGCTGTGCCGCCACTGGTTATTGCCAATGCGCCGGAACAATATCAAGAAATGCTAAAACGGGCGGACTCCGGAACCGGAGAGAACAGCAACAACGGCTTGATAGACACGGAAGCAGAAATATTTGCCGCGACGCGCAGTTTTTTGGAAACAAATCCGCAGACAGCCAACTTTCTTAATATGACGGCGTTTGGTTATGCTTTTCTGTTACGAAAAGCCGAGTGTGCCCTCCGAAAGGAAATTTTTGGTGACGCCGCTTTTTCCGAAGAGGCAACGGCTGCCAGCAGGTATGCTCTTCGCTACTCTCCTTTTCTTAAATGATAGCCCTCCCGCATTACGCTGAAATAAACAGTAAGGATGCCAAGCGTCAAAATACACTGTCAATACGCAAAAATAAAGGAGAATAAGTTATGAGTGAATTAAAAATCAGCATCTCTAATGCAGCAACAAGGCATCAGGCTGCCCTCCGACAGGCGGACACGACAGCCAGCGCGGACAAAGCCAAGACCGGCAACGGCATAATCGACACCGATGAAGAAATGCTTGCCGCGGCGGACAGAGTGTCCGAAATAGCAGACAGCAAGTTTACCGGCAGTTCTGCGCAGGAAGCGGAGGCTTATCTCCGGCGGATGGTTTTGGGCAAGACGCCGCAGACAGCAGTTTTTTATACTCCAGCGCCAAAGTCTTCCGCAGGAATAATTGCCGGAGCGCATTCAGCCGGAGCAGAATGTCCTATTTGTGTTGGCTCTATGTATATAGACACCGTCGAGAAAGAATAATCGGCTCACCGCTCAAGCGCGGCGGCAGACGCGGCATATTCCGGCATTTTCGGCGCCGCGGAATAATCCCAGCATAAATGTTCGCTGCAGCGGCCTTCCGGCGCAAAAAATATTTTTTGCGCCATAAATTCCGCCGGCAGGACTTTTTTCACCGCCTGTTTGATCAGCTCGTGCGAGTTGCAGTCGCGGCTGATGT